>JBDKLN010000087.1:0-40301 GCA_039806045.1 Pseudomonadota bacterium
GTGCGGACCTTCACGTCCACCGCCTTGCGCAGCAATTCGACCTGGTCTTCCGGAATGCTGACGCGCACCTCAGTCTCGCCGGTGCGTGCAATGCGCACCACCGCTGAGCCCGCGCTGACCACCTGACCGACCTCGGCGTCGATGCCGGTCACGACGCCATCGGCATCTGCCACCAGGCTGGCATAGCTGCTCTGATTGGCTTGCACCTTCAGGCTCGCGCTGGCCTGTTCATGGCTGGCCAGCGCCGATTTGTACGCGGCGTCCTTTGCATCGAGCACCGCCTGGCTGACAAAATTCTTTTGCCTCAGTTCGCGATAGCGTTCCAGCTCCGCTTTCGCCAGCGACAGGTTGCTGTCGGCGGCAGCCACGGCCGCTTTCGCCTGCGCCTGCCCCAGCTGCAAGTCGGTCGCATCCAGTTGCATCAGCAACTGCCCACGACGAACGACCGTGCCGACTTCGACCTTGCGCGCGATGATCTTGCCCCCAACGCGAAAACCGATGCGCGACTCATAACGCGGCACGACCTCGCCCGACAGTTCAACCACGGCCGAAGCGCCCGCCGGCGACACCGTGACAGCACGCACCGGACGCAGGTCTTCAGTCTTTTCGACCTTCTTCGAACAGCCAGACAAGGCCAGCGCAGCCATCAGTGCGAGCAGCATGCCGTGACGTGGGGACACGCGTTGAGTCATGTTTTTCCTTTACCATTCGGCCTGCTTCGGGCAAGGCTCGAATTGCAATAATAATTTGCTAAATATGACGTCGAGGCAGGTTGAAATCTAACTGACTCAGCGGTCAGGAATTATAGCCAAAGCGAATTTTTTTTGTCATTTAGTTCAGGAACGTCTACTGAAACGTCCTGCCGGGAGCGCGGTAGCGCATTTGCGTCGAAGCGTCATCTGAACAGAATTGCCCGAGCCTCCATGCCTGCCGCCCACTCAACGTCCGCTTATCTGTCGCATTACGAAAATTTCCCGGTCGCCTCGCCGCTGCTGCCGGCTCGCATGCGCGCTGCCGTTCGCGTGATTTACGCCTTTGCGCGCAGCGCGGACGATATCGCCGACGAAGGTGACGCGCTACCGACGGAGCGCATCGCCGCGCTTGATGCATACGAGGTCGAACTGGATCGCATCGACGCTGGCCAACCCGCAAGCTCGCCGCTGTTTGTCGAACTGGCCACCGTGATCACCGAATACCCTGCGCTGGACACGGGCCCGCTGCGAGCCCTGCTGTCAGCATTTCGCCAAGACGTCGCCAAGACACGCTATGCGAGCTGGGACGAATTGCTCGACTATTGCCGCCGCTCGGCCGACCCGGTCGGCCGCATCATGCTGGCGCTGCACGGCGAACGCGATCCGGCGCTGCTGACCATGAGTGATGCGATCTGCAGTGCGCTGCAGGTCATCAATTTCTTGCAGGATGTCGCGATCGACTGGCAGAAGGCGCGGATCTACCTGCCGCAGGAAGACTTCCAGCGCTTCGGCATCGACGAACAGCAGATTGCGCAAGGCCGGATCGACGAGCGCTGGCACGCATTCATGCAATTCGAAGTCGATCGCGCACGTGCATTGATGCTGGCCGGCGCGCCGCTCGCGCGCCGGGTCCAGGGCCGGCTCGGCTGGGAATTGCGCTTCATCGTGCTGGGCGGCCTGCGCATCCTCGAGAAAATCGAGAACGCCGGCCATGACGTCTTCCGCCATCGCCCCAAGCTCGGCAAAGGTGACTGGCTGCGGTTAGGCTGGCGCTCCCTGCGCTTTGTCGGCTAGCATTCGCCCCCATGACTCCAGACCAGTACTGCCAGCAAAAGGCAGCCCAGAGCGGCTCCAGCTTCTATTACAGCTTCCTGTTCCTGCCACCGCCGCGCCGCGCGGCGATCACGGCGCTGTATGCGTTCTGCCGCGAAGTCGACGACGTGGTCGACGAGACCAGCGATGCGCAGGTTGCGCAGACTTCGCTGGCCTGGTGGCGCAAGGAAGTGGCGCAGATGCTGGCCGGCAGCCCGACCCATCCGGTCACGCAGGCACTGCTGCCGCACCTGCGGCCCTTCGATATCCGCGGCGAACACCTGCTGGCCGTGATTGAAGGCATGGAGATGGACCTGACCCAGACCCGCTATCTCGATTACATGGCGTTGCAGCGCTATTGCTGGCATGTGGCGAGCGTGGTGGGCATCATGTCGGCCGGCATCTTCGGCTACACGCAGCCGACTACGCTGCAGTACGCGGAAAAGCTCGGGCTGGCCTTCCAGCTCACCAACATCATCCGCGACGTTGGCGAGGATGCGCGCCGTGGCCGCATCTACTTGCCGATCTCGGAGCTGCAGCAGCATGGCGTGACGGCCGCCGAAATCCTGCGCGGCGAACACAGTGAACGCTTCGAAGCGTTGATGCGTTTCCAGGCCCGCCGCGCGCATGCGCTGTACGATGAAGCGATGGCCCTGCTGCCCGCCGCCGACCGCCGCTCGCAACGCGCCGGCCTGATCATGGCTGCGATCTATCGCGCCGTACTCGATGAAGTCGAGCGCGATGGCTTCCATGTGCTGAAGCACCGCATTTCGCTGACGCCGCTGCGCAAGCTGTGGCTGGCATGGAAAACCTGGATACGCGGCTGAACGCCGGCCTGCGCCCACACCTGATGAACGCCAACCGCAACCGCCGCAACGTCGCCGTGATCGGCGCCGGCTGGGCCGGCTGCGCAGCGGCCGTCGAACTGGCGCGCCGCGGCTGCGAGGTGCATGTGTACGAAGCGGCACGCATGGCGGGAGGCCGCGCGCGACGCATCGAACTCAACGGCCTCGCGCTCGACAATGGCCAGCACATCCTGCTCGGCGCCTATCGCGACACGCTGCACGTGATGCATCTGGCCGGACTGGAACCGGCCTCGCTGCTGATGCGGCTGCCGATGCAAATGCGCTACCCCGAACACGGGGACGGCATGCAACTTGTGGCGCCTCGCCTGCCTGCGCCGCTGCACATGGCGCTGGGCGTGCTGCGCGCCAAAGGACTTGCCCCGTCGGACAAACTGGCCATGGCGCGCTTTGCCAGTGCCGCGCGCTGGATGGACTGGCAGCTCAAGGTCGATTGCAGCGTGTCCGCGTTGCTGGAGCGATTCGACCAGACCGAACGCCTGACCCGGCTCCTGTGGCGGCCCTTGTGCATTGCTGCGCTCAACACGCCACCGGATCGGGCCTCCGCGAAAATCTTCCTGAACGTCCTGCGCGACAGCCTCGCCGCGAAGCGCCAGGCCTCCGACATGCTGCTGCCGCGCGCCGACCTGTCCGCGCTGTTCCCGGACGCGGCGCTCGCCTACGTGCAGAAGCACGGTGGCACAGTCACCTTCGGCGCACATATCCGACAGTTGTCGAACGACGACGCCGATACCAATGGCCGCTGGCGCGTGCAAGGTGATGGCGTCGATGGATGGCATGACGACGTGATCGTGGCGACTTCGCCGTCGAATGCACAGTCGCTGCTGGCGGGCCTGGCCAACGTTCCAGACTACGGCTACGAGCCCATTACCACCTGCTACCTGCAATACGACAGGCAGCTTGTGCTGCCCCACCCTTTCCTTGCGCTGCAAGATGATCCGGCAACGCGCCGTTGGGGACAGTTCGTGTTCGACCGCGGGCAGCTCGACGCATCGCAGGCCGGCTTGCTGGCCGTGGTGGTCAGCGCGTCCGAAACGGCGATCGCCGAGGGTCACGACACCTTGACGGCCGACGTGGGCGCGCAACTGGCGCAGGCGCTTCAGATGCCGGCGCTCGCGCATCCGCTCTGGCGCAAGGCCGTGACTGAGAAGCGCGCCACCTTCGCCTGCGTGCCGGACCTGCCACGCCCGGACAACCGCACGGCTCAGGCCGGGCTGTGGCTGGCCGGGGATTACACGCAGGGAGACTATCCGGCCACCATCGAGGGCGCGGTGCGCAGCGGCCTGCGGTCAGCCAGCCTGCTGATGGCGGCAACGGCGTCCTGAAACTGATACAGTTCCCTCCTGATTCATCACTCTGCAAAGCAGCACATGCACACACGATTTCACGACTACGACTCGGGCAACACGGCAAGGCACGCGCTCGCGGGTCCCGCGCTGGTGGCGTTGCTGATGTTTGCCGCACACGCACCGACTTTCGCCGCCAGCCTGTTTGGCGATCATTCGTGCAAGGATTGGATGACGCTGGAAGCAGCGACGAAGAAGACCTGGACCAACGCCTTCCTGGCGCCCCTCAGCATGGCGCATGAAGACCGCCGCAAGACCGGCACCGACAAATACAATGACGACCCTTACGCCGCCGATGCGGCCATCAAGGGCATCGACCGGTACTGCGAAGCCCACCCCGAAGGCGGTGCGGCTGATGGCGCGGGAGACTATCTTTCATCGCTTGTCAGCGGGCGCTGAGCTTCGCGACGGGATCGGCGACACGGGTTCCCGGCATTCGCCGGGATGACGGCATCAGCGCCTTGACGGGCAAATGACCGGCCGCAGGCCGACAATGGACAGCGCGTCGTTGTCCTCGTCATCCCGGCGACTTCAACCGCTATTGCAGCTCGCGCACCTTGGCCATCGCTTCGTCGATGCGTTCAACGCCGATCACCTGCAAGCCTTCGATCTTCTGTTTCGGCAGGTTGGACTTGGGCACCAGCGCCACCGAGAAGCCCAGCTTCGCTGCCTCGCGCAACCTTTCCTGCCCGCGCGGCGCGGGCCGGATCTCGCCGGCCAGGCCCACTTCGCCGAACGCGACCATGCCCTGGGGCAGCGGCTTGCTGCGCATCGACGACTGTATCGCCAGCAGCACCGGCAAGTCGGCCGCCGGTTCGGTGATCTTCACGCCGCCGACGGCATTGATGAACACATCCTGGTCATACGCGGCCACGCCCGCGTGACGGTGCAGCACGGCCAGCAGCATCGCCAGGCGGTTCTGCTCCAGGCCCACCGACAGGCGGCGCGCGGTCGGCACATGCGACGCATCGACCAGCGCCTGTATCTCGACCAGCAGCGGCCGCGTGCCTTCCTGGGTGACCATCACGCAGGAGCCGGGCACCTGGTTCTCGTGCTGCGACAGGAACAGCGCGGACGGGTTGGAGACGCCCTTCAAGCCCTTGTCGGTCATCGCGAACACGCCCAGCTCGTTGACGGCGCCGAAGCGATTCTTGAAAGCGCGCACCAGACGGAAGCTCGAATGCGTATCGCCCTCGAAGTACAACACGGTGTCGACGATGTGCTCAAGCACGCGCGGCCCGGCCAGCGCGCCCTCTTTCGTCACATGGCCGACCAGGATGATGGTGATGCCCGATTGCTTGGCCACTCGCGTCAGTTGCGCCGCGCATTCGCGCACTTGCGCCACCGAGCCGGGCGCCGAGGTCAGCGCATCAGAATACAAGGTCTGGATCGAGTCGATCACCGCCACCTGCGGCTTTTGCTCGGCCAGCGTATTGAGGATTCTTTCCAGCTGTATCTCGGCCTGCAGCTGCAGGTCGGCCGCATCGACGGCCAGCCGACGGGCGCGCAACGCGACCTGCGCGCCGGATTCCTCGCCACTCACGTACAGCACTTTCTTGATGCGTGACAGGTTGGCCAGCGCCTGCAGCAGCAGCGTCGACTTGCCGATGCCCGGATCGCCACCGATCAGCACCACGCCGCCCGCCACCAGGCCGCCGCCGAGCACGCGGTCGAATTCATCGATGCCGGTGCCGAAGCGCGGCACGTCGGCGGCTTCGATGTCGGCCAGCTTCATCACCGGCGCGCCCTGCACCAGTCCCTGCGGCTGCGCCGAGTAACGGTTGCTGACCGTCTCGATCAGCGTCTCGACCAGCGTGTTCCATTTGCCGCAGGCCGGGCACTGTCCGGCCCATTTGTTGGAGATGCCGCCGCATTCGGTGCAGGTGTAATTGGTCTTTGCCTTGGCCATCGTTGTCGCCCGGTCAGTTGGCGGCCAGCGGCCGGCGCGCCTCGCGGCGCACGCGCGGCGTGATCGCGCACATCAATTCATACGCAATGGTGCCGGCGGCCTCGGCCACGTCGTCGATCGGCAAGCCTTCGCCCCACAAAATCACGCTGCTGCCGACCTGAGCGGATGGCACCGGGCCGAGGTCGACGCTCAGCATGTCCATCGATACGCGACCGAGGATGCGGGTACGGACGCCATCAACGATGACAGGCGTACCGGTGGGCGCATGGCGCGGATAGCCATCCGCATAGCCGCAGCTGACGATGCCGATGCGCATCGGCTGGTCGGCAGTGAAGGTGCTGCCATAGCCGACACTGTCGCCTGCCTGCAGCGATTGCACGGAAATCAGTTCGCCCTTCAGGGTCATTGCCGGCTTCAAGCCAAAAGATTCGGCACTGCCGCCACCGGGCGACGCGCCATACAGCATCACGCCGGGACGCACCCAGTCGCCCTGTATCTGGCCTTGCAGCAGCAGTGCCGCGGAATTGGACAAGCTCACAGGCGCCTGCAAGCCGTCAGTGCAGGCGCGGAAGCGTTCCATCTGCACGGCCGGCGTCAGCGCGGCGGACGGGTTTTCTGCATTCGCGAAATGCGTGAGCAGTGAAATGCTGCGCACGACGGGCAGCGTTTTCAGCGTCGCATAGGCGTCGCGCACTTTGTCTGGCGCAAAGCCGAGGCGGTTCATGCCGGTATTGATCTTCAGGTGCACGTCGAGCGGCGCACCGGTCGGCGCCGATGCCAGCATGGCCAGCTGTTCTTGATTGTGGATGACGGGCTGCAGTGCATGCGCCTGCATGTCGGCGACGTCGGCCACCGAGAACATGCCCTCGATCATCAGGACAGGCTTGGTCCAGCCCAGTTCGCGCAGCCGCACCGCACGGTCGAGCTCGACCAGCGACAGGCCATCCGCTTGCGCGAAGCCCTGCATCGCCCACGCCAACCCGTGGCCATAACCATCGGCCTTCACGACTGCCCATACCCGCGCGTCCGGCATCGCAGCTTTCGCGACGGACAGGTTGGACTGCATCGCGGCGATGTCGGTGATGGCAATGAGGGGTCTGGGCATCAGGCGGGCTGCGTATCTGTATTTGTACGCTCTATTTTAACCGCAGCCACTGCCGCGTCCGACGCAGACATCCGGGCGCCATGCCTGTTCTTGTCAGGCATGCCGGGGTCGGGTATCGGCAAGGGGCGCGGGCTTTTCGTGGTATAAAGCAAGCCGCCCAAGACAGCAGCCCCTCCGGCAAAGAATTCCCCGAATGAATCGCGGCTTCTACATCATCATGGCGGCGCAGTTTTTTTCTTCGCTCGCCGACAATGCCTTGCTGATCGTCGCCATCTCCGCGCTGACTGCGATGCAGTCGCCGGCGTGGATGACGCCGATGTTGAAGCTGTTCTTCGTCACCTCGTATGTGGTGCTGGCGCCTTTCGTCGGCGCCTTTGCCGACGCCTTCCCCAAAGGCCGGGTGATGTTCATCACCAACCTGGTCAAGATTGCAGGCTGCATGCTGATGTTCTTCAGCGTCCATCCCCTGATCGCCTATGCCGTGGTCGGCTTCGGCGCGGCCGCGTACTCGCCCGCCAAGTACGGCATCCTGACCGAATTGCTGCCCGCCGAAAAGCTGGTGATGGCCAATGGCTGGATCGAAGGCCTGACCGTGCTCTCCATCATCCTCGGCACCGTGCTCGGCGGGGCGCTGGTGAGTGCGCAGTTTGCAGAACTGCTCAACCGCCTGCTGACCTTCAATCCGCTGAAGCTGGGCCTGTCGCTGGAGGTGGCGCTGGGCATCGTAATGGTGATGTACATCCTGGCCTCGCTGTTCAACCTGAAGATACCGCGCACCGGCGCACACTATCCGCGCCAGGAACATACACCGTGGCGGCTGGTGGTCGACTTCTCGCATTGCCTGGTCACGCTGTGGCGCGACCGCCTGGGCCAGATTTCACTGGCAGTGACTTCGCTGTTCTGGGGCGCCGGTGCGACACTGCAATTCATCGTGCTGAAGTGGGCCGAAAGCGCACTCGGCATGCCGCTGTCGCGCGGCGCGATCCTGCAGGGCGTGGTGGCCTTTGGCGTCGCGTTTGGCGCCATGGGCGCGGCCCGCATGGTGCCGCTGAAAAAGTCGCTGGGCGTGATGCCGCTGGGCTTCGCGATGGGCCTGATCGTCTGCGTGATGACGATGGTGACATCGACCGGCATTGCCTACCCGTTACTGGTGCTGGTCGGCGCGCTGTCCGGTTACTTCGTGGTGCCGATGAATGCGCTATTGCAGCACCGCGGCCACGTGCTGATGAGCGCCGGCCATTCGATCGCGGTGCAGAACTTCAGTGAAAACCTGTCCATCCTGGTGATGCTGGGCCTGTATGCGTTGCTGGTGAGGCTGGACCTGTCGATCTACGTCGTCATCGTGCTGTTCGGCCTGTTCGTCTCCGTCATCATGTGGCTGGTGATGAAACGGCATGCAGCCAATCAGCGCGAATACGATTCACTGCACCTGATCGGCGAGCAAAAGCACTTCGGCACCTGACCCTTGCGTGCGCAGCGCGTCGGCGCTGCACGCCGTCTTCCATCTACGCCCTGGTTCGCCGCAAGGCTTCCAGCTGCCATGAGTCCGGCACCACGAAGCCGCGATCGCTTTCCACCCACGCATCACCGTCCCGCTGCAGCGACGCCGCCATCACCGGCATGCCATCGCTGGCAAATCCCTGCGCCAGTCTTTGCATCGCCTGTTGCGGCGACAGCACGCGATCATCCGACAAGCGGGCCGGCGACATCCACTCCAGCCGTGACAGCAACGCAAGGTGCGGTCCCGCGTGCGCGTCCAACTCCGACAAGGTGCACCACCAGCCGCGGCAATGCGCGGGCGAGATGCCGGTGTCGCTGCCGGGCGCCGCATCGCTGCGCCGATAGAACAGCCAGCCCTTGACCAGTGCTTGCGCGGCGACCAGCGGTTGCGGCAACAACGCTGCCGCAGCCGGCGCATTGCCCAGCGCCAGTTGCCGGTCGAGGATCTTGCGCATCTTGCGGCCCAGGGTATCGGCGAGATTGGGCCCGACGAAATAATCGGCCTGCTGCACATCCTGCACGGCAGGATCGTCGGAACACAGCAGGTAGAACTTGGTCGCCAGTTCCCAGTGCGTGAAACCGGTATCGAGGTGCAGCAGGAAATCGAACTCGCCTATCGTGTCCTCACCGCCTGCAGCCCGTGGCGTGCGGACTTGCACGCCATGGGCATGCAGCACGCCACCATGGCGGAAATACCATTCGAGCAGGTTCTCCGCATAACGGCCGAGTCGCGTGAACGGATGGACATTCAGGAAGGCTTCCAATGCCTGCGGCTGCGCATCCAGCTGCAGCAGCCAGTCGCGTTCCGTGGCAACGATATCGGAAGGCAGGCGCGCGATGCGGCCGTGCCAGCGCGGCGCGCCGGCATCGAGCAGGTCGGGCGCCGTCAGCAGCCATGCCAGTGCGCGCACATGAGGATTGCGCAGCGTCGGCCAGCGCCGCAGAAAATCGCGCTGCAGCGGGGCCATGTTTGCCAACCCGGGATCGACGTTCATGCGGAACGGCCAGAATGGCCAGCGTCTCTTGCTCGCATCCGAGTGACTCGCCGCTTACTGCGGGTCGGCGAGACGTTTGGCCGCGCAGAGATCGCGCCAGGCCAGTGCCTTGTCGGCCGGCTTGCGCAGCAGGTAAGCGGGATGGAAGGTCGGCAGCAGCGGACGGCCGCCATAACTCGCGGGCTTGCCGCGCACGCTGGACAGCGAGCTGTCTTCCGGCAGGCCGAGCAGGGCCAGCGCCGCGACCTTGCCGAGCGCGACGATGATGTCCGGCTGGATCAACGCGACCTGACGTTCGAGGTAAGGACGGCAGGCGGCGCTTTCTTCGGCCGACGGCGGACGGTCACGACCATCGGGGCCGACCGGGCGGCACTTGACCACGTTTGCGATATACGTCGCCTCGCCGCGCGCCAGGCCGAGTGCGTGCATCATGTTGTCGAGCAGCTTGCCGGCCGGGCCGACGAAAGGTTCGCCCTGCTGATCCTCGGTACGCCCCGGGCCTTCGCCAACGAACAACCAGCGCGCCTTGCGGTCGCCGACGCCGGGCACTGCCAGCTTGCGACCTTCGCACAGGCGGCAGCGGGTGCACGAACGTATCGACGCTTCCAGCGTGTCCCAGTCCATCGCAGCGATCTCATCGGCAGACCTTGATGGGGCGCCGTCTGCGCCATGCACTGGTGCAGCAGTCGACATCGTGTCCGGCATCATGGCTGCGGCAGCGGCGTGCGCCGCATCCGTTGCATACGGCCCAAGCGGCCCATGCGGCTCGCCTTCGTTCAGCGCGTGCCTGAGCGGATCCGATGCGGCATTGGCAGCATCCTGTGCTTCGATGCCTCGCCGCACCCAGACCGGGCCAAGTCCCATCTGCTGCAGCTTGCGCAGGCGTTCCGCGTTCGTCATCGCCCTTCTCCGTGTTGATCTTTGCGGGGTGCGTCGCCCAGGGGCAAGCGCATCACGATCGCATCTTCGCGGCTGCCGGCCGCCGCCGGATAGTAATTTTTGCGCACGCCGATCTGTTCGAAGCCGATGTGCCGGTAGACCGCCAGCGCGAGCTCGTTCGACGGCCGCACTTCGAGCAGGATCGATGCCATGCCAGCGGCAGCGGCGCGCTCGCGCACCTTGCCCATCAGCCGGCTGCCCAGGCCCTGCCCCTGCACATCCGGCCGTACCGTAATGTTCAGCAAATGCATCTCGTCGACCACGGGCATCAGCAGGAAATAGCCGACCAGCCGCTCGCCGGATTCGCGCAGCACCCAGGCGTCATAGCCGCTGTCGAGCGAATCGAGGAAATTGCCGCGAGTCCAGGGAAACGGATACGCATCATTCTCGATGCGCGTCACTTCATCGACGTCGCTGACGCGCATCGACGAAAACTGCAGCGCCGCCGCCTGGGATACAGGCTCCGCCGGCTTCAGCACCGGGTTCATGCGCTGGTTCCCGTCGTAGTCGTAGCCGTAGCGGCCGCACCCGGCGATGTCGAGGCCGGCGCCGCTGCGGCGATGCGCTCGGCCGTGGTCAATGCCACCTTGTTGCGCAGGTAGAGCGGTTGCGCATCGCGCGCGGCCAGCAGCGTGTTCTCTTGCACCCTGTCCGTCGCCAGCATCGCCACGGCATTCGCGTGCGGCATGATCGCCGGCAAACGCTGCAAGTCAGCGAGCTGCGCGAAACCTTCCGGATAGGCCGACAGGCCATTGCCGCAAACCACGGGCGTGCCCACTGCCACAACGGCCGACGTGGCCGACAGGGCCGGTTCCGACACGCATTGCCAGCGGCCATCGTAGCGGTACTGCGCCCAGTACACCTCACCCATGCGCGCATCAAGCACGGCCAGCACCTGGTTGCCGGCATCACCCGCCATGGATTGCCGTACCGACTCGGCCATCGCCATCAAGGTGACCACCGGAGCCACGCGCAGGCTGGCACCATACGCCAATCCCTGTGCCAGCCCGCATGCGGTGCGCACGCCCGTGAACGAACCCGGCCCCATGCCATACGCCAGCGCATCGCATTGCGCGACCTTCAGTCCGGCGTCCGCGAGCAAGGCTTGCACCATGGCCGGCACGCTCATCGAATGGGTCTGGGCACCGCTGGATTCGCGCGAAACCAGCTGGCCGCGATGCAGCAGCGCCACCGATGCCAGCTCGGTGGAGGTCTCGATCGCAAGGATGGTGGGGGCAAATGCTGGGGATGATGCAGACATGACCGGCATTTTACCGTGCGACGGGCGGTCGGCTGCGATGCTGCGCTGGGGTAAAATTCGCGCCATGTCCGCACTTTCCCTCGCCCCCGAAAATTTCCCGCAGCTGGCTTCGGCGCTGTCATCCGGCCGCTGGGTTGTGGCCTGCCTGTGTGCCGGCTGGTGCGACGTCTGCAAGCAATACCGCGCCGGCTTCGAGGCGCTGGCGAGTGATCATCCGGAAGCGCTGTTCGTGTGGATCGACATCGAAGACCAGGCGGATCTGGTCGGCGACCTCGATGTGGAAAATTTCCCGACCATCCTGATCCAGCACCACGATATCGTCGCGTTCTACGGCACGATGATGCCCGAGCCGCGCCAGGTCGCCCGCCTGCTGGAAGCGCAGATGGAACGCAGCGACGACGACCTGCGCCGCGAGGCGGCGGGTTCGGCCGAACGCCAGCAATGGCAGCGCGAGTGCAACCTGCTGGCGCGGCTGGACGAGATCAGTTCCTGATCGCCACTATGGCAAGCGCAGCGGCAGGCTGCGCAGTCGCTGCCCGGTCAGCCTGAATACGGCATTGGCCACCGCCGGCGCGACTGGCGGCGTGCCCGGCTCGCCTACCCCTTCCGGTTGTTCTCCCCCTTGCAGGATCACCACGTCGATCGCTGGCATCTCGGCAATGCGCAGGGTGCGATAGTCATGGAAATTCGACTGCTGCACGCCGCCATCGCGGAGCGTGATCTCGTCGTTCAGCGCCGCTGACAAACCAAGGGCAATCGCCGATTCCACTTGCTGTCGGACGCCCTCCGGGTTCACGGCCAAACCGCAATCGATCGCGCAGCTGACTTTGTGCACCTGGATGCGGCGGCCATCGACCGACACTTCCGCCACTTGCGCCACAATGCTGCCGAAACTCTGGTGCAAGGCGATGCCCTGCGCGCGACCCGCATCGGGCTCGCCGGCGATGCGCAAGGCGGCATCCAGCACTGCGCGATGGCGCGGGTGCCTTTGCAGCATCGCGCGCCGGAAAGCAGCGGGCTCCTTGCCAGCCGCCAGCGCGAGCTCATCGATGAAGCATTCCTTGAAAAAGGCATTGTGCGAATGGCCGACCGAGCGCCACGGCCCTACCGGCACCGGGGTATCGACAATCACGTGCGACACCTGCTGGTGCGGCACGTCATACGCATGGTCGAACAGGCCTTCGCAGGTCGTCTTGTCGGGACCCATCGCGGGCAGGCCGAACGCGCGCCGCATCAGCGACTGGCCCGGCGCGCCAGACGCCGAATCACTGCGCAAGCCCAGCAGCTTGCCGTGCGCGTCCAGCATGCCGGACAGCCGCGCGACCGCCGCCGGGCGGTAGAAATCATGGCGCAGGTCGTCTTCGCGTCGCCACACCAGCTGCACCGGCGCGCCATCCAGGTCACGCGCCAGCATCACCGCCTGCACGACCATGTCCGATTCCAGCCGCCGCCCGAACCCGCCGCCCAGCAAGCTCACCTGCAGATCGATCCGATCTTCCGATACCCCCGCAACGCGCGCTGCGGCAGCCACCACCACGCTCGGTGCCTGCGTCGGCACCCACAGCTTCACACGACCACCGATGAATTGGGCAGTGCAGTTGACGGGCTCCATCGCTGCATGCGCGAGGAAAGGCACACGGTATTCGGCGCTGACCGTCTTCACGCCACCCAGCGCCGCGATGTCGCCCGCGCGGTGATACACATAGCCCTGTTCGGTATCGAGCGCATCGACCAGTGACTGCATCTCGCGGACACTGCCCAGCTTCGCATGCGCGCCCGGCTCCCAGCCCAGCTCGAGCTTCTTCACGGCCTGCATCGCATGCCAGCGACTGTCGGCGACGACAGCCACCGCTTCCGGTGCGCCGGAACGATCGGCCGGCAAATTGATGACCTTTTTCACGCCCTTCATGGCCGCGACCGCCTCCGCATTCGACGAAGCCAGCGAACCACCCACGATCGGACACATCGCAACACTTGCGTACAGCAAGCCCGGCAGCTTCACATCCATGCCGAATACGGCACTGCCATTGACCTTGGCATCGGCATCGATGCGCAAGGTCGGACGACCGATCAGCTTGAAAGCCTTGCGGTCACGGAGACGGAAGTCGACGGGGCCGATGCCTGACGCAGCCTCGGCCAGCGCGCCGTAAGCGGCCGACAGGCCGGACGGGTGCATGACGCGCCCGCCACCGGTCTCGCACTCGACGGCCGGCACTTTCCAGTTGCGCGCGGCGGCCGCCACCAGCCGCGCGCGGGCTGCAGCCCCGGCCTCACGCATCGGCAACCAGCTGTCGCGGACGCTGGTCGAGCCACCGGTCGCGATCACGCCTGCTTCACGCATGGCCTTGGCCGTCATCCATTGCACACTGCGCTTCAGCCAGCCAGGGTCATCGGGATGAAACGGCAGGCCATCGCCGGCCATTGTGGTATCGCCATAGATCTTGCGCATCGGCGCCTGCCGCAGATCGACCATGGCCAGCGGCACATCCAGCTCCTCGGCGACCAGCATGGCCAGCGACGTCATCACGCCTTGCCCCATCTCGCTCTTGGCCAGCATGACCGTGATGCGATTGTCGCGCGACACCAGCACCCAGCCATTGAGTGGAATGCGACCGGCAAGATCTTCCGGCGGCTCGGCGTCCAGGCGCTGGCGCGGCGGCATCAGGCCCCAGCCAATGACCAGCGCGCCGGCAATGCCGAGTCCGCCGAGCAGGAAGCGGCGGCGCGAGGGTCCGGATTTCCGAGGCTTGGCCGTGTGGCCATCGACGCTGCAAGCTGGCTTGCCCATGGATTCCTCTTCTTGTAATGATGAAGGACTGGTGCGCGGCGGGTACGCCGGTGCGGACATGGCCGCAGGCGTTTCATGGCATCCTAACCGAAGCGGGTGCCTGGCCTGGCTTTCGGGTCCGGGCCGGTCGGGGCGCGACAGCGCAAGACCGCGCCCCCCGCACCGAGGAGCCGCCATGACGCAAAGCTTCTTTCAGTCCTTCATCCTGCTGTTACTGGTGACCGACCCGTTCGGCAATGTGCCGCTGTTCGTCACGACACTGAGGCAGGTCGCACCGGAGCGTCGCGGCCACGTGATCGTGCGCGAGTGCCTGATCGCTTTCGTGTTGCTGCTGGCCTTCATGTTTGTCGGCCGCCCCTTCCTCGCGGCCTTGCAGCTGACCGAGACCTCGCTGCGCATCGGTGGCGGCGTGATCCTGTTCCTGATCGCGCTGCGAATGATCTTCCCGTCGCCCGAGGGCATCTTCGGCAATCCCGATGGCCACGCGGCAGAACCCTTGATCGTGCCGCTGGCGATACCGGCACTGGCCGGCCCGTCGGCGCTGGTGACGGTGCTGCTGTTCTCGTCGCAAGGCGCGATGGCGCCGTGGCTGTATGTCGCGGTGATCTCACTGGTGGCGCTGGTCTGGCTGGCCGTGCTGCTGTCGGCCGAACGCCTGCAACGGGCTTTGGGCGATGCGGTGATGACGGCCTTTGAAAGGCTGATGGGACTGATCCTGACCGCGATCTCGATCGAGATGCTGCTGGCCGGCATACGGGCCTACATTGGATCGTTTTGACGCAATCGCGACTCAGATCGCTGGTTTTCAACCTGCCGGGTATCTAATCACCCCCCGCCTTAACGTGCAAGGCGAAAAACACGGGCTTTTCCAGAGTATTATTGCGTTTCGGTCAAAAATACCGGGCGCCCATGGACCAGTTCAAACAGATTTCCACCTTCGTCGACGTTGCCGCGCGCGGCAGCCTGTCGGCAGCGGCCCGCGCCGAAGGTATTGCCCCGGCCGTGATCGGTCGCCGCCTCGATGCCTTGGAAGCACGTCTGGGTGTGAAGCTGCTGCAGCGAACCACGCGCAAGATTGCGCTGACCAATGAAGGCGTCGCCTTCCTCGAAAATTGCCAGCGCATCCTGCACGACCTCGAAAATGCCGAAGCTGAGGTCTCGGAGCGCAGCGCGCGTCCGAGCGGCCACCTGATCGTGTCTGCGCCGGCCGGCTTCGGGCGCCAGCATGTGGCACCGCTGATCCCGTCCTTCCTTGCCGAGCACCGCGATGTCACACTGACGCTGAACCTGAACGACCGTGTGGTCGACCTGATCGGCGAAGGCATCGACGTTGCGATCCGGATTGCGGATCTGTCGGATTCCAGCCTGGTCGGCGTGAAACTGGCAGACAACCGCCGCGTGGTGGTCGGCTCGCCGGAATACTTCCGCAAGCATGGCCGACCGAAGACGCCGGACGAACTGTCGCGGCACAACTGCCTGGCCTTCTCCAGTGCCGGCAGCCAGCGCGGCTGGACCTTCCGCCTGAATGGTCGCAATGTGACGATGAAAGTATCCGGCACCATGGGCTGCAACGATGGCGCGGTGCTGCATGACTGGTCATTGGCCGGCAAGGGGCTGGCCTGGCGTTCAATGTGGGAAGTGGGCAGCGAGCTCGAGTCCGGGCAACTGGAAACCGTGCTCGATGAGTATGCTTCGCAGGGCAACGACATCTACGCAGTGTTTGCCCAGCGCCAGCACCTGCCGTTGCGGATACGCACCTTCGTTGACTTCCTGCGGCGCGCGTTTGCGGAGCAGGACTACTGGAAAAAAAAGCGGAAATAAAAAATCCCCGGCATGCCGGGGATTTTCGTATCAACCAGTCGCCCGTGGCGACAAGGAAGACTTAGACGGGCTTGATGTTCGAAGCCTGCAGGCCTTTCGGACCGCTGACCACGTCGAACTCAACCTTCTGGCCTTCCGCCAGCGACTTGAAGCCGCTCGACTGGATAGCCGAGAAGTGAGCGAACAGGTCTGCGCCGCCGCCATCGGGAGTGATGAAACCAAAGCCTTTTGCGTCGTTAAACCATTTGACAGTACCAGATGCCATGACAATTCCTTTCATTGGATACACAAACACTGCATATCCTGGTTAAGGCGGGAACACCGCCGGATGACCGTCTCAACCAAGTGAGGAATGACAGACTGATACTGCACCACTGCTACCTGAATCTCAACGTGGAGCCGATTGTACAGCAGATTTTGGGCCCTACTGTCAATCTGTTCAATTATTTGAGATAGATCGAATGCTTATCCGGACCAATGCGAGCTGCCCCGGGAGCCTTCCTAGCCGCCCATCAGCCTTCGCCTGAGTCCCGCCGATGGCGGCCGGCGCCGTGGCAATTGTGGCAGCAAACCCTGCCCTGCAGCCGCCGCCCAAAGGCTGCCAAGCCGACGCCGGACCGGGGCCGGGGCCACCGGCCTCTGGTCAAATCGTCTATAGTCCTGCCCATGATGAATTTTGATGTCGCCATTGTCGGCAGCGGTCTGGCCGGCCTTTCCGTCGCCCTCCATCTCGCCGATTCCCGAAAAGTTGTCGTCATTTCCAAACGCGCGCTGCGTGACGGCGCCAGCGACTGGGCCCAGGGCGGCATCGCCGCCGTCCTCGACTCCCATGACAGTCATGACCAGCACGTGGCCGACACGTTGGTGGCCGGCGCCGGCCTGTGCGACGAGACCGCGACCCGCGCCATCGTCTCCCAGGGTCGTGACGCGATCGAATGGTTGATCGGGCAAGGCGTCCCCTTCACCCGTGATGACCAGGCCGAACTCGGCTTTCACCTGACCCGCGAAGGCGGCCACAGCCAGCGCCGCATCATCCACGCCGCCGACGCCACCGGCCATGCGGTGCAGGTGACGCTGGAAGAAAAAGTCCGTCGCCACCCGAATATCACGCTGCTCGAACAACACATCGCGATCGACCTGATCACCACCGACAAGCTCGGCATCAAGAACGGCGCGACGCATTGCCAAGGCCTGTACGTGCAGGACGTCGACAGCGGCGAGGTGGTCACCATTGCGGCCGACCAGACCGTGCTCGGCACGGGTGGCGCCGGCAAGGTCTACCTGTACACCACCAATCCCGACACGGCGACCGGCGACGGCATTGCGATGGCATGGCGCGCAGGATGCCGGGTGTCGAACATGGAATTCATCCAGTTCCACCCGACCTGCCTGTACCACCCGTATGCCAAGTCCTTCCTGATCACTGAAGCGGTACGTGGCGAAGGCGGCCTGCTGAAACTGCCGGCCACGGCCGGTGCCGCAGCCGGCCAGCGCTTCATGCCGGCGCATGACGAACGCGCCGAACTGGCGCCACGCGACATCGTCGCGCGCGCGATCGACTTTGAAATGAAGAAGCGCGGCCTCGACTATGTTGACCTTGACATCAGCCACCAGAGTCCCGAATTCCTGAAGGAACACTTCCCGACCATCTACTCACGCTGCCTTGAACTGGGCATCGACATCACGAAGCAGCCGATACCGATCGTGCCGGCGACCCACTACACCTGCGGCGGCATCGTCACCGACCTCCAGGGCCGCACCGACGTGCGCGGCCTGTATGCGGTTGGCGAAACAGCCTGTACCGGACTGCACGGTGCCAACCGGCTGGCCAGCAATTCACTGCTCGAATGTGTGGTGCTCGGCCGCGCGGCAGCGCTCGACATCGAGCGCCAGTCCAAGCCGAAAAAGATGACCTTGCCGGCCTGGGACGAGAGCCGCGTGACCGACGCTGACGAGGAAGTGGTGATCACCCAGAATTGGGACGAGCTACGCCGCTTCATGTGGAATTTCGTCGGCATCGTGCGCACCACGAAGCGGCTGGAACGCGCGCAACACCGGATCGCGCTGCTCAAAGAAGAAATCAACGAGTACTACAGCAACTTCCGCATCACGCGCGATTTGCTCGAGCTACGAAATCTGGTTGAAGTGGCTTCACTGATTGTCAGCAGCGCGCTGCAAAGGCGCGAAAGCCGCGGGCTGCATTACAGCCTCGATTACCCGGATACCTTGCCCAAAGCGCTGCCGACGGTGCTGGCCCCGGCCAGAAAAATCCCGGCTCGACGCTGACTGGTCGTGTCGAAAGGTCCGGGCCGGCCGCAAGGGAGCGGCCACGCGTCCGGCACAGCGGCCTGGCGGGATGTGATAAACCGCCAGGTCAGATCACGCGCAAGGAAAAATCCGTCGCACTGACGTCTTTGGTCAGGCTGCCGATAGAAATCCGGTCAACGCCGGTCTCCGCAATCGCGCGCACGCTGTCGCGATTCACGCCACCGGATGCTTCCAGTAGCGCCCTGCCTGCGGTCAGTGCGACCGCGTCGCGCATCATCGGCAAGCTGAAGTTATCGAGCAAAATGGACACAGCGCCGGCGTCGAGCGCCTGCTGCAGTTCGTCGAGATTCTCAACCTCGATCTGTATCGATACACCGGCATGCAATGCATGCGCAGCGTCCATCGCTGCGCGGATGCTGCCGGCGGCCGCGATATGGTTTTCCTTGATCAGGATGCCGTCATACAGTGCGAGCCGCTGGTTCTTGCCGCCACCGACGCGCACTGCGTACTTCTGCGCGAGGCGCAGCCCCGGCAGGGTTTTGCGGGTGTCGAGGATCGCCGCCTTCGTGCCTTCGATCATCTTCACATAGTCACGCGTCGCGGTCGCGACGCCGGACAGCAATTGCAGGAAGTTCAGTGCCGGACGTTCGGCCGTCATCAGCGAACGTGCCGGGCCATCAATGCGGCACACCTCGGCATTGGCAGGCATCAAGTCGCCTTCGGTGTGCAGCCATTCGATGGTGATGCGCGGATCCACTTGCATCATCGCAGCCTCAAACCACGGCGCGCCGCACAGGACGGCATCTTCGCGCACCACGACCCGCGCCTTCACCTGCGCCGCTTCCGGCAGTAGCATCGCGGTCCAGTCGCCGCTGCCGATGTCCTCGGCCAGCGCCGCATTGATATTGGCCTCGAAAGCCTTGGCCAGCGCCGCATCAAACGGCGCGAAGGGATTTTTCAGGGTGCTCATGCAATGGATGCGGAAAACCGGGTGCGGGGATCAGGCCGGGCCGATGCCGGCAAACAGCTTCTGCTCGGCAGCGAGGTCGGCGGTCGGACGCACATTGGCGTTTTTCGCGGCCGCGAAATCCAGCATGCGGTTGATGCAGGTGACGGCTTCCTTGCCGGTCGCCGGATCGACATGGATTTCATTGCTGCCGCTTTCCAGCACATCGGCCAGGTTCTGCAGGCCGTTCATGGCCATCCACGGGCAATGCGCGCAGCTCTTGCAGGTGGCACTGTTGCCGGCGGTCGGCGCTTCGATGAAGACCTTGCCGGGGGCGGCCATCTTCATCTTGTGCAGGATGCCGTTGTCGGTGGCGACAATGAATTCCTGCGCATCCATGGTCTGTGCGGCATGGATCATTTGCGAGGTCGAACCGACCACGTCGGCCTGCTCGACCACCGATGCCGGCGATTCCGGATGCACCAGCACCTTCGCATTCGGATGCTCCTTGCGCAGCAGGTCGAGCTCGAGGCCCTTGAATTCGTCATGCACGAGGCAGGAACCTTGCCACAGCAGCATGTCGGCGCCGGTTTTTTTCTGGATATAGCTGCCGAGGTGCTTGTCCGGTGCCCACAGGATCTTCTTGCCCTGCGCATGCAGGTGCGCCACGATGTCGAGGCCGATCGACGAAGTCACCATCCAGTCGGCGCGCGCCTTCACCGCCGCGCTGGTGTTGGCATACACCACCACGGTGCGATCGGGATGCGCGTCGCAGAAGGCCGAGAATTCATCGGCCGGGCAACCGAGGTCGAGCGAACAGGTGGCGTCGAGGTCCGGCATCAATACAGTCTTGTCCGGCGACAGAATCTTCGCGGTCTCGCCCATGAAGCGCACGCCGGCCACGACCAGTGTCCTGGCTGCATGGTCGCGGCCGAAGCGCGCCATTTCCAGCGAGTCGGACACGCAACCGCCGGTTTCTTCGGCCAGGTCCTGCAGGTCGGCATCGACGTAGTAATGCGCGACCAGGACTGCGCCCTTCTCTTTCAGCAGGCGCTTGATCTTGTCTTTCAGCTGCTGCTTCTGCTCGGGATTCAGCGGGTCCGGCACGCGTGCCCACGCGTGCTGCACGCAGCTGGCGCCGGTCTCCATTTGCGGATGTTCGAATTCGACGGTCTTGATTTCCATGGCGTTTCACCGGTTGGTGTTTCTGCGTACCAGCGACATGCGATCAGGCGCGCACTTATTCCAGGCCCTGGCTGGTCAGGTATTCCTCGTAGTTGCCGCGGAAGTCGATGATCTCGCCATCGCGGATCTCGAGGATGCGGGTCGCCAGCGACGACACGAATTCGCGGTCATGCGACACGAAGATCAGGGTACCTGCGTATTGTTCAAGGGCGATGTTGAGCGACTCGATGGATTCCATGTCCATGTGGTTGGTCGGTTCATCCATCAGCAGTACGTTATGGCGGCCCAGCATCAGCTTGCCATAGGTCATGCGGCCCTTCTCGCCACCGGACAGCACCTTGACCGACTTCTTCACATCGTCGCCCGAGAACAGCAGGCGGCCGAGGATGGAGCGCACGGCCTGGTCGTCGTCGCCTTCCTGGGTCCACTGGCCCATCCAGTCGGTCAGGTTCTTGTCGACCGCGAAGTCTTCGGTCGGATCCTGCGGCATGTAGCCCACATTGGCATTCTCCGCCCATTTGACGGTGCCCGCATCGGGCTGCAGCCCGCACAGCTCGCCGCCGATGCAGCGCAGCAACGTGGTCTTGCCGGCACCGTTGGCGCCGATGATGGCGATTTTCTCGCCGGCTTCGACCATGATGCTGAAGTTCTTGAACAGCGGGCGGTCATACGCCTTGGAAATGCCCTGCGTCTCGACGGCGAGGCGGTGCAGCTTCTTCTCGCCCTCGAAACGGATGTACGGGTTCTGGCGCGAAGAAGGCTTGAAGTCCTCGACCTTGATCTTGTCGATCTGCTTGGCGCGCGAGGTGGCCTGACGGGCTTTCGACTTGTTGGCCGAGAAGCGGCGCACGAAGTCCTGCAGTTCGGCGATCTTTTCCTTGGCCTTCGCATTGGCCGCCAGTTGCTGCGCGCGCGCCTGCGACGAGGCCAGCATGTAGTCGTCGTAGTTGCCCGGATAGACCTTCAGTGTGCCGTAGTCCATGTCGGCCATGTGGGTGCAGACCTGGTTCAGGAAGTGACGATCGTGCGAAATGATGATCATCGTCGAGTTACGCTGGTTCAGCACTTCCTCGAGCCAGCGGATGGTGTTGATGTCGAGGTTGTTGGTCGGTTCGTCGAGCAGCAGGATGTCCGGGTTCGAGAACAGTGCCTGTGCCAGCAAAACGCGCAGCTTCCAGCCCGGCGCGACCGCGCTCATCCGTCCCTGGTGCTGGTCGATCGGGATGCCCACGCCCAGCAGCAGTTCGCCGGCGCGCGATTCGGCGGTATAGCCGTCGTACTCGGCGAAGCGCGCCTCGAGGTCGGCGGCCTTCATGTAGTCTTCTTCGGACGCATCCGGGTTCGCGTAGATCGCGTCGCGCTCGGTCATGGCTTCCCACATCTCTGTGTGACCCATCATCACCACATCCAGCACGCGATTGTCTTCGTACGCGAACTGGTCCTGGCGCAGTTTGCCGAGGCGCTCGTTCACGTCCAGCATCACATTGCCCGACGACGGCTCGAGGTCGCCGCCGAGGATCTTCATGAAGGTCGACTTGCCGCAGCCGTTGGCGCCGATCAGGCCGTAGCGATTGCCATCGCCGAATTTGACCGAAATGTTTTCAAACAGCGGCTTGGCGCCGAACTGCATCGTGATATTGGCGGTGGACAGCAAAAGAGACCTCTGGAAACCTGGGTAGCCTGTACAGGCGATGAAAAAAACATTGCTCCGCCCGGGCGGCAGCATTGCCGTGCGATCGGAACGGGAAGCGCGGGATTTTACCATCCCCCAGGGGCAAGACCGGTTGGGATTGCCGGACAAGACGCTCGATCCCGGCCTCGTTGGCAAGCCGAGGCGCGCCCTGCAAGGGGGGGGATCGAGTGACGTTAATCGAGGCTGGGGTAACCGGACAATTCGAGCCGGAAGCCCGCACCATCCGAAGTGAGCCGGCAATCGGCCCCGACCGGCAGCGTCAGCTTGTCGCGGATATGCCCGAACGGCAGTCCCTGCAGGATCGGAGTCCCGAAGCGGTCCGACAGCCAATCGGCCATGGCCGAGAAATCGTAGCCATTGTCGTAATCGGTCAGCTTGTAGCCGGAGAAGTCGCCCAGCAGGATCGCCTGCTGGTCCTTCAGCAGGCCGGCATGCCATAGCTGCAACAGCATGCGTTCAACCCGGTACGGGTGCTCGTTGATGTCTTCGACGAACAGGATGCCGCGCTCGATGTGCGGCATCCAGCGTGTGCCCGCAAGGTGCGCGAGCATCGCAAGGTTGCCACCCCACAGGCGTCCGTGCGCGCTGATTGCAGGATTGCCGATTGCCGCAACGGACAAGCTCATCGAAGGCCGAGACAGGCACTGCCAGAAATGCGTGTGCGTGAACTCGCTGACCTCGTCGCGGCTGAAATCGTCGCAGATCATCGGGCCGGCGAAGCTGTCCGAGCCGGCTTCAAGCAAGCCCATCTGCAGCGCGGTGAAGTCGCTGTGACCGACCCACAGCTTGCGGCTGTGCGCGAGCAGATTGAAATCGATGTCAGGCAAGATGCGCGACAGCCCGTAGCCGCCGCGCAGCGCGATCACGAGCTCGACATCGGGATCATTGGCAGCCGCATGCAGTTGCGCGACGCGACCCGCATCGGTCGCAGCAAAGCGCTGGTGCTTGCCTTCGCTGGCCGAGAAGTCTTTCACCGTATGTCCGAGTGCGCGCAAGCGTTCAAGGCCGCGCTGGAAAGCCGCCGGATCGGCGGCATAGCCGCTGGGGGCAACGATGGCGATGGTGCGCGGCACGGGGGGCATCGGGCTCATGCGTGGCGGTCGTGGTGAGGAAGCGGATTAGGGGTGATGGTCATTTGCCGTTCTTCGCCAGGCTGCGGCGCTCGGCAAAGAAAGCAGACAGCATTGTGCCGCATTCCGACGCCAGCACGCCGCCCGTCAGTTCGGCATGGTGATTGAGTTTTTCTTCTGAAAACAGATTGACCACCGAGCCGCAGGCGCCGGTTTTGGGATCGCTCGCGCCAAAGACCACGCGCGCCAGCCGCGCATGCATCATCGCGCCGGCACACATCGCGCAAGGCTCGAGCGTCACGTACAGGGTACAGCCGGGCAAGCGGTAATTGCCAAGCGCATCGGCGGCCGCGCGCAGCGCGGCGATCTCGGCATGCGCGGTCGGGTCATGGCGGCCGATGGGCTGGTTGAAGCCGGTGGCGATTACCTCGCCATCCTTCACGATCACGGCGCCGACCGGCACTTCGCCCAGCGCCTTCGCGCGCCCGGCCGCCGCCAGCGCCAGCCGCATGTAGCTTTCGTCGATCGCGAGCCGTTCGCTCAAGCGTCGTCCCCGCTGACTTCAGCCCAGCAGTTGGGTGTCTCGTGCAGCACCACCTTGTGCAGGTGCAGGCCGGTGCCGTAGCGGTCCTTGTAGGCCGCCTTCAGGATGTCGAACGCGGTACGCGCCAGGTTCTCGACAGTCGGAATGCGATCGATCACCACGGTCTTGTGGTTGGGCAGCGATGCAAGGAAGTCCTTCACCTGTACATCCTTGTCGTAGACCAGAAAGGCATGGTCCCAGACATCGACCAGGTGTGCCTTGGCGAGCGCCTTGACGTCGGAAAAGTCCATGATCATGCCGTTGTCGGTGCTGCCTTCCTGTTCGATCACCTTGCCGACCAGTGTGATCTCCAGCGTGTAGCGATGCCCGTGCAGGTTGCGACACTGGCTTTTGTGGTCGGGAATGCGGTGGCCGGCGTCGAACTCCAGCTTGCGGGTAATCGTGATCATCAGTCTTCGGGTCTCGGGTACTTCAATGTCGTTCAGGGTATCCGCAGCAGCTTGTGCGTCTGCAGCGACAGCCGCCAGCGCGGGTCCGCCTTGCAGGCTGCAATCGCCAGCTGCGTATTTTTTTCCTTGTCCATGCCATCCATCGGCTGCAGGAAGTGGTGCGCAAAGTCGAGTTCGGCCAGCTGATCGAGGTCCTGCCCGGCCTGCGGCATCACCACCTTCAGCTCGCTGCCGCGCGTGACGACCAGCGATGCGCCCTGCTTCGGGCTCACGCAGACCCAGTCCACGCCGGCCGGAACCGGCAGCGTGCCGTTGGTCTCGATCGCGATGGCGAAACCCTGCGCATGCATGGCGTCGATCAGCGCAACATCCAGTTGCAGCAGCGGCTCGCCGCCGGTAAACACCACGTATCGATTCTGCGGCCGGTTCGCCGGCCATTGCGCTGCGATGCGCGCTGCGAGTGCGGCGGCGTCGGCATACTTGCCGCCCTGCTCGCCATCGGTGCCGACGAAATCGGTGTCACAAAAGCGGCAAATGGCCGAAGTCCTGTCTTCTTCGCGACCGCTCCACAGATTGCAGCCGGCGAAACGACAGAACACGGCCGGCCGGCCGGCCTGCGCGCCTTCGCCTTGCAAGGTGTAGAAAATTTCTTTGACGGTGTAAGTCAATTCGCTGTGTCCATCGGGTTCCGGCACGAATTATCTTACAACCGGGGAGACGATGCCCGGATTCCGGGCCCCAGGCACTTCAGCGGCTGGAATGCGGGGAAAGCATGGTGGATAGCAAGCTGCGTGTTGATCAGGCTTGCTCGTTGATCGGCGGGAACCATACATAGAAAATGGTCCCGGCGCCCGTCGGGCCCGGCTGCACCTCGATCTCGGCGCCATGGTCGATGGCGATATCGCGAACGATCGCCAGACCGAGCCCGCTGCCGGGCTGGCTTTTGTCCAGCCGGTAGAAGCGGGAAAATACTTTGTCCTTTTCGGAGGCGGGAATGCCGGGACCGTTGTCCTCGACCTTCAGCACGCCCTTGGCGCCCCGCTCGCTGCCTTCGGTATAGCAGCTGACCGTCACCGCGCTGCCTTCCGGCGAATAGCGGATTGCATTGTCGACCAGGTTATCGATCAGGTCACGCAGCAGGAAAGCGTCACCGGCGACTTCGGTGGCCTGCAGGTCGAAGCCGATGTCGATGTTTTTTTTCGCGGCGTCATCGACGAACTGCTGCACCGACTCGGCCACCAGCTTGTCGAGCGACAGTTTCTCCAGCCGGCGGCGCTCGAAGTCGCCCGGTTCGGAACGTGCCAGCGCCAGCAACTGGTTGGCCTGTCGCACCATGCGCTCGGTGGAGGCCATCATCAGCGCGATCGATGACGACGCTTCCGCATCATCGCGCTGGCGCAACTGCAGCCATTCCAGCTGCGCCTTGAAACCGGCCAGCGGCGTGCGCAACTGGTGCGCGACATTGGCGAGGAAATCTTGCTTGGCGCGCGCGCTGTCCTGCGCACGATCCAGCAACTCATTAATGGCACGGATGAAGGGAACGATTTCCTGCGGCGTATCCTGCATCGGCAGCGGCGACAAATCGTCCGGCTTGCGACGGTCGAGGCCTTCGCGGATATTCTGCAGCGGCAGGAAACCCTGGTTCAGGCCGAACCAGATCAGGGTCGGGATCAGCAGCACCAGCAGCAATTCGAGCGACATCAGCGACCACAGGATGCGCATCCGTATCTGCTGGCGCTTGATGCGGGTCTCGGCCACGCCGATCAGGATGGTCTCGCCCGCCACCACGGTACGCAGCGTGATTGCGCGCACATCGTCGCCGCGCATGCGCGCACCATACGCAACATAAACATTGATTTTGTCAGGCACTTGCAGCGTCGGGAAATCAAGGTCGCCGGCAATGGTCTTGCCGCTGGCGTCACGCACGACGAAATAGACTTCGTCAAAATGATCGACGCGCAGCACCTGTTCGGCCTGGTGCGACAGCTCGAGCGCGAGCGAGGAGCCGCTGTCCTGCACGTGCGGCACCAGCGCCCATGCGGCATCGGCAAGACTCTGGTCGAGCGCTGTTTGGGCCGGGATCCACGCCAGCCAGTAAGCGACCGCGGCCCCTGCCAGGTTGACGGCCACCAGCGGGATCACCAGCCAGCGCAGCAGTTTCGCGCGCAGGCTCATCGTCCTGAGCCCTGTCAGGTTGTCACTCATGCTGGATCAGCGCGGTGCCTGTTCCAGCATGTAGCCGAAACCACGGATGGTTTTGATGGCGATGCCGGCCGAAGCGATTTTCGAGCGTATGCGTGACACGTAGACTTCCACCGCATTGAGCGTGACCTCTTCGCCCCACGGCAGGATGGCATCAATGATCTGCTGTTTGGAAACCACGCGCGACACGTTTTGCAGCAGGTATTCCAGCACCGCCCATTCGCGGGCCGACAATTCGATGACCTGGCCATCGACCGTCGCACGACGCGCGAACGGGTCGAGTTGCAGCCCGCCCATCTGCAGGTCGGCCTGGCGCGGATTGCCGCGCCGGACCAGCGCCTTCAGCCGCGCCACCAGTTCCGGCGCGGCGAAGGGCTTGACGAGATAATCGTCGGCGCCGATTTCCAGGCCGCGCACGCGATCCTGCACGTCATCGCGCGCTGTCAGAAGCAGCACCGGCAGGCTGCTGCCGCGCGCGCGCAGGCGGCGCACGACTTCAAAGCCGTCGACGCCGGGCAGCCCGATATCGAGCACCGCGACCGACATTTCGCGCGTGGCGAGCGCGCGATCCGCATCGTCGCCATTGTTGACTACATCGACCACCATGCCGTGCCCGCGCAGGATGCGCGCAATGCCGTCGGCCAGCACCAGGTCGTCTTCCACCAGCAATACATGCATGTCCAGGTCCGGTTTCAAGCGTTTATCTCGCGTATTGTGCCAGACCCGGGAGCCTGGCCCGGCCGGGCTGCCCGGACGCGCGCGCCTGCCGGGTCATGCCAGCGATGGCGGAATGATCTCCGCTTCCTTGTCATTGAAGAACGGATAAGCCAGTGGCAACAATAGCAGCGTGAAGAACGTCGCCGACACGATGCCGCCAACGATCACGACCGCGAACGGCCGCTGCGTTTCCGAGCCAATCCCGTGCGACAGCGCCGCCGGCAGCAGGCCGAGGCCGGCCATCAGCGCCGTCATCAGGATGGGACGCAGGCGCGACACCGCTCCCTCGATCGCCGCCGCCAGCACGCTGCGCTCCTTGTGCAGCAGTTCGACAATTTGCTCGACCATGATCACGCCGTTCTGCACCGAGATGCCGGCCACGGCAATGAAGCCGACCGCCGCCGACACCGAGAAATGCAGCCCCGCCATTGCCAGCGCGGCGATACCCCCCACCATCGCAAACGGCACGATGGCCAGCACCAGCAAGGCCTTGCGCACCGACTTGAAGGCCCAGAACAGCAGCGAGAAGATCAGCAGCATCGTGATCGGCACGATCACCTGCAAACGCTTGACCGCGCGCTGCTGGTTCTCGAACTGCCCACCCCAGGTGATGTAATAGCCGGGCGGCAGAACGACTTTTTCTTTCACCTTCTTCTGCGCCTCGGTCACGAAGCTGCCCTGGTCGCGCCCGAGCAGGTTGGACTTCACCAAGGCCACTCGGCCGCCGGCTTCGCGACTGATGCGAGCCGCGCCCTGGCGTACGTCGATGCGCGCGATCTCGCCCAGGCCGACCGTGCCGGCACCATTCGGCAGCGACACTTGCACCAGCGCGACATCGTCGACGGCGTTGCGGAAGGATTCCTTCAGGCGCACCGTGACATCGAAGCGCTTGTCACCTTCATAGAAGGCGTTGACGGCCATGCCGGCCAGCGCGGCCTGTATCGCCGTATTGGCGTCGGCCACGTTGATGCCGAGGCGCGCGATTTTTTCGCGGTCAATTGAAATGTCGAGCTCGCTCTGGCCGCCGATGCGAATGGCCTGCACGTCGGAGGCGCCGCGTATGCCGCGCAGCACGTTGGCGATCTGCTCGCCTTTCTCGGTCAGGATCTCGAGGTCGGGTCCGTAGACCTTGATCGCGATCTCGCCCTTGACGCCCGACAGCGCTTCTTCAACATTGTCCTGGATGACTTGCGAGAAGTTGGTCGGCACGCCGGGAATGCGCCGTATCTTTTTGCCCATGTCGGCCACCAGCGCCTCCTTGCCATCGAAGCGCCAGGTACCGGCAGGCTTCAGGTCAGCCAGCACCTCGATGTTGTTCGGGCCTTTGGGGTCGGTGCCATCATCCGGCCGGCCGACTTGCGTGATCACGCTGTTGACTTCGGGATAGCCGCGCAGGATCGCCCGCACCTCACGCTCGACCCGCTTGGACGCATCGAGCGAGGTCGATGGCGGCAGGCTGATTGTCAGCCAGATATTGCCTTCATCCAGCTTGGGCACGAATTCGCTACCCAGCAGCGGCGACAGCGCCAGCGACACCACCAGCACGCCGGCCGATGCGGCGACCACCGGCATCCGGTGCTGAGCCGACCAGCGCAGCGCATCGCGGTAGCGGCGCTGCATCCAGTCCATCCATGCAATGTGCTTTTCCTCCAGCGACTGGTTTTTCATTGCCAGCGCCAGCAAGGTCGGGACCATCGTCATCGTCAGCACTACCGCGCCCAGCATCGCGAACGACAGCGTCAACGCAACCGGCGCGAAAATTTTCCCTTCGACACGCTGGAAAGTGAAGATCGGAATGAAAGCGACGATGATGATCGCCTTCGCGAACAGGATGGGATGGCCCATCTCGACCACCGTGCGCCGCAACTGCGACAGCCGCAGCGCGTGCGCCGCCTCGGGCGTCATGCCGGGGTCGAAGGTGGTCATCGCGAGCCGCACCATCAGCGCCTCGACCAGCACCACCGCGCCATCGATGATGATGCCGAAGTCGACCGCGCCCAGCGAGATCAGGTTGGCCGGGATATTGCGCGCATCGAGCATGATGAACGCGCACAACAGTGACAGCGGGATCACGGTGGCCACGATCAGCGCCGCCCGCAGGTTGCGCAGGAAAGCCAGCAGGATCGCGATCACCAGCACCGCGCCGACCAGCAAGTTCTCGGCCACGGTCGTCACCGTGTGGCCGATCAGCTCGGTGCGGTCGTAAATGACGCGAATCTTCACGCCCGGCGGCAACTTCGCGTTGACCTGATCAATTTTGGCCTTCAGTTCAGTGACGACCTTGGTCGCATTGCCGCCCCTGGTCATTTGCACGATGCCTTCGACCACCGTGTCGCGATCGTTGTAGGCCACCACGCCGGAACGGTTGCGCGCGCCGATCACGACTTCGCCGATGTCGGACACCAGCACGGTCTTGCCATCCCTGGCCTTGACCACCACGCGACCGATGTCGGAAAGGCTGGCGAAGATACCCATGCCGCGGATCACCAGCGCCTCGTCGCCGCGGCGCACGAAACCGCCGCCGACATTGGCCGAGTTGTTGGCCAGGGCTTCCGTCACCTGGTCGATCGCCAGCCCATAGCGCTTGAGCGCATACGGGTCGACCTTGACCTGATACTCCTTGATGGTGCCGCCGAAGGACACCACATCGGCCACGTTGGGCACGATGCGCAAATTGGGCCGCACCACCCAGTCCTGGATCGCGCGCAATTCCGACATCGACAGGTCGGGCGGCGCTTCCAGCACATAACGATAGACCTCGCCGACGGCCGTGGTCAGTGGCGCCAGCTGCGGCTGCACGCCTTGCGGCAGGTTCACGTTCTGCAGCTTTTCCAGCACCTGCTGGCGCGCGAAATAATCATCGGTGCCGTCACCGAAGGTCAGCGTCACCACCGACAGTCCCGAGATCGTCACCGAGCGCAACTGGGTCTGGCGCGGCACGCCCGACATTTCGCGCTCGATGGGCAACGTGACATTGCGCTCGACCTCTTCCGGTGCCTGGCCCGGGTACTGGGTGACGATCTGTACCTGCACGTCCTGCACGTCGGGAAAAGCCTCGATCGGAAGGTTGGTGACGGCGCGGTAGCCGAAGGCCGACAGGGCCGCCGTCATCACCAGCACGAAGACGCGCTGGCTGAGGACAAATTCAATCAGCTTACTGAGCATCGGCGGCCGCCTCGGAATTCAACAACAGTGCGCCTTCGGTCACGACATGCTCGCCTGCTTCGAGGCCTTGCTCGACAAAGGAATGGTCATTGCCGCGCAGCGCCAGCTTCACGCGACGCTTCTCGAAGGTGCCGGCGCTCTTCTCGACGAAGACATACACATAGATGCCCTCAGTCACCAGACTGGTGTTGTGCACGCGGATGCCCTTGAGCTCGCCGTCGGCGAGGAAAGCGACGCGCACGAACATCTCGGGCTTGAGTTTGCCGTCCGGGTTGGCGATCGAGCAACGCACCTGCACGCGACGCGTGACCGGGTCGACGGCGACGCCGATGCGCTCGACCGTGGCGCTGAAGTGCTGCTCCGGATACGCATCGGACTCGACCGCCACCGTCTGGCCGACATGCACATGCGACAGGCTTTTTTCCGGGATGTCGGCCAGCACCCACAGGCGGCTGATGTCGGTCACCAGGAATAGCGGCTGTTCGAGCTCGGGCCGCACTTCCTGCCCCGGATTGGCGTTGCGCTCGACCACGACACCGGCCAGCGGCGAGCGCAGCACGAACTTGCCATTTTCATGGCCGGACGCCTGCAGGTTGCGCAGGCGTGCTGAGGCACGGCGCGTATCGGCCTGCGACTGGAAATAATCCGACTCGGCCGCCTCGAATTCCTTGCGGGCGATGACTTCATTCTCATGCAGGCGCTTAGCGCGTTCGTAGGCGAGGCGCTTGCGCATCTCTTCGCTGATGGCCTTCTGCTGGTCAGCCTCGGCATTGGCCAGGTCGGGCGCGTCGATCTCGAGCAGCGATGCCCCGCGCTTCACCGGATCGCCGACGCCTGCGTGCAGCTTCAGTATCCGCCCCGCCAGCGGCGAGCTGATGCGCGAAGTCGCATTCTCGTCATAGACAATGCGAGCATTGACCGGGTCCGCAGCCGGCATCGGTTCGGAACGGACAGGCTCGGCGCGGATCGCCGACAACTGAGGCTCGCCGGCACTGAAACGGACGATGCCGGGCTCGTGCGTGACAACTTCCTGCCGGCTGTTGGCGGCTGCCTCCTCCATGTCGCTGCGACGCTGCACGACGAACACAATCATCGCTGCTATCAGCAAGAAGACGAGGGAAATCAGGAATTTGGTGTGCTTCTTCATGGCCTGTCTGGACGGGGCCAGACTGCCCCGTCGATGAATGCATGCGGTTGTGTGTCAGTTTTTGGCAGCGACCCGGCGTTCGGCGTCGGCGGTCTCGATTGCCGCTTTCCACGCAGCCAGCGCCTTGCTGAAATCGGCTTGCGCGGCCAGCGCATCCAGACGGGTGGCGCGCAAGGTGCGGCGCGCATCAAGCACGTCCATCACGCCGACCGCGCCGTTCTGGTACGCATATTCGGCCGCGCGCGCGGCTTTCTCTGCGGCGACCAGCAGTTCATCGCGATTGCGGCGCACGCGCTCGGCTGCACTGCCGAGCTGTGCCAGCGCCACGCCGACTTCGGCGCTCGCGCGCTCGCGGGTACGCTCAAGCGCCACTTGCGCCGCGTCCAGCGCCGCTTGCGCGGACGCGATCTCACCCTGGTAGTAGTAGCGCGTGAACAGCGGCATGCTGACACTGACGCCCACGCTATTGCCGCTGGCGCCATTCGGATCGGTGGCCGGCGGGTAGTGTTCATACTGTGCGCCGACAGTCACGTCGCGCGTGCGCAGAGCGTCTGCCAGCCTGGTGCCGGACTGTGCGGCCTCCACGCGTGCTTGCGCGGCACGTACGTCGGCCCGCGCGTCAATCAGCATGGCCAGCACGTTCGCCTCCGGCGGTCTGGCCTCTTCCAGCACGGGCCAGCTATCGGCCGCTTCCAGCGACTCCGCATGCGCAGTCTCGCCCAGCAGCAGCGCCAGCGCATGGCGCGCACGACCCAGTTCGCCCCGGGCGACGGCGATATCATTGCGTGCCCGCAGGGTGTCGACCTTCACGCGCTCGACATCGACACCGGCAATATCGCCCGCCGCACGCCGCGTCTGCGCGGCGGCCAGCGTCGCATCCAGCAATTGCGACCCGTCGAGACTGGCCGCCAGTTTGTCCTGTGCCGCCATCAGGTCGGCATAGGCGATCGCCACCAGCACGCGCAACTGGCGCTGCACGTCCTGCACGTCGGCATCCGCGGCGCGTGCATTGTGTTGCGCACTCTCGGTACGCAACTCGCGCTTGTTGCCGCGCTCGACCAGCTGGCTCACGCTGAGTACGGTATCGATCTGCTTGCGCCACAGCGCGCCGGAACCGACACCAGGCCCGATGCCGCTGGTCGACAGGCCGACCACCGGGTTCGGCGCGGCACCGGCCACCTGCACGCCAGCCTCTGCACTGACAACGGCCGCGCGCGCGAGCTTCAGGTCATGGTTGCGTTCGGACGCCAGCGCCTGCGCCTGTGCCAGCGATAACGAAAGGTTCGCCGGACCGGCCACTGCGCTCGCCGTGGCCAGACTGGCCAGGGCGGCCAGCAAGGCATGTGGAATCAGCTTCAATCAATCTCTCAGCGCGTTCCGGCCGCCGGCCATCATCGGCCGGCCGGATCTCACCGGACGCTAATAGCCGCAGCTTACGGCGCCAAGCTGTCGCGGGACTGAGCCTTTGCTGACATTTCTCTGACGAGTGTTTCAAAACAAAACACCGGGCGCAGGCCCGGTGTTTTGCGGTTCATCCGGCGACACCGCGCCTGTGTCCAGGCCCGGGCTGCCGACAAGACTGGCACGCTGTCGATCAGGCCGCTTCCGGCACGCTCGGCAGGCCGGCCAGCGCCATCGCCAGCTCTTTCTCGTCGTAGTTATCGTCCTTCAGGTTGCCCGCGAAGTAGTTCTGGTACGCGACCATGTCGAAGTGGCCGTGACCGCACAGGTTGAAGAGGATGGTTTCGCTCTTGCCTTCGCGCTTGCAGCGCAGCGCTTCTTCGATCGCGCCCTTGACCGCATGGTTGGCCTCCGGTGCCGGCACGATGCCTTCATGGCGGGCGAACAGCACGCCGGCCGCGAAGCATTCGGTCTGGTGGTAGGCGGTGGCCTCGATCAGGCCGAGTTCCTTCAGGTGCGAAACCAGCGGCGCCATGCCGTGGTAACGCAGGCCGCCGGCGTGGAAGCCAGGCGGCGTGAACGACGAACCCAGCGTGTGCATCTTGGTCAGCGGCGCCATGTGACCGGTGTCGCCGAAGTCGTACGCATATTTGCCACGGGTCAGAGACGGGCAAGCCGCCGGTTCAACCGCAACGATGCGCGGCTTGGCGCCGCCGCGCAGGCCTGCGCCAATGTACGGGAAGGCGATGCCGGCGAAGTTCGATCCGCCGCCAGTGCAACCGACGACCACGTCCGGATAGGCGTCAGCCATCGCCATCTGTTCCATCGCCTCGATACCGATGATGGTCTGGTGCATCAGCACGTGGTTCAGCACCGAACCCAGCGCGTATTTGGTGTCGTCATGGGTCGCGGCGATTTCCACCGCTTCGGAAATCGCGATGCCGAGGCTGCCCGGATGGTCGGGACGGCCGGCCAGCACCGAGCGGCCATAGTTGGTTTCGTTGGACGGCGATGCGATACAGCGCGCGCCATAGGTTTCCATCACGGCGCGGCGGTACGGCTTCTGATCGTAAGACACGCGCACCTGGAACACGGTGACGTCGAGGTCGAACAGCGAGCCCGCGAACGACAGCGACGTGCCCCACTGGCCGGCGCCGGTCTCGGTGGTCAGGCGCTTCACGCCCGCTTGCTTGTTGTAGAACGCTTGCGGAATCGCGGTGTTCGGCTTGTGGCTGCCGGCCGGGCTCACGCCTTCGTATTTGTAGAAAATCTTGGCCGGCGTCTGCAGTGCCTTTTCGAGACCGTATGCACGGAACAGCGGCGCCGGGCGCCACAACTTGTATACATCGCGCACCGGCTCGGGGATGTCGATCTCACGCTCAGTCGAGACTTCCTGCAGGATCAGTTCCATCGGGAACAGCGGCGCCAGATCATCCGGGCCGATGGGCTGCAGCGTGCCCGGGTGCAGCACCGGCGGCAGCGCCTTCGGCAGATCGGCCTGGATGTTGTACCAGGCCTTGGGGATGCGATCTTCGGGAAGCAGGAATTTGACTTGTTGCGACATGCGAGTGACTCCGTATTGTTTTGATTTGATCGGGTACTGCCGGTGATACAGGTGCGACTGATGCACATGCCTGTGGCTACGCCATCGACGACCGATGCCGTTATGGCAACCGCCCGTGACGTCGCCGAGCCGATAATTTACTTCGTGAACCCTTGCCAGTCCACCATCGCGAAGGCTGCCGGCGAAAAAAAACCTCCGGCCTCAGTCCGGAGGTCTTCTTCGTCCGGCAAGCCGGGTCACTTCGCCTTCAGGCACTCGCTCATGAACTTCTTGCGCTCGTCGCCCTTCTTGCCGGCCGCATCCTTGTTACAGGTGGCCATCTTGTTCTGCTGCGAGTTTGCTGCCGGTGCCGCGGCTTCCGGCTTCTTGCTCAGGCACTCTTTCATGAAGGCCTTGCGCTCGTCGCCCTTCTTGCCGGCGGCGTCCTTGTTGCAGGTCACCATCTTGTTCTGCTGCTCGGTAGCAGCAAAGGCGGGGCTGGTCGCAATGGCACCCAGCAGCACGAGTGCGGTGAACATCGATTTCATGGCTTCTCCATCAGCAGGTCGCGGTCTCGGATTTTGTCGTTGTTTGCTGCCAGCCCGCGCTTGCCGGCAGCGCCGTAACTATAACCTGCGCCGATGACAGATTCATGATTTTGCGGCAAGGTGCTGCATCAGCCAGCGCGCAATGCGCAGCACGACACGGTCATCGCCATAGCGTCCCACCAGCTGCAAGCCGACCGGCATGCCGCTCTGCCCGGTCGTGAACGGCAGGTGCACACAAGGCAGTCCGAGCAGGGTCCATATCCTGCCAAACACCGGGTCGCCGGTCTGCTCCAGCGTGGCCGGCGCTTCGCCGATGGCGCTGGGCGCCAGCCAGGCCTCGCTGTCGCCGAAGGCCGACGACACCTTGGCGCGCGCCGAATAGGCCAGCTGGATATTCGCCCAGTGCCGCTCCGGCGCGATGCGCATGCCCTCATCCAGCAAGGCCTGCAGCTTGTCGCTCAGCTGGCCCGCATGCCTGAGGCGTTCATGCGACAGCGAACGGGCCAGCTCATAGGCCATGATTTCCTTCTGCACCTGCAGCAGCTGCGAGAACAGCATCGGTGTCTGCACGTCGCGCACCGGCACGCCCGCTTGCGCCAGCCGCATCGCTGCCTGCTGCATCGCCAGCCGCGTGTCGACATCGGCCAGCGGCCATTCATGGGTCGCGCACATCGCGATGCGCGGCGTGCCGCCGACATCGAGCTGCAGCAGCGAACGGTCGCCGGTAGTGGCGGCGGCAAACAGCGCCGCATCGTCGACGCTGCGCGCGAGGAAGCCTATGGTGTCCAGCGAATCCGACAGCGGCTTGACGCCGGAGCGGTTGACCAGTCCGTAACTGGGCTTGTAGCCAACGATGCCGCAGAAGGCCGCCGGACGGATCACCGAGGCCGCCGTTTGCGACGCAAAGGCCAGCGGCACCATGCCATCGGCCACTGCCGCCGCCGAACCGCTCGACGATCCGCCCGGCGTATGCGTCAGACGGTGCGGGTTGCGCGTCTTGCCGGGATTGAAGGTCGCAAATTCCGTCGTCACCGTCTTGCCGACCATGACGGCGCCCTGCTCGCGGCACAGCGCCACAGGCGCAGCATCCGCGGCCGGACGATGGCCGGCGTATATCGGCGAACCGTAGGTCGTCGGCATGTCGGCCGTATCAAACAAATCCTTCACGCCGACCGGCAGACCATGCAGCAAACCGCGCACCGGCCCGTTATCGAGTTCGCGCGCGCGCGCCAGCGCGCCTTCCTTGTCGAGGTGGGCCCAGGCCTGCACCTCAGGCTCGCGCTCGTCGATGCGATCGAGGCAGGACATCAGCACCGCTTCAGCCGTCACCTCGCGCCGGGCGAGCTTGCGCGCCAGCGTGGTCGCATCGTCGGTGTGCAAATCTTTCATGCTCATTTCCATCCATCAGTCTCCCTCATCCAGCCTGCATCGCGCGGAGTTCATCGTTGGTATGACGCAGGCGGTCGGCCAGTGCGATCGACAACGATGCAAACACATGCGACGCCATGGCCGGGTCGCGGGCAGCCAGCGCATCAAAATCCGGCCGCGGCAAAATCAGCAATTCGCAGTCGGCGGCCGCCACCACTTCAGCCGAGTGCGCATGGTGGTCGAGGAAAGACATCTCGCCAAAGAACTGGCCGCGCGCAAAGGTCGCCATGTGGATGCGATGTCCATTTTCCAGCGCAAGGTCAATGCGCACGACGCCGCGCGCGATCAGCATCAGCGAATCGCCCGGCGTGCCGGCGATGAAGATGGTCTCGCCGGCCTCGTAGAACCGTCGCTGCACGCAGCCTTGCAAGGCTTGCAGCGTTTGCGGCTGCATGTCGTTAAACAATTCAAAGTCGGCCAGCGCCAGCGGATGCGAATCGTTGGCATGGATACCGGCTTCGCGCAAGGTATCGTCTTCCACCCATTCAAGCGCATCGCTGAAATCATCGAACATCTTGATGGTCGCCGAGCCGCGCGTGACGCGCAGTTCATCCAGATAGCCGCGCAAGTCCCGCCCGCTGGGCAAAGTCTCGGGCACGCGCGACAACACCAGCGTCGCCCCGCGCTCGGCCAATTGGTTGCGCACGCGTTCGAGCATGTGGGCTGCGGTCATATCCAGTGATTGCACGCGCTGCAGGTCCAGCACCAGGTGGCGCGCATTGGCGATCTCGGGCTCGAGCGCGGAATACAGCGCATCGGTATTGCCGAAAAACAGGCTGCCTTGCAGCTCGTAGATGGCATTGCCGGCGCCGAACTGCTTCAGCGCGTCACGCTCTTCGAGCATGCGAACGCGCTTGGAAAAAGTGACGTCACCGCGCGTCTTGTAGCGTATGGTCGAACTATGGCTTTGCTCGCGGATGAACATCAGGATCGCGAGCGCGATGCCGAGGCCGGATGCGGCAATCAGGCTGATCGTCTTGGCGACCACGATCACCGCAATGATGACGATGAAATCCAGCACCGTGCTCCTGGAGCGGGCCAGTTCGACCAGATGCCAGTCGATCATGCGCACGCCGATCACGACCAGCAGGCCGGCCAGCGCCGCCACCGGAATCCAGCTGATCAGCGGCGTCAGCAACAGGAAGGCCAGCAAGGCCCAACCGCCCTGGAAGACCCCGGACAAGCGAGTCATGCCACCGCTGGCCTTGTTGACCAGCGAAGGGCCCATGGTGCCGGCACCGGGCGTGCCACCAAATAGCGACGCTGTCAGGTTGCCCAGTCCCTGCCCGATCAGTTCCCGGTTCGAGTCATGGCGCGAGCCCGACATGGCATCCAGCACGAGGCAGGTCTTCAGGGTATCGATCGACAGCAACACCGCCAGCGTTGCGGCCGGCACCAGCACTTGCTCCCAGCGCGGCAACTGCACGTGCGCGAGGCCGCTCCAGGTCGCGACCACACCATCGAGCAAGCCTTCGGGGCCGGACGCGAAACGGCCAATCACGAAGGGGTTGTCATCCAGGCGGGCCAGCGCAGGTTGCGACGAAAAGGCAAGCAACCAGTACACCGCGATGCCGGCGGCGAGCCCCTGGATCACGGACGGCACTTTCGACGGGTGGCGATTCGCGATCAGCATGGTCACCGCGGTTGCAGCACCGATCAGCAGGCTCGCCGGCTGCCATGAAGACGGGTCGGACAAGGCCTGCAACCAGTTCATTTCTTTCGGCGCGCCGAGCAGCTTCGGCAGTTGGCTGCTGACGATGATCAGGCCGACGCCGGACAGGTAGCCGCTGACGACCGGGAACGGCATGTAGCGGATCAACTGCCCGAGGCGCATCACACCGAACAGGATCTGTACCAGGCTGCTGCACGCAGCCACCAGGAACAAGGTCAGCAGCACCAGCGCAGGTTCGGTCCCCTGCGCGCTCATCTGTATGGTCAGTGCCGAGAGCACGGCCGCTGCCGGCGCGCAGGGCGCGGAAATCAGCCGCTGTGTGCCACCGAACAAGGCAGCAATCAAACCGAGCAAGGTCACGCCGAGAATACCGGCGATGGCGCCTTGCGCACCGAATTGCGGGCCAAGCGGTGCGAGGATGGTTACGCCGAAGGCGATCGACGACGGCAGCGCAACCATCATGGCGGCAAGGCCGCCCCACATGTCGCCGCCGAGATGCCGTGTACTGAGCGTGGCGCTCGTCATGGCGGGTCTCCTGTTTATTTTTATCAAATGTTTCCGGCGAGTATAGGCCGCGGCTACGCTTCTTGCGAACACTTGCCTGAATGAGAACGTCGGCATTGGGGCGACACGGCGGCAAGAATCCATTGCACCGCGCTGCAGCATGGATGGCATTACGGCTTACAATCCGTGACCTCGCAAACCGCCAGCGCTTGCACGCTCCCTGGCTGCTTTCCTTCGCGCCGTAGGTGTGCGCATTCCTGACAGGTCACCGATCGTGATGTTTCCGGCCATCGACAAAATCACCCTTGCCACGCATGCATTGCTGCTGTCGCTGGCCATCGCCGCCCTGCTCGCGCTGCGCCGCTGGCCCTGGGCCTTCATGCTGTCGATCTGGCCCGGCACGGTCGCGCATGAGTTGCTGCATTACCTGGCCGGCTTGCTGGCAGGCGCCAAACCGGTGGCACTGAACCTGGTCCCGCGCCGCAAACCGGAAGGTGGCTGGGTACTGGGGTCCGTGAGCTTCGCCCGCCTGCGCTGGTGGAACAGCGTGCCGGTCGGGCTGGCACCGCTGGCCTTGATGCCAGCCGGCGGCTGGATCTTCCTCCATTCGACGGCCTGGCCCTTGCTGTCAGCGGAGAGTTCAGGCTGGAAGCTGGTCGCGGTGCAGTGTCTGGTCGCCGGCTGGCCCAGCCCGAAAGATTGGGCACATGCGATCGTCGGGCTCATGGTACTTGCCGCTACGGCGCTTGCCGGGTATCTGGTGTGGCTGAAGTTGGCTGCCTGAATCCCGAGTGCGTCAGCGTGACCGTGCCCGCCTGCTCGGTCCGCCGGCTCGGTCCACCTGCTCATTCCATCGCCCCGGACCTCCCGCGCCGGGCGCCTGCATGCCGTGGCTCAAGCCATGACCGTATCGACCCCGTCGAACGATGACACACGATTGCGGCCTCCCGCCTTCGCGCGATACATCGCCTGGTCTGCCTGCTGCTGAATCTCTTTCATCGTCTGTTCGCTGTGCTGGTTGCGAGCCACGCCTATGCTGGCCGTGACTTTCAGCGTACGTTCGCCGATGCAAGGCATCAAACATTCGATCGATGACCTGATGCCTTCGGCCAGACGGACGGCGCCATCCCTATCGGTGTTGGGCAGGAAAATCGAAAACTCTTCACCGCCGATGCGCCCGAGCGCATCGCTCTCCCTCAGGCTGCGGCTCAGGCAATCGGCCACCGATTTGAGCACGATGTCACCGGCGGCATGGCCATGGGTGTCGTTGATGGATTTGAAGTGATCAAGGTCGACGAAGAGCACCGCATACGGTGCGCGATTGCGTTGTGCGACTCTGATCAAGCTGTCGCAAATTTCGTAATAAGCCCGCGCGTTGAGCACGCCGGTCAGCATGTCGCGCGTGGCCAGTTCGCGCAGCTCACGGTTGGATTCGCGCAGGCGCACGAAGAACCAGATCGACTGGCGTGCATACGCATGGAAAAAGACTGCAAAGTAAATCATGGCAA
>JBDKLN010000088.1:0-9863 GCA_039806045.1 Pseudomonadota bacterium
ACGGAAGATGCGGTCCAGTCCCTCGGCCTCGGCCTGACGCTTGACCAGCCCCGAGCCCGGAACGACCAGCGCCAGCTTCACGCTGTCGGCCTTGCGGCGACCACGCACCACGGCGGCCGCGGCCCGCAGGTCCTCGATGCGCGAGTTGGTGCAGGAACCGATGAAGACCTTGTCGATGCGGATGTCGGTGATCGCGGTATTGGGCTTGAGGCCCATGTAGACCAGCGCCTTTTCCATCGCATCGCGCTTGACCGGATCTTTTTCCTTGTCGGGATCAGGCACGCGCGCATCAACCGGCACCACCATCTCGGGCGAGGTGCCCCAGCTGACTTGCGGGATGATGGTCGCGGCGTCGATCATCACGACGGCGTCAAACTTCGCATCCGGATCCGTATGCAGCGTACGCCAGTAATCGACGGCCTGGTCCCAGTGCGGGCCGACCGGCGCGAAGGGACGTCCCTTCACGTAGTTGATCGTGGTGTCGTCGACGGCCACCATGCCGGCGCGCGCCCCGGCCTCGATGGCCATGTTGCAGACGGTCATGCGGCCTTCCATCGACAGCGCACGGATCGCCGAACCGCCGAATTCGATCGCATAGCCGGTACCGCCGGCGGTGCCGATTTTGCCGATCACGGCCAGCACGATATCCTTGGCGGTCACGCCGGGGCCCACTTTGCCCTCGACCTGCACCAGCATGGATTTGGATTTCTTCGCCAGCAGCGTCTGCGTGGCCAGCACATGCTCGACTTCGGAGGTGCCGATGCCGTGCGCCAGCGCGCCGAAGGCGCCATGGGTCGACGTGTGCGAGTCACCGCACACCACGGTCATGCCGGGCAGGGTTGCGCCCTGCTCCGGGCCGATCACGTGCACGATGCCCTGGCGCTTGTCGCGCATGCTGAAATAGGTCAGGCCGTAGGCTTTCGCGTTGTCGTCCAGCGTCTCGACCTGCAGGCGCGACACCGGGTCGGCGATGCCTTCGTCACGGTTGGTGGTCGGCACGTTGTGATCGGCCACGACCAGATTGGCGGACACGCGCCACGGCTGGCGGCCGGCCAGCTTCAGGCCTTCAAAGGCCTGCGGGCTGGTGACTTCATGCACCAGGTGACGGTCGATATAAAGGATGGTGGTGCCGTCCTCCTGGGTATTCACCACATGGGACTGCCAGAGTTTGTCGTACAGGGTTTGGGCCATGGCGGGATCGCGCGCAAGGCGCGCCAGATCAGGAAAATCAAGGAAAACAGCCCTAGATTATGCCATATGGACGCGCAGAAACCCCTGATTTTCAGGGGATTTGCCAGAGCCGAGCCGAAAAATCCTGCGGCGCACAAGAATGTCGGGCAGCCTCTGCCGCACGTGCTCGCGGAACGCCCCGCGCAGGGCGGCTTGCCAGCGCCGGATGCCCGGTTTAATGCGCCTTCGCTTGTTGGTAAAGCGGCATCACCCGCTCCGAGTAGGCGGTCAGGTCGCGCATGCGGTCGGCGCGCGGCGGGTGGGTGGACATGAATTTCGGCGGTTCGCCGCCGCCGACCTCACCCATCTTCTGCCACAGCGAGATCGCGGCGCGCGGATCATAGCCGGCACGCGCGGCCAGCTCCACGCCCATGCGGTCGGCCTCGGTTTCATGCGCGCGCGAGTTCGGCAAACCGAGCAGGCCCTGATAGGCGTATTCCATGCCTTTTTGACCGATCTGACCAACGCCGGCCACCGTCGCGAGAATGGAGATGCCGATGCCGGCCATCGCCTGCTCGGATGCGCGCTCGCGCGAGTGCTCGCGCAATGCGTGGGAAATCTCGTGGCCCATCACGGCGGCCAGCTCGTCATCAGTGATCTTCAGCTTGTCAATCAGGCCGGTGTAGACCGCGATTTTCCCGCCCGGCATGCACCAGGCGTTGACGTCGGGCGAGCTCAGCACATTGACTTCCCATTTCCAGCGCAAGGCATCGGGGCGAAAGGCCGTGGTTTGGCGGATCAGCCTGTCGGCAATGCCCTTGACGCGCGCGTACTGTGCAGGATCCGGGTTAAGCTTGCCTTTCTTGTCGGCCTCGGCCATCAGCTGCGCGTACTGCTTGTTCGCGCTCTGCTCCATCGATGCCGCCGATACGGACATGGTCTGCTTGCGGTCGATGCCGACGGCGCCGGCCTGCGTGGTCTGCACGGTCTGGCACGAAGCCAGCATCAGGCTCGCTGCCAGCGCGGCAGCGATGGCTTTCCATTTGCCGTGACAATGGATGATCATGTTCTGCTTCATTCCTTGCTCCCGGACGCCCCCGGCATGGCGGCGGGCAACGCCTGCCAACGATAACTGAATTCTGCCGCAATCCAGCCTAGCAGACACAAGGCTGCGGCGATCACATAGACCGGTCGGGCGCCCAATGTTTCCCAGCAGGCCGACATCATCAAGCCGCCGACCGAGCCGCCCAGCCCGTAGGAGATGCTGATGTACAAGGCTTGCCCGCGCGCTTGCAGCGGCCCGGCGAACCAGCGCTGCATCGTCGCGACCGAGGCCGAATGGTGGACGCCAAAGGTCGCCGCATGCAGGACCTGCGCGACCAGCAGCAACAGCAGCGACTCGGCACCCAGCCCGATCATCAGGAAGCGCACGACGCCAATCGCCAGGCTGGCGATCATCAGCTTGCGCACACCGAAACGACGGAACAGCGGCGACTGCCAGTAGAAGAACGCAATCTCGGCGATCACGCCCAGCGACCACATCAGGCCGATCACGGCCTTGCTGTAGCCAATGTCGGCCAGGTACAGCGAGTAATACACATACACCGATGCGTGGGCGGCGATCATCAGGAAAGTGGATGCGAAGAAGGCGATCACTTCGCGCCGCTGCAGCAGGCGCCGCACCGAGGGCACCTCATGGTGCGCGTGGGCGACCTGCTCCTCGCGCATATTGAGCGCCACACCAGCCACCATTGCCAGCATCGCCAGCGAAATCCACGGCGTCAGGCCCACGCCCTGCCAGTCGAGCAGCTGGCCGGAGGCCGTGACCAGCACGATGAAGCCTACCGAGCCCCACAGCCGCAGGCGGCCATAGTGAGTCAGGTCGCCGCGCATCGCCGACAGCATCAGCGCTTCAGACAGCGGGCCTTGCGCGCTGGTGAACAGGTTGAGCATCACCATCAGCGCGAAGAAGAAGCCAAAGGTGTCGCCCCAGAACATGCCGCAGAAAGTCAGCGCTGCCGCCGCCGAGGTCGCCCGCAGCACCAGCACGCGACGGCTGGTGTGGTCGGCCACCCAGCCCCACAGGTTGGGGCCGACGATGCGCATCACCTGCATCAGCGACATCAGCACGCCGATCTGCGCGGCCGACAGGCCGCGATCGGCAAAATACAGGCTGGCGTAGGGCGAAAATACACCGATGTAGCCGTAATAGGCGAAGAAGAACAGCGCGAAATTCAGCGACTGCGCGGGCTTGGATGCAGGACTCACGGTCTTATACTCAAGACGCTGGATGCCGGCATCCGCCGGCATGAGGTTCGGCCGCGTGACATGCGCCGCAGCCGTCATCCCGGCGCAAGCCGGGACCCAGTGACTTCAAAATGCTCAAGCCTTGCGAACTGACACGTCGCCGTTCTGCGCACGGTGGCGCAGCGCATGGTCCATCAGCACCAGCGCCAGCATCGCCTCGGCGATCGGGGTGGCACGGATGCCGACGCAGGGATCGTGGCGGCCGAAGGTCTCGACCATGACGGGATTGCCGTCGCGGTCGATCGAACGACGCGGGGTGCGGATGCTGGAGGTCGGTTTGATCGCGATCGACACCGAGATGTCCTGGCCGGATGAAATGCCGCCCAGCACGCCACCGGCGTTATTGGTCAGGAAGCCCTCGGGCGTCATTTCGTCGCCGTGCTCGGTGCCCTTCTGCGCGACCGAACGGAAGCCGGCGCCGATCTCGACGCCCTTCACCGCATTGATGCCCATCATTGCGTATGCGATATCGGCATCGAGTTTGTCGAACAGCGGCTCGCCGAGGCCGACCGGCACGTTCTGTGCAATGACGTCAATGCGTGCGCCGCACGAATCGCCATCCTTGCGCAGCTGGTCCATGTAGGCCTCGAGCTGCGGGATGATGTCGGTATTGGCGGCGAAGAATGGGTTGTCCGGCACATGCTTCCAGTCCTGGAACGGAATGACGATCTCGCCCAGCTGGCTCATGCAACCCTTGAACACGGTGCCATACTGCTGCTGCAGCCATTTCTTGGCGACGGCTGCGGCACCAACGACAGGCGCAGTCAGGCGCGCCGACGAACGGCCGCCACCACGCGGATCGCGAATGCCGTATTTCTGGAAATAGGTGTAGTCCGCATGGCCGGGACGGAAACGGTCGACGATGTTGCCGTAGTCATGGCTGCGCTGGTCCTGGTTGCGGATCAGCAGGCCGATCGGCGTGCCAGTGGTCTTGCCTTCGTAAACGCCGGACAGGATCTCGACCGTATCCGGTTCCTGCCGTTGGGTCACATGGCGCGAGGTACCCGGGCGGCGGCGATCGAGGTCATGCTGGATGTCGGCTTCGGACAGCGGCATGCAGGGCGGGCAGCCGTCGATCACGCAGCCGATCGCGGGGCCGTGCGATTCGCCGAAGGTAGTGACAGTGAACAGCTTGCCTATCGTATTGCCGGACATGGGATGATGCGCGCGGAGTGCGCTGGAAGAAAATCGAAGCCGTCATTCTACCAGCCGCCGACCCTTGCCTCGGGTCAGCCAGCCGCGCAGCGCGCGCAGGTACTGGGGCTGGCGCACGCACAGCCAGACCAGCAGCACGCCGTTAGCCAGTGCGGTGAACAGGAAGATCTGCGGCACCGTAAGACCCGCTTGCAGCAGCGCCATCGCCACCAGCGCGGCGACCACCATGAACAGCGCGTTCAGGATGTTCATGCCGCCAATGGTGCGCGACAGGTGCGAGCGCTCGGAACGGGTCTGGATCAGCGCAAACAGCGGCACGACAAAAATGCCGCCGGCCATACCGAGCAGCGCGCAATCAGCGGCGATGCGCAAGCCTTCGGCATGTGACAGCAAGTCGCGACCCACGCCCACCCACGGCAGCGGCGCGGTGGCCGAGAAATACAAATCCATGCCGAACACGGTCAGCGCCAGCGCGCCGGCCGGCACCAGCCCCAATTGCAGCGTGCGGCCGGACAGCTTCTCGCACAACAGCGAACCGATGCCGATACCGAGCGAGAAGGCCGTCAACAGAATCACGAACACGATGGGCTCGCCATGCAGCACGTCGCGCGCAAACACCGGGAATTGCGCGAGCAGCATCGCGCCATAGAACCAGAACCACGAGTTGGCCAGCATGGCGACGAACACTTCACGGTTGGCAGCAGAGAAGCGCAGGTTGCGGCCGATCTCGGTGAACGGGTTGAGGTTCACCTGCAGCGCCGGGTCGGCGGCCGGCGTCACCGGCACCGCGCGAGCGCACAGCCAGCCCGATGCGGCCACCGCGACGGTGGCGACCATGATGAAGGCGATACCGTGCTGGCCCGAGCTCACCAGCATCGCGCCGGACAGTTGCCCGGTCAGAATGCCGACGAAAGTGCCCATCTGCACCATGCCGTTGCCGCCCACCAGCTCGTCCGGCGACAGGTGTTGCGGCAGATACGCATGCTTGATCGGGCCGAACATAGTCGAGTGCAGTCCCATGCCGACCACGGCGGCGATCAGTATGCCGATCGAGTGGGTGACCCAGCCCAGTCCGGCGAAGGCCATCAGCGCGATCTCGAACACCTTGACCCAGCGCATCAGGGTCGCCTTCTCGTGCTTGTCGGCGATCTGGCCGGCAGTCGCCGACGCCAGCATGAAAGGCAGAATGAAGAGCCCGGCGATCAGGTTGTTCAACAAACCGACATTGAGGTCGGTCCATGACGCCGCATCGAAGGTGATGACCGTGACCAGCGCCGTCTTGAACAGGTTGTCGTTGAAAGCACCGAGGAATTGCGCGCCAAAGAAAGGCGCGAAGCGGCGCTGCACGAGCAGCGCGAACTGGCTGGAAGCTGGCAAAGGTTCACTCCTGCAGATGCGCGGCAGCGCTGGATGGCTGCCATTGCTGCGCATTGTAATGGTGCCGCTGTGCCAGAGCGAATGGAGCGATTGAGAATGGGAGCGGGTGGCGGGATTGCCACCCGTGCAACGGGCCTGATTATTCTTCGGTCTCTGCCGGCCAGTCGCGGATATACGCCTTCAGCATCTTGTTCTCGAAACTTTGCGCCTCGAACACGGCCTTGGCGACGTCATAGAACGACATCACGCCCATCAGCGTCCCGTCATGGTCCAGCACCGGTACGTAGCGCGCATGGCGCTCCAGCATCAGGCGGCGAATTTCATTGATCTCGGTGTCCGGCGAGATGGTCATGATATTGGACGCCATATGCTCGCCAACGGTACCGGTGGCGATCGAACCACCGCGCTTGTCGATGGCATTGATGACTTCGCGGAAGCTCAGCATGCCCTGCATCTTGCCGTCCTTCATCACCACCAGCGAACCGACATCACGGTCGGACATGATGTTGATGGCCTCGAGCAAGGGCATGTCGGGCGGTGCGGTGTAAAGGATATTGCCCTTGACCTTCAGGATCTCGGAAACTTTCATGTCGCCCTCCGTTTTCTTATGCAGGTGCCGCGCCTTTGCAGCCCCCGGTCGTTGCGTACGGTTGCGGAATGCAGAACCCGCACGCAAAGCTTTGTGCGGGAAAAACGCCTTGGTGTGTTCACGCCAAAGACCACTGTAGCGGAGTCATGCCAAAAAAGCCAGCTTGCAAGCGGGCCCAGGCTGCCGCCATCACGCGGCAGTGCAGCACGATGTGCTGTCCGAACCTCATTCGCCCCGCCTCGGCCACCGCCTATAATCCGACTTCCAATAAAACAACACACTGGCCGCCCGGCCAATGGAGACGCCCGTCCATGAGCGAGCCCAATTACCCCGGCTTTGACACCCTGTCGCTGCATGCCGGCGGCGCCCCCGATCCGGCGACCGGCGCGCGCGCCACGCCGATTTACCTGTCGACCTCTTTCGTATTTCGTGATTCCGACCATGCGGCATCGCTGTTCAACATGGAGCGCTCGGGGCACGTGTATTCACGCATTTCGAACCCGACCAATGCGGTGCTGGAAGAACGCATCGCCGCGCTCGAAGGCGGCGTGGCCGGCATCGCGGTCGCCAGCGGCCAGGCGGCAATGCACCTCGGACTGGCGACCATCGCCGGCGCCGGCTCGCATGTGCTGGCCTCGCGCGCGCTGTACGGCGGCTCACAAAACCTGCTCGGCTACACGATGAAGCGCTTCGGCATCGAGACCACCTTCATCGACCCGCGCGACCTCGACGCGTGGCGCGCCAACATCCGGCCCAACACCAAGGTGCTGTTTGCCGAGACCCTGGGCAATCCGGGGCTGGACGTGCTGGACATCGAGAACGTGGCCGCGATCGCGCATGAACACCACGTGCCGCTGATGGTGGACTCGACCTTCACCACCCCTTACCTGTTGAAGCCACTGGACCATGGCGCCGACCTGATCTTTCACTCGGCGACCAAGTTCCTGTGCGGGCATGGCACGGCGGTCGGCGGGCTGCTGGTGGACGGCGGCACCTTCGACTGGCAAGCCGCGTACGAAAAAACCGGACGCTTCGGCGAACTGTGCGAACCCTATGACGGCTTCCACGGCATGGTGTTTGCCGAGGAGTCGACGGTCGGCGCGTTTGCACTGCGCGCACGCCGCGAAGGCTTGCGCGATTTTGGCGCCGTGATGAGCCCGCACAATGCGTTCGCGATCCTGCAAGGCATCGAGACCCTGAGCCTGAGGATGGACAAGCATGTGGCCAATGCGCGCAAGATCGTCGAATTCCTCGCCGCGCATCCGGCCATCGAGTCGGTGTCGTATCCGGAACTGCGCTCGCACCCGGACCATGCGCTGGCCAAACGGCTGTTACCCAAGGGCTGCGGCGCAGTGTTTTCGTTTGCGCTCAAGGGCGACCGCGCTGCCGGCCGGCGCTTTGTCGAATCGCTGCAACTGTTCTCGCACCTCGCCAATGTAGGCGATGCGAAATCGCTGGTCATTCATCCGGCATCGACCACGCACTTCCGTGTGCCGGACGAACAGCTGGCAGCGTCCGGCATCACCGAAGGCACGATGCGGCTGTCGATCGGCCTTGAGGATGCCGATGACCTGATCGACGATCTCAAGCGCGGGCTCAAGGCTGCGCAGAAAGGGGGCTGACATGAAGATCCCGGTTCATGACGGCCATGCTTACGCATACACCGGCGGCAAGACCTTCAACCCGGCGTTGCCGACCGCCGTTTTCATCCACGGCGCGCAGAACGATCATTCGGTGTGGGCTTTGCAGACCCGCTATTTCGCACACCATGGCTACTCGGTGCTGGCAGTCGACTTGCCCGGCCACGGACGCAGCGACGGCCCGGCACTGGACAGCATCGAAGCGATGGCGGACTGGCTGAACGCCCTGCTGGATGCGGCTGGCGTCAAGCAAGCCCTCCTGATCGGCCACAGCATGGGCTCGCTGATTGCGCTGGAAGCCGCCTCGAGACAGCCGGCGCACATCGCCGGCATCGCGCTGGTCGGCACCGCTTACCCGATGAAAGTATCGACAGCCTTGCTGGATGCCGCGCGCGAGCGCGAACCGGCGGCGATCGACATGGTGAATATCTGGTCGCATTCGACGATCGCGCAAAAGCCGTCGGCGCCCGGCCCCGGCTTCTATGTGCCCGGCGGCAGCCGGCGCCTGATGCAGCGGGTAAGCCAGCGCAATCCGGAACACGTGTTCTTCACCGACTTCTCGGCCTGCAATGGATACGCAAATGGCGAGCAAGCCGCAGCGGCACTCGGCGCACAGGGTTGTGCCGCCTTGTTCCTGCTGGGCCAGAAAGACATGATGACACCGGCCAAGGCCGCAGCGTCACTGGCGGCGCAATTGCCGAAGTCGCAGTTGGTGAAGGTGGACGCTTGCGGGCACGCTTTGATGGCCGAGCAACCGGATCAGGTGCTGGATGCCTTGTTCCGGTTTGCGTCCTCGGCACTGAAAGGCTGAAAGCCAGGGGCTGCGATTCGGCAGCAGGCTGACGCCGGCCTGCAGTTCACCTGAAGGAAGGGACAGCGCCAAAGTAATCGGCCAGCGAGGTCGATAGTCCCTGATCGGTGACTTGCGCGACGCGACCGGCGAGTGCCGACTCGGGCAAGGGCTCAAAGGCGAAACGACGGAACACGTCCGCCAGCGTCAGCCCGGCAGGATTGGCCAGCCAGGCCCAGCGTTCCTGACGCAGTTGTGAACGACGGCGCAGCCGCAGGCCCGGCTGGCGATCGGCTCGAATGCGCCCTACCCATCCGGCTTCCAGCATGCGCTGCAGTAGCGCTTCCGATTCTTCGAAACCAAGGTGCGTGAGTTCGCGTATCCTCAATGCATCCACCGCTGCATGGCCGGCGCGCGCATCGATCAGGACCTTGATGATGGCCATCGCATCGAGGAAGGCACTGCCGGGCGCAGCACGGTGCCACCAGCGCTCGTAACGCACCACCGGCAAGGCCGCCGCCACCGCCGCGCCCAGTAATGTGATCAGCCAGAACAGGTAGACCCAGATCAGGAAGATCGGCACGACCGACAACGCGCCGTAAATAGCCCGATAACCACCACCGAGGTTGATCGAAAACGCGAAACCGCGACGCGTGATCTCGAAGCCCACCGCCGCCACCAGGCCGCCGATCACCGCCTCACGCCAGTCGACGAAACGATTCGGCACTGTCAGGTAAAGCAGCGCGAACGCCAGGGTCGACAGCGTGATCGAGACCAGCAAGGTGAGGGTCATGCGCAACAGGTTCCAGTCGCGCGTGGCGACCGGGCTCAACGG
>JBDKLN010000089.1:0-9144 GCA_039806045.1 Pseudomonadota bacterium
CCTGTTCCGCATGAAGCGTTTTTCGACGGCGGAGCAGTGCATACGCGGCGCAACGCACCTGAAGTTCGCGGCCGACGGGCGCGCGAGCTTCCATCGCGATTACTGGGATGCGGCCGAAGAACTGTACGAAAAATTGCCGCTGCTGGGTGGCATGATGCGCGGCCTCAAGCGGCTCGCGCGCAGCTGAACTTGCGGGCGTCTCAGGCCGCTTCGCCGGGTTTGCGACGCTTGCGACGACTGCTGCCGTCCGCACCGGCACTGGCTGCCGGTTTCTTTTTCGCCGTGCCCGGCTTGGCCGACTTAGCCGACTTCCGTGCAGGCTTGCTGGCCGGTGCGACCGCCTGACTCACGGCCTGCTGGAACTGGTCTTGCATCGCATTCCACCAGACCGCGGGATTGGCAAAGGGGGCGGCCATGCCTGCCGGATCTGCCTTTGCTTCCGTCGCTTCCGGTTCGTCGACGCCGGCCTTCGCGGCGCCGAAGGGCGACTCGAACGTGGGCTTGTCGTCCGTCGGGACTGTGCCCGCCGCCGCTTGCGCAAAGGTCTCGCTCATGGAGCGCAGCGCCGACAGCGTTGCGCTCTGCACTTCCAGCGCCTGTATCGAACCGCGCAACATGTTCATGTTCATCTGCAGCCAGGATTCGACGGCCTTCAGGTCGGCGATCTGCTTGTCGATTTCCTCGGGCGACATCGACGGCATCGCCATCCCGGGGATCTTCATCGACCCCCACAGATTCTTGACGAATTCCAGCGTATCGCCCATCGCGTTTGCACCGGGAATACCATTCATACCGCTGCCAGACATCGCTGCCTCCGTGTCGGGACGGGGCGGTACCGCCGCCACTGCGCCTCTTGCTTCGCAGCTTAGCAGATGACAGCTTGCGGGCAAGGGAAGAGCGGGGCCCGCAGCAAGATGCGTGTCAAGTGGAATGGCCCTCTGCCATGCACCGGGGTCGCGAGCGCGGCGATCAGCACCGCATCAACAGGCTTGCAATTGCTTACACAGTTCCGCCGTGCCACCCGGCTCCCGCTGCCCGATTTCATTACACTAGCGGCATGTCACTGCGCCTGGCCATCCCTTCGTCACTGCGTCCCACGCGCCGAAAGCTGGCGTTCATGCTCGCCTTCCTGCTGCTGGTGGTGGTCGCGCACCTGGCCGTGATCGAATGGTTGCGGCATGAATTGCCGCTGGTCGAGCTGCTGGACGATGACGATGACAGCATCGTCAGCATTACGCTGCAGTCGGCGCCGGAACCGACCGAGCCGCCGGTCATGCCGAAGATCAAGGAATTGCCGCCGCCGACGCTGGCCGACAAGTCCGAGCCGGTGGCGGCGGTGCCGGTCACGGAAGCACCGGTGGCCGCCGTGCCGGATGTCCCGGCCGCGCCGGAAGCGCCAGCGACCGAGGCCCCGACCAGCACTACTGACAGCCATGCGATCGCCACTGCCAGCGAACCCGCTGCCGATGCCGCCGCAGCCGTGGATACTGCCCCCAAGACCTCGGCGCCGGCCTTGTTCGAGCGCGTCAGCTTGCCCCCCTCAGCCGAGCTGTCCTATGACGTCGTTGGCTTGCGCAACGGCAGCCGCATCACCGGCCACGGCAAGGTCATCTGGAAGCAGGATGGCCAGCGCTATTCGCTGGCCGGCGAGGTTGGCGTGCTGGTGTTTACCCTGATCAGCTACAAGAGTATCGGCGAAGTCGGCAAGATCGGGCTGGCCCCGACCACCTATGCGGAAAAGCGCATCGGCCGCTCGCAAACCAATACGCATTTCCAGCGCGAGCGCAACAGCATCAGTTTTTCGGCATCAACCGGCACCTACCCGTACAAGGGCGGCGAACAGGATCGCAGCACCTGGATCTGGCAACTGGCCTCGCTGGGCCGGGGCGATCCGGACAAGTTCGAAGCCGGTCTGGTGTTCGACATGTCGGTCGCCGGCCATAAATCACTGGATGGCTGGCGCGTTTATGTGAATGGGCGCGAAAATGTGGAATTGCCGCAAGGCCCGGTATCGACCTGGCGGCTGTCAGTCATACCCGGCGAGCATAGTTTTGAAAAGCAGTTCGACTTGTGGCTGGCGCCGGAACGCGACTGGTACCCGGTCATGCTGCGGCATATGGACAAGGCGGGCAACAGCGTCGAAATGCTGCTAACCCAAGTGAAGCAATGACGCCGGCAACGGCGTGCAACCGGAAATCGAGCAAGCAAGTGACTACCCCGCATACCCATGGCATCACTCCTCAGGCCGACAGCGTTAGCCGCATCGGCCACACCCATAGCCCGTCCGGCAATCACGCGCACCGTCGCCTTCCTCGGTCGCTGTACACGCTTGCCAATCGCGCGCTGCTGGTCGTCGGCTGCGTGGCCGCCGTCGCCGGACCGGCTGCCGCAGGCGACCCGGTTACCGTCAACCCGCCGCCCTCGGCGAATCTGGACTACGCGGTTCGTGCCGATGTGATGGGGCTGGTGCTGGAAGGCAGCAGCCAGATCCAGTGGACGACCGACACCAGTAACAAATACGCGCTGCAACTCGAAACGCGCACCGCGCTGACCGGCGTGCTGTTGAACGACAAGAGCGAAGGTGGCTTCGATCGCTACGGGATGGCGCCCAACAGTTATTCAATGCGGCGCTTCCGCAAGGAGCCCGCGGTCGCGACGTTTGACCGCAAGGCTGGCCAGATCAATTTCGCCGGTAATGGCGAACCGCACAAGTTGCAGGGTGGCGAACAGGATCGCGCGAGCGTACTGTGGCAATTGCTATCGACGGTGCGCGCACGCCCGACGCTAACCCCCGGCAGCAAGTGGACTTACTTTGTCGCCGGCCATCGCGGCGGCGAACCCTGGACCTTCCAGTTGAGGGACAAACAGAAAGTGCCGACCGGCCTCGGCGAACTGGAAGCCTGGCATTTCGCCCATGTCCCCGCGGACAAGAAGACCACCACGCAAGTCGACATCTGGCTGGCGCCGTCGCAGGAATGGTTCCCGGTGAAGATACGTTTTTCTGAACCGAACGGCGATTACATCGAACAATCCCTGAACAAGATCGCCCGCAAATGACGTCGCGTACAGCGTCCTCCATTCACGCCGCGATTCGAAAGGCGCACTGATGAGCACGATCGCAGGCAAAGCCGCACTGGTACTATTTTCAGGCGGGCAGGATTCCGCAACCTGCCTCGCATGGGCCTTGTCACGTTACGCGCGGGTCGAGACGCTGGGCTTCGATTACGGACAACGGCACGCGATCGAGCTGCAGGTGAGGAAGCCCTTGCTGGACGCGATGCGCGCATTGAAGCCTGAATGGCGAGAGCGCCTCGGGGAAGATCATCTGCTGGACCTGTCGGTGCTGGGCAAAGTGTCGGACACGGCGCTGACCAGCGATACCGCCATCACGATGCAAGCCAACGGCCTGCCGAACACCTTCGTCCCGGGACGCAACCTGCTCTTCCTGACGCTGGCTGCGGCGCTGGCCTACCGACGTGGCCTGGCCGTGCTCGTCGGCGGCATGTGCGAAACCGATTTCTCCGGCTATCCGGACTGCCGGCATGACACACTGCAGTCACTGCAAACCTCGTTGCAGCTGGGGATGGCGACGGATGTGGAGATCGCCACGCCGTTGATGTGGCTGGACAAGGCAGCCACCTGGACGCTGGCCGAAGAACTGGGCGGCATGGCGCTGGTGAACCTGATACGCAGCGACACCCACACTTGTTACCTTGGCGAGCGCGGCACGCTGCACGACTGGGGCCGTGGCTGCGGCCACTGTCCGGCCTGCGAGCTGCGTGCGAAAGGTTATCGGCAATACCTGGCAGCGAAGGACGCCAGCCAGCCGGTCACCTGAGCATCTCGGCATCTCGGCATCGCGGCATAGCGGCATCACTGATAAAAACGGCCTGCGCAGCTTTCGCTACGCAGGCCGTCTTTCTTTGACGCTGTGGTTCGGCTGCCTGGGGAACGGCTCAGCGAAAAGCTAAGGGCCTGTGCATGCCCGCAGCGCCGGTTTACGCTGCATGACGCCCGGTCAGTGGTGAGGGTGTCGCACCGGATTGCCATGCCGCCAGCAGCACTGCCTGCTTTTCCTTCGCATTGCGCAGATGGCGCTCCTTCACATGGCCGTAACCACGGATCTCTTCGGGAATGCTGGCCAGCTCCACCATCAGCGACAAGCGCTCCGCCGTCAACGATGGCAGCAGGCGCGAGAGCGTGTCGCGGTACTCGCCGATCAGCGCGCGCTCACCCTTGCGCTCTGCCGTATGACCAAACGGATCGAGCACGCTGCCGCGCAGGAAGCGCAGCTTTGCCAACAACGGGAATACCTTGCCGACCCAGCTGCCGTATTGCTGCTTGACCAGATGGCCTTGCGCATCGCGCGGCGACAGCAGTGGCGGGGCCAGATGGTATTTGACCTGGTAATCGCCTTCGAACATGTTGGCGATCTTGGCCTTGAACGACGGGTCGCTGTGCAGGCGCGCGACTTCGTATTCATCCTTGTAGGCCATCAGCTTGAACAGGTAGCGCGCCACGGCTTCGGTCAGGCGCAGCTTGCCACCGGCTGCGTCGGCGGTCTTCGTGTCGACCAGCTTTTCTTCGGCGACGCGCACCTGCGCCACGAAGTCGCTGTACTGCTTTGCATACGCGGCATTCTGGTAGTCGGTCAGGAAAGCGACGCGACGCTTGATCACTTCCTCCAGCGACGGCGAGCGGCGGAATTCGATCACCTGTGCCGGCGCGAGCGCGTGCACCTCCTTCTCGACGCCGGCGAGATCGGCTGCCGCGAGCCGGCCCCATGCAAACGATTGCTGGTTGAAGTCGACCGACACGCCATTGAGCTCGATCGCCTTCAGCAGGGCGCGCTCCGGCAGCGGCACCCAGCCGCGCTGCCATGCGTAACCCAGCATGAACATGTTGGTGGCGATGGAGTCGCCCATCAATGCGGTCGCCAGCTTGCCGGCCTCGACTGCGGCCACGGCGTCATCGCCACAGGTCGAGCGCAAGGTTGCGACCGACGCCGCATCCGGATAGGCCCAGTCTGGGTTCTTCACGAAGGCCGCAGTCGGGGCTAGCGTCGCATTCACGACCGCATGCGTGCGGCCCGCACCCATGCGCGACAAGGCATCCTTGCTGGCGGCCACCAGCACATCGCAGCCGATCACGAGGTCGGCAGCGCCGGTGCCAACACGCGTCGAGAAAATGTGCTCGTCCGAATGCGCGAGTCGCACATGCGACAGCACCGGGCCGCCCTTTTGCGCCAGGCCACTCATGTCGAGCACACTGCAAGCCTGGCCGGCCACGTGCGCGGCCATCGCGAGAATCTGGCCGACCGTGACGACACCGGTGCCACCGATACCCGTCACCAGCACGCCATACGGCTGCTCGGCCAGGGACGGCATCGTCGGCTGCGGCAGCGATTTCGCGCGCTCCAGTGCCGATGCCCTGGCGACGCCATCGGCATCTTTGCCGCCGGCTTTCTTCGGCTTTTTCAGCTGGCCGCCTTCGACGGTGACGAAGCTCGGGCAGAAGCCGGTCACGCAAGAGAAGTCTTTGTTGCAGGTGGACTGGTTGATCGTGCGCTTGCGGCCGAATTCGGTTTCCAAAGGCTCGACCGACAGGCAGTTCGATTTCACGCTGCAATCGCCGCAGCCTTCGCAGACGGCCTCGTTGATCACGGCGCGCTTGGCCGGGTCCGGATACGCATTGCGCTTGCGGCGGCGACGCTTCTCGGACGCGCAAGTCTGGTCATAGATGATGGCCGAGACGCCTTTGACTTCGCGCATCTCGCGCTGCACCTGGTCGAGTTCGCTGCGATGGCGAATCGTGACGCCCGGCGCCCAGTCGGTGCCGGCCGGGTACTTGTCCGGCTCGTCGGTGACGACGACGATCGGGTTGACGCCTTCCGACGCGATCTGGCGCGAGATGGCGGCCGGGTTCAGCGGGCCGTCATGGGTCTGGCCGCCGGTCATTGCGACGGCATCGTTGAACAGGATCTTGTAGGTCATGTTGACCTTGGCCGCTGCCGCTGCGCGTATCGCCAGCAGACCCGAGTGGTAGTAGGTGCCGTCACCGATGTTGGCGAACACATGCGGCTCGCTGGTGTACGGCGCCGTGCCTATCCAGGTCGCGCCTTCGGCGCCCATGTGGGTGAAGGTCGCCGTCGAGCGATCCATCCACAGCGCCATGTAATGGCAGCCAATGCCGGCCAGCGCGCGACTGCCATCCGGCACGCGGGTCGAGGTGTTGTGCGGGCAGCCCGAGCAGAAATAGGGAATGCGCTCCTGCTCCGGGTTGGTGGTACTGACCTTCAGCACCGATTCCTTGGCCTCGATATAAGCGATACGCTCGCGCACGCGCTGCTCGATAGGATGGCCGGCGAAATAGCGCGAGATGCGCGCCGCGATCGCGCGCGCCACCAGCGCCGGGCTGAGCTCGTAGGTCGCCGGCAGCAGCCAGTCACCGTGGCCGGCATGGCGCTGGTTGCTCCATTCGCCGGTATCGTCGAACTTGCCCACCACGCGCGGACGGACGTCGTCGCGCCAGTTGTACAGCTCTTCCTTGAGCTGGTATTCGAGCAGCTGGCGCTTCTCTTCGACGACGAGGATCTCTTCGAGCCCGGTCGCGAACTCACGCACGCCTTCGGCCTCGAGCGGCCAGCTCATGCCGACCTTGTACAGCCGCAGGCCGATGTCGCGCGCGACCTGTTCATCGATGCCGAGGTCGTCCAGCGCCTGCCGCGTGTCGAGGTAAGCCTTGCCGGCGGTCAGGATGCCGATGCGCGGCGTCGGGCTGTCCCAGATGATGCGATTGAGCTTGTTGGCGCGCGCATACGCGAGTGCCGCATACCACTTGTAGTTGACCAGCCTTTCTTCCTGACCCAGCACGGTGTCGGGCCAGCGGATGTTGAGGCCGCCGGGCGGCAGTTCGAAATCTTCGGGCAGCACGATCTGCACGCGGTCCGGATCGACATCGACGGTGGCGCCGGATTCGACGACGTCGGTCACGCACTTCATCGCAACCCACAAACCGGTGTAGCGGCTCATCGCCCAGCCATGCAGGCCGTAGTCGAGGTATTCCTGCACCGACGACGGATACAGCACCGGGATGCCGCAGGCCTTCAGGATGTGTTCGCTCTGGTGCGCGTTGGTTGAGGACTTGGCCGCATGGTCGTCGCCGGCCAGCACCAAGACGCCGCCATGTTTTGCGGAGCCGGCATTGTTCGCATGCTTGAACACGTCGCCACTGCGGTCGACGCCGGGGCCCTTGCCGTACCACAGGGAGAACACGCCATCGTATTTCCCGCCCGGGAAGAGGTTCGCTTGCTGCGTGCCCCAGATGCTGGTCGCGGCGAGGTCTTCATTCACGCCCGGATGGAAGCGGACATGATGCGCATCAAGGTATTTCTTTGCTTTCGCGGCAGTCTGATCGACAGTGCCAAGCGGCGAGCCACGGTAGCCGGTGATGAAGCCGGCCGTGTTCAGGCCGGCCGCGAGGTCGCGCTGGCGCTGCATCATCGGCAGACGTATCAATGCCTGGGTGCCGGTCAGGAAGACCCGGCCACGCTCGAGCGTGTACTTGTCATCGAGGGTAATGGCCTCCGGCTGCAGGGCAAGCTGCTTGTCCAGCGGTGCGTTCATGCGCGTCTCCAATGTGGGCGGGATTCGCCCTGCTCAGCCGTCTGGCTTCCGTGGCTCGCCGTTACCTGCTCGGTGTCGTGCCTCGGCGCCATCGCCGCAGTGCAGCATGCGCTTCCCTTTGTTATGTCTCCAAGTATAGACGGGTCGCACGTGCCGCACCACGGCGCAGGATTGCGGGCCGGCCCGCGAGGGCAGCGCCGCAAGCGACTGGCTGGCCGCTTCACACAGCCGTGCACCTGTAACAAGGGGTAAAAGGACCATGCCCGGCCATGGCAGGGGAAGAAGATGCATGACATCAGATTTCCATCGCAGTTCACTGAAGAAAGGAAAACGATGAATACCTCCAAGACTCTGATACTGCTGGCATCCGGCCTGTTCGTGTCCGGCATCGCACTGGCGGACCATCATGACGCAGCCGCCGGTAAGGACGACATGGCACATCACGGCGGCATGCATGGCGGCATGGGACCCGGCCCGATGTTCGACAAGTTCGATACCGACAAAGATGGCCGCATGAGCAAAGATGAGATGCGTGCCGGCACCGACAAGCTGTTCGCCGAAGCCGATACCAACAAGGATGGCTACATCTCCAAAGAAGAGATGGAAGCGCATCACAAGGCCATGCATGAAAAGATGCGCGACAAGATGCGTGACAAGATGCAGGAACGCTGGAAGGCGGCCGACAAGGATGGCGACGGCGCGCTGAGCAAGGCCGAAGTCGATGCCGCAAAAATGACGCACCTGTCGCGCGACTTCGACCGACGGGACAAGAACAAGGATGGCAAGCTGAGCCCGGACGAAATCCGCGCGATGATGCCCGATCGACCGGCAGCAAAGTAAGCCGCCCCTCGATTCAGCCAGCGCTCTTGCGATCGCCCCCTGCAAACGGCCGACCAAGGATTTCCGTCAGCGGCCGCTTGTCTCCTCGAGCTACGCCTTCCTCCGGCGTATTTCAGGCCCGTCACTCTGGTGACGGGCTTTTTTATTTATGTCAGTGACTTATTGAAGCGACTGCGCTACGGCGGCCACCCGTGCCGCACGCACGGCTTCGGCGATCTTCTCTGACGGCCGATCGGGCGCGCGCTGCATCACGCCGGCGGCAATCTCGCCGGCATTGACGGCCTGCGCAGCGGCGAGCGCGCGCCGCAGCAACGCCGCCTGCGGGAAGGGCGCGTCCTCGAAGCCGGTGCGACCTCGCACATCGCATTCGCTGGCCTCGAGCATCGCGACAAGACGCGCCGGCTTGCGAAACGCATCGCAGCGCTCGAACAGCTTCACGACCGTGGCGGCCCGCAGTTCCTGCGCGCGCGCGACGTTGCCATGCTCGCGCGCCGTCATGACCGCCAGGTCCCGGACCTCGTTGGGCAGCTTCAGGCGTTTGGCCATCGCCTCGACCAACGCAACGCTGCGCGCTTCATGGGCGATATGGCGCGGCCAGTCGGCCGGGTCCGTCGTTCCCTTGCCGAGGTCATGCACCAGCGCCGCGAAGCGTACCGGCAACGGCAGGCCGCGTGTGGCG
>JBDKLN010000090.1:0-21026 GCA_039806045.1 Pseudomonadota bacterium
GGACGGTACACCGGGTCGCCGGCGTTCTGGCCATCAACCACCTTGGCCATGCGCGCCAGCGTCTCGTCGACTTGCGCGCTGGTCACGACGCCATGCAGCAGCCAGTTCGCGATGTGCTGGCTGGAGATGCGCAGCGTCGCGCGGTCTTCCATCAGGCCGACGTTATGGATGTCAGGCACTTTCGAGCAGCCGACGCCTTGTTCGACCCAGCGAACCACGTAACCGAGGATGCCTTGCGCATTGTTGTCGAGTTCCTGCTGGATGTCCGCGGCGGTCCAGGTCGGGGCCTTGGCGACCGGGATCATCAGCAGTTCGTCGCGCAGCTTCTTCAGCTCGGCCGCGGCATCGATCTTCTCGAGCTCTTGCTGGATCGCGAACACGTCGACGGCGTGGTAGTGCAGTGCGTGCAGCGTGGCTGCGGTCGGCGACGGCACCCATGCGGTATTGGCACCCGCCTTCGGATGACCGATCTTCTGCTCGAGCATCGCTGCCATCAGGTCCGGCATCGCCCACATGCCCTTGCCGATCTGACCTCGGCCGCGCATGCCCGACGACAGGCCGGTCAGCACATTGCTGCGCTCGTAGGCCGACAGCCAGGTCGAGGTCTTCATGTCGCCCTTGCGCAGCATCGGGCCGGCCGTCATCGACGAATGCATCTCGTCGCCGGTGCGGTCGAGGAAGCCGGTGTTGATGAAGGCCACCCGTGCGGCGGCTTCTTGCAGGCAGGCCTTCAGGTTGGTCGAGGTGCGGCGCTCCTCGTCCATGATGCCCAGCTTCACGGTGTTTTCTTTCAGGCCCAGCATCTGCTCGACGCGACCAAACAGCTCGACGGCGAAGGCGACTTCCTTCGGGCCGTGCATCTTCGGCTTGACGATGTAGACCGAGCCGGTACGGGTGTTGCCGATCGCTTGCGCGGCCGGACGCTTCAGGTCATGCAGCGCGATCGTGGTGGTGACGACGGCGTCGAGGATACCTTCCGGGATTTCCTTGCCATCGGCTTGCAGGATCGCCGGGTTGGTCATCAGGTGACCGACGTTACGCAGGAACAGCAGCGAACGGCCATGCAGCTTGACTGGCTGGCTATTGGCGCCGGTATATTCGCGGTCGGCGTTCAGGGTACGGTCGAAAGTCTTGCCGCCCTTGCTGACGGTCTCGACGAGCGTGCCCTTCAGGATGCCAAGCCAGTTCTCATAAGCCACGACCTTGTCGTCGCCATCGACCACGGTCACTGAATCTTCGAGGTCGAGGATGGTCGACAGTGCGGACTCGATCACGACGTCGGCGACGCCAGCGGCGTCATCCTTGCCGATGGCAGTGCTGCGGTCGATGCGGATGTCGATGTGCAGGCCATTGTTCTTCAGCAGGACCGACGACGGTGCCGCGGCATCTCCCTGGAAGCCGATGAACTTCGCGGCATCCTTCAGGCCGGTGCTGCTGCCGTCTTTCAGGGTCACGACCAGCTTCCCGCCATCAATCTTGTAACCGGTGGCGTCAGCGTGCGAGCCTTGCGCCAGCGGCGCGGACTGGTCGAGGAAGGACCGCGCGAACGCGACAACCCTGGCGCCGCGCACCGGGTTGTAGCCACCTGCGCGAGTGGCGCCATCGGCTTCGGAGATCGCGTCGGTACCGTACAGTGCGTCGTACAACGAGCCCCATCGTGCGTTGGCGGCATTCAGTGCATAACGGGCGTTCAGGATCGGCACCACCAGCTGCGGGCCGGCCGTGGTCGCGAGTTCGGCATCGACGTTTTCGGTGGTGACCTTCACCTCGGCCGGCACCGGCTGCAGGTAGCCGATTGACTCCAGGAAGCCACGATAGGCCGCCACATCAGCGATCGGGCCCGGATTCGCGCGGTGCCACTGGTCGAGCTCGAGCTGGATGCGATCGCGCTCGGCAAGCAGCGCGGCATTCTTCGGCGCGAGGTCGTTCACGATCTGCGCGAAGCCTTTCCAGAAACTGTCGCTGCTGATGCCGGTGCCCGGCAGGACCTTGTCCTCGATAAAGCGATGCAGGACGTCGGCAACTTGCAGTCCGTGACAATGGGTGCGTGCGGTCATGATGGTTATCCTGAGTGGTAAATGAGGTTGGTTAAGGTAATGCTATGTAATCTTGCAGGTCCGCCAGCGAGCGGCCCTGTGCATTGGGCATCACGCCCAGTTCTTCCAGCGGCGCATTCGCGCGGTTGACCCAGAAAGTACGGTAGCCAAACCACGCAGCACCGCAAACATCCCAGCAATTGCTGGAGACGAAAAGGCTGTCGCGCGCCGCAACGCCCAACACATCGGGGCCCAGCTGATACGCCTCGGGTGCGGTCTTGAACTTCTGCACCGCATCCACCGACAATACCTGCGTGAACAAGCCTTGCATCCCGGCCGCTTGCACGGCGGCGTTCAACATGTCGGGATTGCCGTTGGAAAGGATCGCCAGCTTCAGTCCGCGTGCCTTTAACGCTTGCAACACGCCGAGGTTTTCGGGGAAGGCCTGCAGCTTCGCGTACTGGCCCATCAGCTGGGTCTGTGCGTCCAGTGTCAGGTCGAGCCCGAGCCTGCGGCAGGTGAAGACCAATGCATCCTGCGTGACTTCCCAGAACGGCTTGTAGGTATTCGACAGCGTGCGCAGGCGTGTGTATTCGATCTGCTTGTCGCGCCAGAGCTCGGCCACCGCTGCTCCCTTGCCGGGGAACAGGCGCTCGGCCAGCGCGCCGATCGAATAGACATCGAACAGCGTGCCGTAGGCGTCAAAGATGATGGCTTGCAGTGACATGGCGGGACGGAATGAGGTGTCGCCGCAGTATATTCAAGCTGAAAAGTCAAAACCGACCGCTATTGTCGATTCACTTGTGCTGATTAGTCAAAAATCGGGGTGGCGGTCCGGATATGAGGGGAAGAAACGGGTACCGGTCGATACCGGGGGTCGAAAGGGGTAGGAAAGGGCGCGGCGCAGGAAGGCCGCGACGGCCACCCTGCGCTGCCGTAGTGCTCAGACGTCGATGTTGCCCGCTGCCAGGGCGTTGGACTCGATGAAGGCCCGACGCGGCTCGACATCGTCGCCCATCAGCGTGGTAAAGATCTGGTCGGCCGCGATGGCGTCTTCAATCTGTACCTTCAGCAGGCGACGCACGGTCGGGTCCATCGTGGTTTCCCACAGCTGCTCGGGGTTCATCTCACCCAGGCCCTTGTAGCGCTGCTTGGACACACCGCGCTCGGCCTCGTCGCGCAGCCATGCCATCGCCTGGCGGAAGTCAACGATCGCCGATTCCTTGGTCTTGTCGCCGGTACCCCGGCGCACCATCGCACCCGGACCGATCAAGCCCTTGAAGGTCGCGGCCGCTTCGGACAGCACGCCATAGTCGGGGCCGTCGACGAATTCGGCGTCGATCACGCTGACCTTGAGGTTGCCGTGGTGCCGACGCTCGATGCGCAGCATGTGCTTGGCCGACAGCTCGTCGGAGCTGACGCCAACGCGCACCGACGGATCATTGATCGCAGCAGCCAGAGCTTGCGCCGAGGTTTCTGCGGTCGCGACCGACGACAGGTCGAGCGTGACCCCGTTCATGATGGCCGTCAGCGCCGCATCGTCCATGGCGCGCGACAGTCGCATCACGATCGCATTGGCGGTGTTGTACTTGCGGACCAGCTCGGCGAGGGCGTCGCCTCCGATGGCTTGTGCATCTTCTGCCGGGACCAGGGCGGCATCCTGCAGCGCGATCTGCATCATGTAGCCCGCTTCTTCGAGATCATCCTTCAGGTAGCGCTCGTCCTTGCCATGCTTGACCTTGTACAGCGGCGGCTGCGCGATGTACACATGGCCACGCTCGACCAGCAGCGGCATCTGGCGATACAGCAGGGTCAGCAGCAACGTGCGGATGTGCGCGCCATCGACGTCCGCATCGGTCATGATGATGATGCGGTGATAACGCAGCTTATCGATATTGAATTCGTCGGCGCCGATCGAGGTGCCGAGCGTCGCGATCAGCGTGGTGATCTGCTCGGACGACAGCATCTTCTCGAAGCGCGCCTTCTCGACGTTGAGCACCTTGCCGCGCAGCGGCAGGATCGCCTGGAACTTGCGGTCGCGGCCCTGCTTGGCCGAGCCGCCGGCGGAGTCACCCTCGACGATGTAGAGCTCGCACAGCGACGGATCTTTTTCCTGGCAGTCGGCCAGCTTGGCCGACAGGCCGAGGCCGTCCATCACGCCCTTGCGTCGCGTCAGTTCACGCGCCTTGCGCGCCGCTTCGCGCGCACGCGCTGCCTCGACGATCTTGCCGCAGATGATCTTGGCGTCATTCGGCTTTTCCATCAGGAAGTCGGTCAGGGTCTTGGCGACCACTTCCTCGACCGGGCCCCGCACTTCGGATGACACCAGCTTGTCCTTGGTTTGCGAGCTGAATTTCGGCTCCGGCACCTTGACCGACAGCACGCAGGTCAGGCCTTCGCGCATGTCGTCGCCACCGACCTCGACCTTGGCTTTCTTCGCCAGATCGTTCTCTTCGATGTACTTGTTGATCACGCGCGTCATCGCCGCGCGCAGGCCGGTCAGGTGCGTGCCACCGTCGCGTTGCGGGATGTTATTCGTGAAGCACAGCACTTGCTCGTTGTACGCATCATTCCACTGCATCGACACATCGACCGAGATCGTGGTGCCGTTATCGGATACGCGCTCGCCCGTGGCCTGGAAAATGGTCGGGTGCAGCACCGTCTTGCTCTTGTTGATGTACTCGACAAAGCCGCGGGTGCCACCTTCGAAAGCGAAATCTTCTTCCTTGCCGGTGCGCTGGTCCGTCAGCTTGATGTGCACGCCATTGTTCAGGAACGACAGTTCGCGGATGCGCTTGGCGAGGATATCGTAGTGGAACTCGATATGCGTGAAGATCTCTTCATCGGCCCAGAAATGCACTTCGGTGCCGCGCTTGTCGGTATCGCCAATGACCTTGATCGGCGAAATCTCGACGCCGTCCTGGACCTCGATCTCGCGGTTCTGCGGCACGCCGCGCGCGAATTCCATGCCGTGCACTTTGCCATCGCGACGGATGGTCAATTTCAGGCGCTTCGACAGCGCGTTCACGCATGACACGCCGACGCCATGCAGGCCACCCGACACTTTGTATGCGTTCTGGTCGAACTTGCCTCCTGCGTGCAACTCGGTCATCACGATCTCGGCGGCGCTGCGCTTGGGTTCGTGCTTGTCGTCCCACTTGATGCCGGTCGGGATGCCACGACCGTTGTCAGTGATCGAGATCGAGTTATCCGAATGGATGGTGACGTGGATTTCGCTGCAATGGCCCGCCAGCGCTTCGTCGATCGAGTTATCGAGCACTTCGAACACCAGATGGTGCAAACCGGTGCCGTCCGACGTATCGCCGATATACATGCCGGGGCGCTTGCGCACTGCCTCCAGACCTTCGAGGATCTGGATCGATGACGCGCCGTACTGGCTCGACGGATTGACGTTTTCGGATGGAATCGCTGACATGGCTACCCTAACAAAACAAATTTCTTAATTTTCCTGCCTTCATGAATGGCGCGAAGGGGCTTTGCAGCCCCTTTGTTCGCGCCCTGATGATGCAGATGAATCAAATGCGCATCGGCATCACGACATACTTGAAGTTGGCATCATCCGGCAGCGTGATCAATGCCGAAGAGTTTGCATCTCCGAGCGACACGCTGATCTGGTCGGTCTTCAGGTTGTTCAGCACGTCCAGCAGGTAGGTGACGTTGAAGCCGATGTCGATGCTGTCGCCACCGTAATCGATTTCCAGCTCTTCGACCGCCTCTTCCTGGTCGGCGTTGGTCGAGCTGATCTTCAGGCTTCCCGGGGCGATCACGCACCGCACGCCCTTGAACTTGTCCGAAGTCATGATCGCGGCGCGCTGCAGCGAGCGCAGCAGCAGTTCACGGCCGATCGTGAAGTTGTTCTTGTAGGCCTTCGGGATCACGCGCGTGTAGTCCGGGAACTTGCCCTCGACAAGCTTGGAGATCAGCTCGATGTCGGAAAAGTTGAACTTCACCTGGTTGGTCGCAATGGCGATGTTGACAGGATCGTCGTTGTCTTCCAGCAGACGCTGCAATTCCATGATGGTCTTGCGCGGGATGATCACTTCCTGACGCGCGAATTCCTGGTCGGTCACGATCTGGCTGAAGGCCAGGCGGTGGCCGTCGGTGGCAACGGCGATCACGTTCTTGCCGTCGACCACCAGCAGCAGGCCGTTCAGGTAGTAACGGATATCCTGCTGCGCCATCGAGAAATGCACCATGTTGAACAGATGCTTCAGGGTCTTTTGCGGCAGGCTGAATTGCGCACCGAAGTGTTCGGCCTGCTGCACCGTCGGAAATTCTTCAGCCGCCAGCGTTTGCAGCGCAAAGCGCGACTTGCCGCACTGGACGGTCATACGCTTGTTCGACAGCGACAACGTCACTTCCGAGTCCGGCAGTGCGCGCAGGATGTCGAGCAGTTTGCGGGCCGCGACCGTGGTAGCCGCTTCATCCTTGCCAGAGCCGATCGCGGCATGGGTGCTGATTTGGACTTCGATGTCGGTCGACAGCAGGGACACTTCGTCGCCGTTTTTGCGGATGAGGATATTGGCCAGAATCGGCAGGGTGTGCCGACGCTCGACAATACCGCTCACGATCTGCAGCGGCCGCAACAGTGCATCCCGGTGGGTTTTTACCAGTTGCATGGTGATTTCCTTTCGCTTTTCGCTTCCTGGGCTGGGGTTCGTGGTTTCTGCATGGTGTCTCGAATCTGTCGTCTCTTTTATCGTGTCCCGTCGCGCCCGTCTCAACCCTTCAGGGTCTGCTCGAGCACGTGCAACTCGTGGTTGATCTCGGGGTTCTTGCTGCGGTCGGCAGCGATCTTGCGCACAGCGTGCAGCACGGTCGTATGGTCACGGCCGCCAAACAACTCGCCGATCTCGGGCAGGCTCTTCTGCGTCAGCTCCTTGGCCAGATACATCGCGATCTGGCGCGGCCGCGCTATATTGGCCGGTCGCTTTTTCGAGTACATGTCGGCGACCTTGATGTTGAAGAAGTCCGCCACCGTCTTCTGAATGTTCTCGACCGAGATTTGCCGGTTCTGCACCGACAGCAAATCTTTCAGCGCATCCTTGACGATGTCGATCGTGATTTCTTTGCCGTGGAATCGTGAGTACGCGAGGATCTTGCGCAATGCGCCTTCGAGCTCGCGCACGTTCGAGCGCAGGTGCTTGGCGACGAAGAATGCCACGTCATCGGACAGGCCGGCACCTTCCTGTGCCGCTTTTTTCAGCAGGATCGCGACGCGCATCTCCAGCTCCGGCGGCTCGACGGCGACCGTCAGGCCCGAGTCGAAACGCGAGATCAGACGGTCGTCCATGCCGGTGATCTCTTTCGGGTAGGTATCGCTGGTGATGATGATCTGTTTCTTGGCCGCGATCAGCGCTTCGAACGCATAGAAAAATTCTTCCTGAGTGCGGCTCTTGCCGCCGAAGAACTGGATATCGTCGATCAGCAGCAGGTCCAGCGAGTGGTAGTAGCGCTTGAAATCGTCGAAGCCCTTGCGCTGGTAAGCGGTGACCACGTCGCGCACATATTGCTCGGCGTGGATATAGCGGATGCGCACATTCGGGTTATCAGCCATCACCTGGTTGCCGATCGCATGAATCAGGTGGGTCTTGCCGAGGCCGACGCCGCCATACAGAAACAGCGGGTTGTACGAACCGCCCGGGTTGCTCGCGACCTGGATCGCAGCGGCACGCGCCAGCTGGTTGGCCTTGCCGGTCACGAAGCTGTCGAAGGTGAGCGCAGGATTGATACGGCTCTGGTCGCGGCGCGCCGAATTGTCGTCAGCAACTTCCACTCGCTCGACCGGCACCGCATCGAGCGACAGATTTGCGAGGCCGGCATGGGAGCCATCAACAGCCACTGGCGTGACGGGCGCCTTGCGCGGCGCATGGGTACGCGGGTCGAGCACGAACTGCACATCCACCGGGCCCTGCCAGAATTCGGCGGCGATGGTGGTGATGCGCGACGCGAACTGGGTCTTGACCCAGTCCAGCTTGAATCGGTTGGGCGCAGCGATGCGCAGGCGGCCATCCTCGAAATCGAGCGGGGCCAGCGGCTTTATCCAGGCGCTGTACTGCTGAGGCGTCAGCTCTTGTTGCAGCCGCGAAGCGCAGGTCTGCCAGAAGTCTTCCATGCGAATGTCGGTATGAAGCGGCGGGTGGGGTCGCGCCTCGGGTGTGATTATTGGTTTGATGGCCCAGCGCGAGGCTTGCCGCAATACTTGTATTTTACCCTTGCCGGGGCAAGTTATCCACAGGCTGGCGCCAGATTTCGCGCGCGAAAACAGCGACTTGTCGAGCAAATACGGATGCAATTTCAATAAGTGTGCGGTAGGTGAGTGTTCGCTCTTACGCGAGCGCCGACGCTGGCACCGCCATCCGGCCGGCACCGCCCGGCCGGGCCCGGCCAGACTGGAAGAATAACACCCGGCTTGATGCCAACGGCCTAAGTGATTGACAGATATACAGAAACTGCTGTCTAATTCAAGGTTCGCTGCGCTGCGCGCCTGCAAGTTTCCGGTCTGGCGCTGCAATTCACTGATTTCGATTTCCGCCAGGCCAGTCCCGGTACTTATTATTTAGCGAGACTCACATGAAACGTACATACCAACCTTCCGTCGTCCGCCGCAAGCGCACCCACGGCTTCCGTGCACGCATGGCTACCCGTTCCGGCCGCGCCGTGCTGAACGCACGTCGTGCCAAGGGCCGCAAGCGTCTGGCTGTCTAAGCTGACGCCGCACCCGACCTGTCACTTGCATTGGGTTGCGGGATGATCCCGCAAAACTACGGCAGGCAACGACGTATCGTAAAAACGGATGAATTCTCATCCGTTTTTCGTTTGCGCCCCGCATACCGTACGGAAAATTTCGTGCTTTATGTTCGACCCAATACCCTCGGACACGCGCGGCTCGGCGTCGTGGTGGCCAAACGCCTCGCGCCGCGCGCCGTCACGCGCAATCTCGTGAAGCGCCTCGCACGCGAAATTTTCCGCAAAGCCGAACTGAAGGCCGTCGATTGCATCGTTCGCCTGTCGCAGCCGCTGGCAAAGCGGCCCAAGCCCGCCTCGACACGCGCGATGCGTGCCAGTGTCGGCACTGAACTCGCGCGATTAATGCAATCCCAGTCAACCGTGCAGGCACCGGCGAGGACAACGCCATGACATCCCTGCTGCTGTTCCTGCTGCGAGGCTACAAGCTGTGCGTGAGCCCCTTCCTGGGGCAAAACTGCCGCTTCTATCCCAGCTGTTCGGACTATGCGCAGCAAGCAATCTCCACCCATGGCGCACTGCATGGCGGCCTGCTGGCTGGCCGCCGCTTGTGCAAGTGCCATCCGTGGCACCCCGGCGGGCTCGATCCCGTGCCGCCGGCCGATCATCCGAACTCCGCAAACGTGCAACCGACGATCCATTCGCCGATGACACGCGCGCGTCACTGAATCACCATAGACTCGAAAACCATGGATATCAAACGTACCGTCTTGCTGGTCGTGTTCTCGCTGTCCCTGCTCATGCTGTGGGAAAACTGGAACCGCTATAACGGCAACCCATCGATGTTTGCGGATCAGCCGCAACCAACGGCGCAGCCGGCTCAAGCGGCCAAAGGCGATGCCTCGGTGCCCCAAGCCAGCACGCCGCAGGCGACCGCTGCCGCAGCCACAGGGGCGGACGTGCCGGCCGGCACGGCGGCGGCCAAAGGCGAGACGATCATCATTACCACCGACCTGTTGAAGGTGGAGGTCAGCACCGCGGGTGGCGAGTTGACCCGCGTCGAACTGCTGAATCACAAGGATTCAAAAGATGCCGGCAAGCCGGTCGTGCTGCTCGAACGCGATGCAGCTCGCACTTATGTCGGCCAAAGCGGCCTGATCGGCGGCAATTACCCGAACCACCGTACCGTGTTCACCGCACGCGCCGGAAAACGTACGCTGGACAGCGATGCATCGTTGCAGCTGGTGCTGGATGCCGAGCAGGATGGCGTGAAGCTGACCAAGACCTATACCTTCACGCGCGGCGAATACGAAATCGGCGTCAAGCATGACGTCACGAACGGCAGCGCTGCCGCGATCAGCCCGTCGGTCTATGTGCAGCTGGTGCGTGACAACAGCAAGCTGGAAGGTGATTCGAAGTTCTACAGCACCTTCACCGGCCCGGCTGTGTACACCGATGCCGACAAATTCCGCAAGGTGACTTTCGAAGACATCGACAAGAACAAGAACCCGAAGCCCGCGCAAACGCCGGACGGCTGGATCGCGATGGTGCAGCACTACTTCGTGTCGGCTTACGCGCCGTTGGGCAAGGGCGAGCACGAACTGTTCACGCGCAAGATCGACCAGAACCTGTATGCCGTCGGCGCCATTGCGCCGCTGGGCAGCATCGCGCCGGGCGCCACCGCGGCAGCCGAAGGCAAGTTGTTCGCCGGCCCGCAGGAATCGACGCGCCTCGAAAAATTTGCGCCCGACTTCGACCTGGTCAAAGACTATGGCTGGCTGACCATCGTCGCCAAGCCCATCTTCTGGCTGATGGAGCAGATCCACAAGGTGATCGGCAACTGGGGCTGGACCATCATCGTGCTGACCATCCTGATCAAGCTGGCGTTCTTCCCGCTGTCGGCGGCGAGCTATCGCAGCATGGCCAAGATGAAGCTCGTCACGCCGAAGATGACCTCGATTCGCGAACGCTTCAAGGATGACCCGCAAAAGATGAACGCGGCGATGATGGAGCTGTACAAGACCGAGAAGATCAACCCGCTCGGCGGCTGCCTGCCGATCGTCGTGCAAATCCCGGTCTTCATCGCGCTGTACTGGGTGCTGCTGGCCACCGTCGAGATGCGCCATGCGCCGTGGCTGGGCTGGATCCATGACCTGTCGGCACCGGATACGCTGTTCGGCATCCTGCCGGGCGTCGACATGCCGGTCGGCCTGCTGCCGATCATCATGGCCGTGTCGATGTATGTGCAGACCAAGCTGAACCCGACCCCGCCGGATCCGGTGCAAGCCAAGGTCATGCTGTTCATGCCCATCGTGTTTTCGTTCATGTTCTTCTTCTTCCCGTCCGGCCTGGTGCTGTACTGGGTCGTGAACAACGTGCTGTCGATTGCCCAGCAGTGGGTGATCGTCAAACAGTCGGAAGCGAAGAAAGCCTGACCGTCTTTGCACTGACCTAAGCCCGCGCCGAGCCGCGGGCTTTTTTGTTGCTCCGTCCGCTGCGGCAGCGGGCCATCGGCCATCCATCTTCTGCCAGCATGCCGGCTCGCGCCGCGCGGCACCCTGATTCACTTTCGCTACAATCGCCCCATGATTTCCGATTCTTCTCCCATTGCCGCCATTGCCACCGCCCCCGGACGCGGCGGCATCGGCGTCGTTCGCATCTCCGGCAAGGGCCTGATGTCCGTCGCGCAGGCCGTGTGCCGAATGGAAGGCCGCGCGCTCTCGCCGCGCCATGCAACCTATCTCGACTTCGTGCAGGCCGACGGCAGCACGATCGATCGCGGCCTGGCGATCTGGTTCAATGCGCCGAATTCATACACCGGCGAAGAAGTGCTGGAACTGCAGGGCCATGGCGGTCCGGTGGTGATGCAGATGCTGCTCAACCGCTGTCTCGAAGCGGGACGCGACATCGGCCTGCGGCTGGCCGACCCGGGTGAGTTCACCTTCCGCGCCTTCCAGAACGACAAGCTCGACCTGGCACAGGCTGAAGCCGTGTCTGACCTGATCGAGGCCTCGACCGAAGCGGCGGCAAAGCTGGCCACACAATCGCTGGCTGGTAGCTTCTCGCAAGCGGTGCACGGACTGGTGGACAAGGTGATCAACCTGCGCATGCTGGTCGAGGCGACGCTGGACTTCCCGGAAGAAGAGATCGAATTCCTCGAAAAGTCGAATGCACGCGGCCAGTTGCAAGCGATTCGCGACGCGCTCGACCATGTGTTCTCACAGGCCGGGCAGGGCGCGCTGTTGCGCCACGGCCTGCAGGTGGTACTGGCCGGCCAGCCCAATGTGGGCAAGAGCTCGCTGCTGAATGCGCTGGCAGGCAGTGATGTGGCGATCGTCACGGCGATTGCCGGCACTACCCGAGACAAGGTCACCGAGACCATCCATGTCGAAGGCATACCGATCAACATCATTGATACTGCCGGTATCCGCGACGATGACGAGGCGCATGACGAAGTCGAGCGCATTGGCATCGCGCGCACCTGGGCTGCGGTCGAGCAAGCCGACGTGGTGCTGCACCTGATGGATGCCAGCCGCGGGCCGACGCGCGCCGATGAAGACATCGTGTCACGTCTGCCGGCCAATGTGCCGCAGATCCGCATCTGGAACAAGATCGACCTGTCCGGCCATCAGCCCTCTGTCGAGCAGCTCGACGACGTGACGCATCTGTACCTGTCAGCGTCGGAACGCATCGGCATGGATTTGCTGCGGCAGGAATTGCTGCGCATCGCAGGCTGGCAGCAGACGGGAGAATCGCTGTATCTGGCTCGCGAGCGCCACTTGCTGGCCCTGAAGGCGGCGCAAGAGCACCTGGCGGTCGCGGCCGAACTCGCGGCACGCAATGATGCTGCGCTGGACTTGTTCGCAGAAGAATTGCGGCTCGCCCAGGAGCAATTGAACAGCATCACCGGTTCTTTCACGTCCGATGAATTGCTGGGCGTGATTTTCAGCCGCTTCTGCATCGGCAAGTAAGTCGGGCAGACGACTGAGGCAATGCGGGCCCCGGCCCATCAAGCCGGGGCGGCGATGGGGAGCAACGACCTTATTTCACCGGCACCATCAGGTGTTGGTAGGGCGTGCCCGGCCACATGACATACGGCACCGTTGTGTCAGGCGTCGCATCCTTCGGGTACTGATCATAAAAGGCTGGCTCGGCGCCGACCACCATTACGTGCGGGCCGGTCTTCACCCAATGCTTGTCGGGCTTGGTCGCATACGGGTCGGTGTTGCTGGCGTCCGTGCCGCCGGCCAGCATATACATGAAGCCGACTTTTCCAGCCGGCGGAGTTCTATGGCCCATCCAGGCCTCGGCCCAGGCCAGCGCGGCTTTGTCCATGCACATCGGGTCCGGTCCCGGCGTGGCCGGGTTGTCCGGCATGCAGGTAAAGCCATTGGTGCCGTCGCGTAGCGTGCGCATCTTGCCATTCGCATCAGCGGCCACGATGGTCGCTTTCGTCGCCACGTTCTTCGGTGCCGCGCGCATCGCACTGGCGATCAGTGCGCGGTCATCCTTGGCCGTCGGGCTGGCCGCATGCATGCCGGATTGGGCGTGCATATCGTCCGATGATGCAGGGCGCATACTCATCGTTGCCAAGAGTGCCGCAGCGCTTGCCGTTGCCATCAACCATTGATTGTTCATGGTGTCCTCCGTGAGCAGCGAACCAGTTGCTGCGAGTATGGGCGGGCCGGGCAACGCCGGATTGAGGCCGGACAAGCTCGGCGCTGTCTAGCCATTGCATGTCACGAGTGCTTCAGCGCGTCCCGGATTTCTCGCAGCAGCAGCACATCTTCCGGCGTGGGCGGCGGCACCGCAGGCGGCGCGGCTTCAGCACGCTTGAGGCGGTTCATCTGCTTGACCATCATGAAGATGATGAAGGCAAGGATCACGAAATTGAGCACCACGGTGAAGAAGCTGCCGTAGGCGAGGACCGCACCAGCCTTCTTCGCATCGGCCAGCGTGGCGGCCGTCTGGCCGGCAAGCGGAATGAAGTAATTGCTGAAATCGAGACCGCCGACAATCATGCCGATCACGGGCATGATGATGTCGCCGACCAGAGAGTCGACAATCTTGCCGAAAGCCGCCCCAATGATCACGCCTACGGCGAGATCCATCACATTGCCCTTCAGCGCAAACTCTCTGAATTCGCTCATCACCGTCATCGCTTGTCTCCGTCATCACCAGCTGTGGACACGGGGATCGTAATGGCGGGCACACCTTAAAAGATTGATAAATCTCTACAAACTGGCTTTCTGGAAACCCTTTGGAAGGTTTGGGCGGCGATCGAATGCTGATTCCGTGGATCAAGTATCATCGGCACGCGCCGTCCCCAGGCATACCTCTTTACCTTCGGAGAAACAACGTGTCCCAGAATTCGATTTCCCTGACCGCCCTGAAGCTGGCGGCCCTGATGATCACCGGCGCAGCAGCGCTGACCGCTGTCGCCGCCGATCCGGCCAAGGTCGAAAACTTGCGCGTTACCAATGCCTGCAAATACTGCGACCTGACCGACGCCGCATTAGCCGGTGCTGACCTGCGCGGCGCCGACTTCCAGAACGCCAATCTGTCGGGCGCCAACCTGTCGAAGGCCGACCTGTCGCAGCGCCCGATGGAAAAGCGCACGTTGTCGACCAACTTTGAGAGCGCCAACCTGAAGAAGACCAACTTTGAAGGCGCCAAGCTGATGGGTGCGAATTTCCAGAACGCCTATCTGCGCGACACCAACCTGCAAGGCGCGGATTTGTCGAACGCATCGTTCGCGTCGGCCAACCTGAAAGGCGCGAACCTGAAGGGCGCCAAGCTCGACGGCGTGAAGCTGGAAGAAGGGAAATTCTGCAATACCACGATGCCGGACGGCAGCGTCAACGACTCGGGCTGCTGATCAGCGGCACGCCTACCCGGCGCTGTCCTCAGTCACCGTCTTCGTCCCACAAACTGCGGGGCGCAGGCGGGGGCAGTGCCCGGATGGCCTTCGGTGTCTTGGGCCGTGCCGCGCTGGCTCGCGGCGCAGGCTCTGCCGACAATCGTTCTGCAGGGTAGGGCAACAGGAAATCGCGCAAGGCCTCTGCGCCGGCTTCGAGCCACGGACAATACTGTGCCGGATCCAGCACCACCACCATGCGCTTTTCGTCTTCCGGACGGTGGAAGCGCTTCATCAGCGGATGTTCATCCGCGTTAATCGTCAACATCGTGAACGACAGCAGCGGCTTGTCGTCGGGACCACCATTCGGGCGCCACTCCCACAGCCCCGCAATACCCATGGGCTCGCCATCGTCGCGCGCAATTCTCCAGCGCACTGCGCGACCGCTGTCGTAATTGGGCTCGAAGATCGAATCGGCAGGGATGATGCACAACTGGCGCTTCGCGTATGCATGCCGGAATGAGGGCTTGCCGGCGGCGGTCTCGCTGCGTGCGTTATAGGTGTGACGCGACAGTTTCAGGTCGGCCCAGTGCGGCACCATACCGAAACAGGCGGCATCACATTCCATGACGCCCGACCCATCATCGGCCAGCCGCAAGATCGGCGCCAGATAGCCCGGATAGACCTCGTCTTTCCAGTCATCCTGCGGCGGCTCGACATGAAAATGCTTGCCCAGTGTTTCGCGCTTGGATGGCGTGTAGTTGGAGCACATGCCCCATGATACCAATCGGCCGGCTATCGCCTATCGTCTGCATCAACAGGTCTGCTCGGCTGCCGCCGCATGACGCATGACGCTTACAGCAAGCGCCGTGCGAACCCGGCGGCAGCCAGATCAAATGGCAACCATCTGTCGCACGTTCTTGTCTTTCATCTCGCTGCCCGGGCCGGAGGCCACCACGACACCGCGATCAAGCACATAGTACTGGTCGGCCAATTCTTCAGCGAAATCGTAGTACTGCTCGCACAGCAGGATGGCCATGTTCTCGCGTTGCGCCATCAGTTTGATCACGCGGCCGATGTCCTTGATGATGGACGGCTGGATACCTTCGGTCGGCTCATCGAGCACCAGCAGCTTCGGGCCGAACGCGAGCGCGCGCGCGATCGCCAGTTGCTGCTGCTGGCCGCCGGACAAGTCGCCGCCACGCCGATGACGCATCGTGTCGAGGATGGGAAACAGCTCGAACAGATGCTTTGGAATCGCGGTACCGCCCGGCATGGTCGCGAGGCCCATGCGCAGGTTTTCCTCGACCGTCAGGCGGGCGAAGATTTCGCGGCCCTGCGGCACGAAGCCGATGCCGGCACGCGCACGTTCATACGGCGTGGCTGCCTGAATCTGTTGGCCATTGAAAGTGATGCTGCCGGTACGAATGGGCACCAGGCCCATCAGCGACTTCAGCAGCGTGGTCTTGCCGACGCCGTTACGGCCCAGCAGTACGGTGACCTTGCCGGACTCGGCCTGCAGGCTCACGTCGCGCAGGATGTGCGAGCCGCCGTAGTACTGGTTAACCTTGGAAATATCAAGAATGCTCATGGGTGTCTTTCTGACGCTCTGACCTTCTGTCTTAGCGTCCCAGATAACTTTCGATCACGCGCTCATCGGCCTGCACCTTGGACAAGGGTCCCTGCGCGAGCACGGAGCCGTCGCACAGCACGGTGACGATGTCGGAGATCGCTTCGATGAATTTCATGTCGTGCTCAACCACGATCAGGCAATGCTTGCCCTTGAGCTGCAACAGCAACTCGGCAGTGCGGTCGGTTTCGTCGTCGGTCATGCCGGCCACCGGTTCGTCGAGCAGTAGCACGCGCGGCTCTTGCATCAGCAGCATGCCGATCTCCAGCCACTGCTTTTGGCCGTGGCTGAGGTCGCCCGCCATGCGGTTCACATGCTCGGCCAGATGAATGGTGTGCAGCACTTCCGCCAGACGATCGCTCTGCGCGGAGTCGAGCTTGAAAAACAGCGATGAACGCCAGTCCTTGGCCGTCTTCAGCGCCAGCTCGAGGTTCTCGAACACGGACAGCTTTTCGAACACGGTCGGCTTCTGGAACTTGCGGCCAATGCCCATTGCTGCAATCTCGGGCTCGGAATGGCGCAGCAGGTTGATGGTGCTGCCGAAATAGACCATGCCTTCATCAGGCCGCGTCTTGCCGGTGATGATGTCCATCATCGTGGTCTTGCCGGCGCCGTTGGGGCCGATGATGCAGCGCAGTTCGCCCGGCGCCACATCGAGCGACAGCTTGTTGATGGCCTTGAAGCCATCGAAGCTGACGCTGACATCTTCGAGGTACAGGATGCGGCCATGCACGAGGTCGAGCTCGCCGGCCTTGTGCGGACGGCCATGCGACACGTTGCCGCCGGACTCGGTGTTCACCACCAGATTGGCGGTGATTTTTTCCTGATAGGCGGCAAGTCGCTGGTCGCCGGCTTTCATCAGCTCGGGATTCATTTGCCACCTCCGATCACTTTCTTCGCGAGGCCAACCAAACCTCCGGGCATGTACAGGGTCACGGCCACGAACAAGAGGCCGAGGAAATACAACCAGATCGACGGCGCGACCACGGTCAGCCAGCTCTTGGCGCCGTTCACCAGGAAGGCGCCGGCGATCGGGCCGATCAGCGTGCCGCGGCCACCGACGGCGGTCCAGATCGCGATCTCGATCGAGTTCGCCGGGCTCATCTCGCTCGGGTTGATGATGCCGACCTGCGGCACATACAAGGCACCGGCAACGCCGCACATCATCGCGGAGATGGTCCAGATCGCGAGCTTGTACGACAGCGTCGGGTAACCGCAGAACATCACGCGGTTTTCCGAATCACGGATCGCCTGCAGCACGCGGCCGAACTTGCTGCCCACCAGCCAGCGCGCGAACAGGAAAAAGCCCAGCAGCACCAGGCCGGTCAGCACGAACAGGCCCATCCGCATCTCTTGCGTGGCGACCGGGATGCCGAGGATGCGTTTGAAGTCGGTGAAGCCGTTGTTGCCGCCAAAGCCCGTCTCGTTGCGGAAGAACAGCAGCATCGCCGCAAAGGTCATCGCCTGCGTGATGATCGAGAAGTACACGCCCTTGATGCGCGAACGGAAGGCAAAGAAGCCGAACACGAACGCCAGCAGGCCGGGCACGGCGACGATCAGCACGAGCGTGGCGATGAAGCTGTCCGACAGCGTCCAGTGCCAGGGCAGGGCCTTCCAGTCGAGGAAGACCATGAAGTCCGGCAGGTCGCTCTTGTAGTTGCCATCGCGGCCGATCTGGCGCATCAGGTACATGCCCATCGCATAGCCGCCGAGTGCAAAGAACAGCCCGTGGCCCAGCGACAGGATGCCGGCGATGCCCCAGACCAGGTCCATCGCCAGCGCGCAGATCGCGTAGCACATGATCTTGCCGATCAGGGCAACCGCGTAATCGCTCATGTGGAACAGGCTGCCCGCCGGTGCCAGCAGGTTCATCACCGGCGCCAGCGCGCAAACGGCGATCAGGGCGACCGCGAATGCGCGCCAGCCATTGCGGGACAGCAGCGGAGCCGGCTTCGGTAGTTGGATAGTGAATTGGGTATCGGGTGTCATTGCTTATGCCTCCGCGCTGCGGCCCTTGAGCGCGAAAATGCCTTGTGGACGTTTCTGGATGAAGATCACGATCAGCACCAGCACCATGATCTTGGCGAGCACGGCGCCGGCGACGCCTTCGAGCAGCTTGTTCAGGATGCCGAGGCCGAGCGCCGCATACACGGTACCGGCCAGCTGGCCGACGCCGCCGAGCACGACAACCATGAAGGAATCGACGATGTAGCTTTGGCCAAGGTCGGGACCGACATTGCCGACCTGAGACAGCGCCGCACCGGCGAGGCCGGCAATGCCGGAGCCGAGGGCAAACGCGAGCATGTCGATGCGGCCGGTATTGACGCCCATGCAGGAAGCGATCGGGCGGTTCTGCGTGACCGCGCGCACGAACAGGCCGAGGCGGGTCTTGCCGATCAATAGCGACATGCCGACCAGCACGAGGCCTGCAAACGCAATGATCATCAGGCGGTTGTAGGGCAGCGTCAGGTTGGACAGCACTGGCAGGCCGCCGCTCATCCACGACGGGTTCTCGACGCCGACGTTCTGCGCACCGAACAGCGTGCGCACCGCCTGAATCAGCAGCAGGCTGATACCCCAGGTGGCGAGCAGCGTCTCCAGCGGGCGGCCGTACAGGTGGCGCAGCACCAGACGTTCGAGGATGGCGCCGACGATGGCGGCGGCGAAGAACGCGACCGGCAATGCAACGACGAGGTACCAGTCGAAAGCGCCCGGCAGGTATTTCTGGAACAGCACCTGCACCAGGTAAGTCGCGTAAGCGCCGATCATCATCAGCTCGCCATGCGCCATGTTGATCACGCCCATCAGGCCGTAGGTGATCGCCAGACCGAGCGCCACCAGCAGCAGGATGGAGCCGAGGCTCACGCCCGTGAACAGCGTGCCGAGCTTCTCGCCCACCTGCAGGCCGGACTCGACTTCGCGCAGCGATGCGGCCATCGCCGCCTTCACCGCTGGATCGGCTTCCTCAGCGATGCGCTGGTTCAGCAGCAGCACGGTGTCGGGCGTCGCGCTGCCGGCGATCGCCTTTGCGGCCTCGAGGCGCAGCTTCGCATCCGGGCCGGACAGGCGGGCAGCCGCTTGTGCGAACTGCAGCAGGTTTTTGACGGCGCTATCGGTCTCAGCCGCCAGTGCCTTGTCGATCAGGGCCAGGCGTGCCGGGTCCGGCTCCTTCAGCATGGCGGCAGCCGCTTCCTTGCGCAGGGCGGCTTCTTTCGAGAACAGCTTCAGGGCTGCCATCGCTGCTTCGAGCTCGCCGCGCATGCGATTGTTGCTGACGACATCTTCGGCATCGTCAGGCAGCGACGCTGCTGCGCCGGTGGCCGCATCGATCACCTTGTCGCCGTCGACGATCAGCACGCGGCCGCCGGCGACTTTGACGCCGTCGTCCATCATCGCCTTGATCAGTGCAAAGGTCTTTTCATCGGGGGCTTCGACGGCTTTCGCCAGGGCGGCGACGCGATCGTCGGCGTCGCCCGTCGCCAGCTTCCTTGCTTCCTCGTCGGTCAGCGCATGGGCAGGGCTGAATGCCGACGCCAGGCCGATCGCGAGGCCCAGTGCCGCAACGGTACGACCAACCAGGGCTTTGAGTGAATTCATCATCTTTGAAAAAAATCGGGGAGGACAGTGTCCTCCCCGCTAAGAAGAGCGCTTGGCATCACCACCGCGGACGGACTCGAACGCCCGCGGTGTGCCAGAGAGGAGATTTACGACATTGCTTCTGAAGATACGTGAAGCGAATTACTTCTTGACCGGCTCATCAGGCTTCTTGTCGTTGCCTTCGATGTACGGGCTCCACGGCTTGGCCTTCACCGGGCCCGGGGTTTTCCAGACAACGTTGAACTGGCCATCGGCCTTGATTTCGCCGATGAACACCGACTTGTGCAAGTGGTGGTTCTTTTCGTCCATCGTCGACACGATGCCGCTCGGTGCCTTGAAGGTCTGGCCAGACATCGCTGCGATGACCTTGTTGACGTCGGTCGACTTGGCCTTCTCGACAGCCTGCTTCCACATGTTGATGCCGATGTAGGTCGCTTCCATCGGGTCGTTGGTCAGCGGCTTGTCCTTGTGGCCGGCAATGCCCTTGGCCTTCGCGTAGTCGGCCCACTTCTTGGTGAATTCGGCATTGGCCGGGTTCTTCAGCGACATGAAGTAGTTCCATGCAGCGAGGTGGCCGACCAGCGGCTTGGTATCGACACCGCGCAGTTCTTCTTCGCCCACCGAGAAGGCGACGACCGGCACGTCCTTGGCCTTCAGGCCGGCGTTGCCTAGCTCCTTGTAGAAGGGCACGTTGGAGTCGCCATTGATAGTCGAGACCACGGCGGTCTTGCCGCCCTGCGAGAACTTCTTGATGTCGGCGACGATGGTCTGGTAGTCCGAGTGACCGAACGGCGTGTACTTCTCGTCGATGTCCGACTCTTTGACGCCCTTGGACTTCAGGTAAGCGCGCAGGATCTTGTTGGTCGTACGCGGGTACACGTAGTCGGTACCGAGCAGCACCCAGCGCTTCGCGCCGCCGCCTTCCTTGCTCATCAGATAGTCGACGGCGGGAATGGCTTGCTGGTTCGGCGCCGCGCCGGTGTAGAACACGTTCTTCGACAGCTCTTCGCCTTCATACTGCACCGGATAGAACAGCAGGCCATTCAGTTCTTCGACGACGGGCAGCACCGACTTGCGCGACACCGAAGTCCAGCAGCCGAAGATGACGGCGACTTTGTCTTGCGTCAGCAGTTGCTTGGTCTTCTCTGCGAACAGCGGCCAGTTCGATGCCGGGTCAACGACGACCGGCTCGAGCTTC
>JBDKLN010000091.1:0-6227 GCA_039806045.1 Pseudomonadota bacterium
ATTTTTCGAGGCTTTGCAGCAGGGCTCGCGCTCGACTCGCATCGAGCATGTCGATGGCGGGCTGATGGCGGTCGTCAATGACGTGCTGCATGGATTCAATTTCGAACCTTCCGAGCTTTCCACGCTTTGGCTGTGGGTCACCCCCGGGCTGGTGATCAGCGCTCGCCGCAAGCCGCTGAAGTCGGTCGATCGCCTGCGGCATGCAGTGCAGAATGGCGCACGCTTCCAGACGCCGGTCGAGTTGCTGACGCACTTGCTGCGCGACCAGGCTGACGTATTGATCGGCATCGTGCGCGACACGGTGACGCGCACCGACAAGATCGAAGATGACCTGCTGGCCGGCAGACTGGATCAGAAGCGCAGCAATCTTGGCGGTTTGCGGCGGGTACTGGTTCGTCTGCAACGCTTGATGGCGCCTGAACCAGCGGCCTTGTTCCGCTTGCTGCAGAGGCCACCGGCGTGGATTGCTGAAAGTGACTTGCAGGAGCTGCGGCAGTCGAGTGAAGAGTTCTCGGCGGTGCTGACCGACATGGCCTCGCTGCAAGAGCGCATCAAGCTGCTGCAGGAAGAAATCGCTGCGATGATCAATGAAGCCAGCAGCAGCAGTCTTTATACCCTGACGGTGTTTACCGTGGCAGCGCTGCCAATCAACCTGATTGCCGGCCTGTTCGGCATGAACGTGGCCGGCATACCGCTGGCCGAGCATGAGCACGGCTTTTGGTGGGTGGTGTTGCTGGTGGTGAGCATCACTTCCGTGCTGCTGTGGATAATCAACCGGAAGCGGGTCTGACGCGGTGGGCACAAGTGCGCGCTTATGGAGCCATCGCGCCGGGAGGAGGGCGCTAAAATATCGCAGCCGGTCCGGCGCCGGTCGGCGCCCTTCTCAGGGCTGACCGGCGGGACCAGCGGCCATCACGGCAGAGATTTTTTGTATTCCAGCGCGTAAGCAATCTTGCCGGGCTTGGCATCGCTGTAGGGCTTTTTCATTTTGCCAAATTCGCCAGACGACTCAGCCTTGCCCCTGTTCCATGCGGCCAGCTTGCCCAGCTCACCCGCGGTCTTGCCATTGCTGACGATGCCACCATCGTCCAGAGCCACCTGGGCCTCTGTCAGCTTGCGCAGCAAGGCCATGTAGGCGTCGAGGTTCGACAAGTCGTAATCTTCGATCTTGACCGAAGGGTGGGTGCGGAACCAGCGGCCCCAGTAAAACTCAAGGAAAGTCGCATTGTCCTTCAGCTGGGAATAGCCGATGTCGCGACCAAAATACAAGACGCCGCGATAAGGGTCGTTTTGGAAGTTCTTCAGGCCCAGCTTCTGCGGAAGTTGTTCGGGCATGATGGGCTTGTCGTTGACGTCACGCAGCCAGGTCCATCCATTTTTTTCCATTTCGCGCCAAAAGTCGGCGTTCGACAACTTGCTGAGGTTACCCTGGACACGGACCCGAACTTTCAGGTCCGGCCCGCCATCGGCATGTTCCATGAAGCTGGTGAAGGTATGGTGGCCGTCGGTGAGGAATAGTGTGCCGCGGGGACCGATGACGGCCGTCTTCATCGACTCGATGCTGGCTTCCGTTTCAGCGCCGACCTTGATCTTGCAGCTGAAGCTGTCCGGATTCTTCAGGCTCGCGCCGGCTTGTGCAGATTCGGCCCCCGATTGGCCATTCGCTTCGCACCAGTCGTCGAAACGCTTGTTTACCGCGTCTTTGCCCAGCTTGTACCGACCTAGTTTGTAATAGACCTCGTCATAACCCAACGACGGTTGGGTCGGATGAAGTTCGCGCAGGCTGACTTCGATAAGGTCGCCCGGTTTGGCAGAACAGCGAGCCTGCGACGCGCATTCGCCAATTTGAGCCGAGGCGGGCATCTCGACAGACGCACAACTGGCGAGCAATGCGCCAACCAAGGCGGTTGCCGCGAGATGAATGTGGCGGGACATGACGGATCGGGTCATCAGTTTCATTGGTCTTTGATGGATAATTCGAAACCGACAAAATATACAATTCCTGTGTCAGGTTAATGACGGCTGCGGCGGCATGTTCCGGCGATCTGCGGCGCATGACAACTGCGGCGCCGTCAAAATGCGGCAGCCTGACAGTTTCAGTGTACGATCCATCCGGTTCGCGCACTCCCTATTTTTCCCGGTCTTCCGTCATTGGTCATGACGTCCTTGCATGCCTGCGGCTGGCCGCATTCCTCTTTGCCATTCTTTGCAGATGATTCGAGCGTTGTACCTGTCGCTGGCCTTGCTACTCTCGGCATGCCAGACCGTCCCCAAATCCGTTGAAACTGGCGAGCCGGCGGTAACCAGGGCGCCGCCCGCGCCAACGGCCCCGGCTGCGGGTAGCGTGCCTGCCGCACCGGATACTCCCGACATTGTTGCGCCACCGGTGGCGCCTCCGGTCGCCGAAATGCCGGCTGCCCCTGCGAAGCCAGTACCCTCCCTCCCGCCATCTGTCCCTGCGCCGCGACCCGTCAAGGTCGGTCTGGCCTTGGGCGGCGGCGCCGCACGCGGCTTCGCGCACATTGGCGTGATCAAGATCCTCGAAGCGAATGGCATCGTGCCCGACATCGTGGTCGGTACCAGCGCCGGCAGCCTGGTGGGTGCGCTGTACGCAGCGGGCAATAATGGGTATGCCTTGCAAAAAATGGCGATCGATATGGACGAGGCTGCGATTTCGGATTGGTCGGTGCCGTTCTTCTCGCAGTCGACCGGCGTGCTCAAGGGCGAGGCGGTGCAGCACTATGTGAACCGTGCCGTGCACGGGCAGCCGATCGAGAAACTGAAGATCCCGTTCGGCGCCGTCGCAACCGATTTGCGCAGCGGGCAAGCGATCTTGTTCAGGCGTGGCAATACCGGCGCCGCCGTACGAGCATCGTCGTCGGTACCGGGCGTATTCCAGCCGGTGCGCATCGGGAACATCGATTACGTCGATGGTGGCCTGGTGTCACCAGTGCCGGTCAGCTTTGCGCGCAAGATGGGCGCGGACTTCGTGATCGCGGTGAACATCTCTGCGCAACCGGATGCACAGCCTGCGTCGAGTACCTTTGACGTGCTGCTGCAAACGTTTTCGATCATGGGCCAGAGCCTGAACAGCTATGAGCTCAAACAGGCCGATATCGTGATCCGCCCCGAGCTGGCGGCGATGAAGGGCAATGACTTCCAGAACCGCAGCGTCGCGATCGTCGCCGGCGAAAAAGCCGCTCAGGCGGCCATGGCCGAGATCCGGCGCCAGCTGAAACAGAAGCGCGAGCCGGCAGCCCAGGTGCAGCCGGTGCCGGTGTCACAGGGAATGCAAGTCAATCAAGCGCAGCAGGCACGCTCGCAGCCTTGAGCCGCGCACGGGAATCTTCAGCAGAGGGGAAGGCTGAGCCGGCGATCGCCGACGCCGTTATTTGGCCGGTTCGGCCTGCTGGTCTTCGGGGATGCGGCGGGCGCCGTTGAAGCGCGCTTTCCAGTACGCGAGATCCATGCTCTCGATGCGTACCGCACCGCCGGACGACGGCGCGTGGATGAACTTGTTGTCGCCGAGGTAGATGCCGACGTGCGAGAAGGTGCGCTTCAGCGTATTGAAGAACACCAGGTCGCCCGGCTGCAGCTGGCTCTTGTCGACCTGCTGGCCCAGCTTGCTCATCTCGGCCGAGGTGCGCGGCAGCTCGGTGCCATTCGCTTCGCGGAACACGTAGCGCACCAGCCCGCTGCAATCGAGGCCGTTTTGCGGCGAGTTGCCGCCACGTCGGTAGTGGATGCCAATCAGTGACATCGCTTCGATCGCCAGGTTGGTCGCGCGATCGGTAAAGCTTGTCACGCGCGACAGGATGCGGCGCTGGAAGCTGGGTGCCGGTTCCTGCGCCTGCAGCTGCACCTGTGCTGGCGCCTGAACGGCTTCGACGTCGACAGCGTGCACGCCTGATGCGCCCAGCGCCAGGGCGAGCGCCAGTGCCATTGCCAGCGCGTGCAGCGCAGGGCGCCCTGCAGCGAGGACCGGGGATCGACGGTGGCGTGTCAAAGATTGCAAAGTTTCAGTTCAGTAAATAAAAATGAACCGGGCGAATGTAAGCGATGCCTACTCGCTTGTCAAAATTTCGCCTGCGAACATGCCATTCCGGCAGCACTTTGCCACGCTGGCAAATCGGCAGATGATGATGCCGTCCGGACCGGTTCCGCAGCGCGACGATGATCTCGCGAAAGTGCCTCCTTCAGGCGGAGCCATGCAATTCGCCTGTCATCGAGTTGTCGTACAATCCAGCCCTTTTACGGCAGCCGGGACCCACCCGATGTCGTTATATCGGCAGTACCCTTGAGAACTTTTGAAGAAAAACGGGAGTAACAGCATGCGTACCAAACAGGCCCTGACCCTCGACGACGTCAAGAAGATTGCCGCCGCTGCCGAGGCCGAGGCGCTCGCCAACAAGTGGGCCGTCACCATCGCCATCGTTGATGACGGCGGCAATCTGCTGTGGCTGCAGCGCCTCGATGGCGCACCGGCCGTGTCGGCCTCGATCGCTCCATCCAAGGCGCGCACCGCCGCCCTCGGCCAGCGCGAGACCAAGGTCTATGAAGACGTGATCAACAACGGTCGCTATTCCTTCCTGTCGGCGCCGAACATCGACGGCCTGCTCGAAGGTGGTGTGCCCATCGTCGCCGGCGGCGACTTCGTCGGTGCCGTCGGCGTGTCCGGCGTGAAGTCGAACGAAGACGCGCAGATCGCCCGCGCCGGCATCGCCGCACTCGGCCTGTAAGCCGCCGGGTTGCGAGCCGGCCTTCGGCGTTGCACATGATGCAACGCCGAAGGCCGGGCAGCGGGTGAGCGAGTGCTTCGCCCCTGACCCGCGCCTTCACTCAGGTTGCCCGAGGCAGGTGCTTCACGGTATAATTGCAAGGTTTACCTAAGTACTTCGCCGCCCGCGCAGCCCACCTTCCAAATCGTCCCGCATTGCCCGGTGTCCGCACGCCTAATCGCGGTGCGACCTGAGCAGGCAGACGCCTAGCCGCGGCGGTAACAACCCAGGAGTTACCCTTGCCGCCATTTTTCACGGCCAACCAAGTGCCGGCCATACTCGCGCTCGCAGATGGCACGGTCTTTCACGGATATTCCATCGGCGCTGCTGGCAAGACCAGCGGGGAAGTGGTGTTTAACACCGCGATGACCGGTTATCAGGAAATCCTGACCGATCCCAGCTACAGCCGCCAGATCGTCACGCTGACCTATCCGCACATCGGCAATACCGGCGTCAATCCGGAAGATGTCGAGTCGTCCAAAGTGCATGCCGCCGGCCTGATCATTCGCGATTTGCCGCTGCAGGTGTCGAACTTCCGCGCCACGCAAAGCCTGCCGGATTACCTGAAAGCCGAGGGCATCGTCGCCATCGCCGGCATCGATACCCGCAAGCTGACGCGCGTGCTGCGCGAGAAGGGTGCGCAAAACGGCGCCATCGTCGCCGGCCCGAACGTGAAGGCCGAGACTGCGCTGGAACTGGCGCGCGCTTTCCCGGGCATCAATGGCATGGACCTCGCCCAGGTCGTGTCGACCAAGGAAAAATACGAGTGGACCCAGACTGAATGGACGTTGGGCGAGGGCTATGGCACGCAAGCCAACCCGAGATTCCACGTCGTCGCCTTCGACTACGGCGTCAAGTACAACATCCTGCGCATGCTGGCGCAGCGCGGCTGCAAGGTCACCGTGCTGCCGGCGCAAGCGACCGCTGCTGAAGCGCTGGCGTTGAATCCGGACGGCATCTTCCTGTCCAACGGCCCCGGCGATCCGCAGCCCTGCGATTACGCCATCGCCGCTTCGCGTGAGTTGATCGAGAAAGGCCTGCCGACCTTCGGCATCTGCCTCGGCCACCAGATCATGGCGCTGGCCTCGGGGGCAAAGACGCTGAAGATGAAGTTCGGCCACCACGGCGCGAACCATCCGGTGCAAGACCTCGATACCAAGCAGGTGATGATCACCTCGCAGAACCACGGCTTTGCGGTCGACCCCGACTCGCTGCCATCCAACTGCCGGGTCACGCATGTGTCGTTGTTCGATGGCTCGCTGCAAGGCTTCGAGCGCACCGACAAACCCGCATTCTGCTTCCAGGGCCATCCCGAGGCGTCGCCGGGGCCGCACGACATCGCCCCCCTGTTCGATCGCTTCGTGGCGATGATGGAGAAACACAAGCATGGCTAAGCGCACCGACATCAAGAGCATCCTCATCATCGGCGCCGGCCCGATCATCATCGGC
>JBDKLN010000092.1:0-2820 GCA_039806045.1 Pseudomonadota bacterium
GACCAGCAGGATGCCGTGCGGCGCATGAATGGCCTGTTCGAATTGCCGATACACCTCCGCGTCCATGCCGGTGTCGGTCAGCGCCACGGGGCCTTGCTGTTGCACCAGCAGTCGCAGCACCACCGATTCGCCATACAGCGTGGGCAAGGTCGAGATACGCACGTCAAGCTTGTGGTTCCCGGAGCGCACCGCGATCCGGCCATCCTGCGGCAGCCGCTTTTCAGCGATGTCGAGACCGGCCATCAGTTTGAGCCGCACCACCAGCGGTGAAGCGATCTTCAGGTCGGCATCGGTTTGCCGGTGCAGCGCACCGTCGATGCGAAAGCGCACCAGCAGCCGCCTTTCCTGCGGCTCGATGTGGATGTCCGACGCGCGCACCTGCACCGCATGGTCGAACAGGGTCTGCAGCAGGCGAACCACGGGCGCATCAATGTCGTCGATGACGGCGCCCATGCGGTCGAGGTCGACCAGGCCAACGTCACGCTCGATGTCACGCTCGACCGCGCGCGCGAACTCGCCGAGTTGCTCGGTCTTGCCGTACACGCGATCGAGTGTCACTTGCAGCGCATCGCGCTCGACGATGCCGACATCGATAGGCCGCTTCAGCAACTGCGAGATCGCATCCTGTGCGCGCAGGTTGTTCGGATCCACCAGCCCGACCAGCCAGCTTTCATCCTGGTCCTTCAACAGGATCGCCTGGTGGCGGCGCGCGTGCGCTTCCGGCAGCAAGCGCGCCACCTGAACATCGATGTCGATGCCATACAGGTCCAGTTTGCGCATGTCGCGGGCTTCTCTCATCGTGTGGTTATGGATTGTTTATTTTGCCAAGGGTTCACGGCCGCCGAGGCGCTGCAGCCGCTGCCGGGTTTGCTGGATGTCATCGGTCCAGGCGGTATCGCTGCTGACCACGGTCGGCCTGAGCAGGATGATCAGCTCGCGCTTTTGCGAGCTGCGGGTGGTGCTGCCGAACAGCTTGCCGAAGAAGCCCAGATTGCCGGCCCCTGGCACTTGCGAGCGCGCGTCGTCGCTGGCCTCGCGCATCAGGCCGCCGATCACGACCACTTGCCCGTTCCGGGCGCGGATCACGCTGTCGGTTTCCGAGGTACTGTTGGAGGCCAGTGGCAGCGTCAGCTGGCCGCCGACGCCGAGGTTGATGTTGCGCGTGACGGTGGTCACCTGCGAGACCGACGGCCGGATGTGCAGGATGATGTTGCCGTCGGCGTCGATCTGCGGCAGCACATCCAGCACCACGCCCGAAAAGAACGGTCGCAGGCTGACGTTCGGCGTGGTCGTGACGGCGCCGCCAGCCGACGGTACCGTGGTTCCGCCGGTGACGCCGGTGACGAAGAATTCATCGGTGCCGACCTTCAGCACCGCCTGCTGGTTGTTCAGCGCCGAGATACGCGGGCTCGACAGCACTTGCACCGCGCCCTGGGTCTCGAGGAAGGAAATCAGCGCGGCGAAGTTCGTGCCTTGCAAGGCCAGGCCGAACATGGTGCCGGCAGCCCCGGCCAGCCCGGTGATCGAGGTGCCGGGCACGGCGCTGAGCGTGCCGCTCGACAGCGTGCCGCCGGGCGTGTTCGACAGTGTCGATCCGGGCTGCACGATACCGGCCGAGCCGTTGTTGTTGCCGCTGCGGAAAGCGGCCCAGTTCACGCCGGCCTGGTAGCCAGCCGACAGCTGGACCTCGATGATCTTGGCCTCGAGGATGACTTGCCGCTCGACCGACAACTGGGTCGCCTTCAGATAGTTGGCGATGTCGCGCAATTCGCGCGGCATACCGCGCGCGACCACAATGCCCGATTGCGGACTGATCACGATGCTGCGTCCTTTTTCGGCGCCGAGGATAGTCGTCAGCGAGTCTTTCAGCTCGCTCCAGAAGTCAGCCTCGATCGCAGTCGATACCCTGCTGCTGTCGGTCGGACGCGACGGGGTCGACATCGGACCGGCCGGCGCGCCTGTGGCGGTCGGCGTCATCGCGCCGGGCGCGGCGGGCACATCGGCCAGCGAACCGGCGGCGACGCGGGTGTCGGAACTGCCACGCCGGGTGCCGGTCGGGTAATTGATCGTGAACACCCGCGTCTCAAGCACGGGCTGGCGCACCGTGATGCGGTTGCCGTCGAGCGTGATGTCGAGGTCGTACAGGTCACGCACGGCCTCGAGCGCTTCGGGCACCGTCATGTCCTGCAGCTTGGCCGACATCAGTCCGGTCACGTTCGGGTGCAGCAGCAAGGTGTACTGCGTGCCGCTGGTCAGCGCCATGAAGAACTGGCGCGCCGGTACATTGTTCATCGCCACGCTGACACGCGGCTCATAGGCGCGGTTGCTGACGATCGGCGCCGGCACCGGTTCGGGCACGGCCGCCGGCGGCGTCGGGCTGGCGGGGGCGGCGCCCGGCTCCGGCAAGGCCAGCGCCGAATCGATGGCCTGCCGGGGCGTGCCCTGCATGGACGGGGCCTGGGTGGAAGCGCAGCCGGTGAGGCCGAGGAGAGCAGCGGCGATCAGGGCAGGTTTCATGATTTTTCCTTGGTTAATCCGTGTTCAGCAGCAAGCTGCGCGGCCCGTTCGGGGTCGACAGCACGACGGCATCTTGTTTCACCTGCAGCAATCGCATGCCGCGCACCTGGTCGCCGACGGCCAGCAGCTCGCCATCGATGACCGCATAGCGGCGGCCGGCACTGGTCAGCACCAGCTGCAAGCTCGGCAGTACCGGTGGCGCCGGCGCGGCAGCCGGCGTACCCGGGCGGCGTGGCTGGTCGGAAGCCAGTGGCCGCGTCGGGTCGCGCAGTGCGCCGGCATCGGCCGTCCCGGCGGCCAGCA
>JBDKLN010000093.1:0-10726 GCA_039806045.1 Pseudomonadota bacterium
ACGATCGGCAATTTCGATGGCGTGCATCTCGGCCATCGTGCGCTGCTCGCGCGCGTGGCCGAGGCTGCATCACGCCTGGGGGTCGAGACTGCGGTGATGACCTTCGAGCCGCATCCGCGTGTATTCTTTGCGCACCTGGCCGGCGACGAAAGCCGTGCGCCGCGCCGCATCGCCAACCTGCGCGACAAACTGACCGCACTGGAAGCGGCCGGTGTCGACCGCGTGATCGTCGAACACTTCAACGCGCGCTTTGCGTCGCTGTCACCGGAAGCCTTCATCCGCGACGTTCTGGTCGAAGGCCTGCACGTGAAATGGCTGATCGTCGGCGACGATTTCCGCTTCGGCGCGAAGCGCGCGGGCGACTTTGCGCTGCTGGCCGAGGCCGGCAAGCACTACGGCTTCGAGGTCGTCGCGCTGCCGACCGTCAGGCACGGCGACAAGCGCATTTCCTCCTCGGAAGTGCGCGCAGCGCTGGAAGCCGGCGACTTCGCGCATGCGCAGGAATTGCTGGGCCACCCGTATGCGATCTCGGGCCACGTGCAGCACGGCCGCAAGCTGGGCCGCACCATCGGCTTCCCGACGCTGAACCTGAAAGTCGTGCACAAGCGCCCGGCTGCCACCGGCATCTTCGTGGTGCAGGTGCATGGCCTGGCCGGCCAGCCGCTGCCGGCGGTGGCCAGCCTCGGCGTGCGTCCCACTGTCGAAGACAACGGCCGCGTGCTGCTGGAGGTGCATGTTTTCGACTATGCCGCCGATTGCTATGGCAAGCGCGTGCGCGTTGAATTCCTCAAGAAGCTGCGCGATGAGGAAAAGTACGATGACCTCGACACGCTGACGCGCGCCATTGCCGCCGACGCGCAGGCCGCGCGCGATTTCTTTGCGCAGCGTTCCGCGTCAACGATGGCCGCAACGGCAAAGAATCCGAATACCCAAGTTCACTCCTGATCGATCCCATGTCCGACAACAGCAAAAAACCTGAAAGCAAATACCCGGTCAACATGACCGAGACCGCTTTTCCGATGCGCGGCGACCTCGCCAAGCGCGAGCCGCAATGGGTCGCGCAATGGCAGCAAAAGCAGATCTACCAGCGCATCCGCAAAGCCTCGGCCGGCCGCCCGAAATTCATCCTGCACGATGGCCCGCCGTATGCGAATGGCGACATCCACATCGGCCATGCGGTAAACAAGATCCTGAAGGACATGATCGTCAAGACGCGCCAGTTCGAAGGCTTCGACGCGCACTATGTGCCGGGCTGGGATTGCCACGGCATGCCGATCGAGATCCAGATCGAGAAGCAGTATGGCAAGCACCTGCCGACCGCTGAAGTGCTGGCCAAGTCGCGCGCATACGCGACCGAGCAGGTCGCGCGCCAGAAGAAAGATTTCATCCGCCTCGGCGTGCTGGGTGACTGGGACAACCCCTACCTGACCATGAACTACCGCAACGAGGCCGACGAGATTCGCGCCCTCGGCACCATTCTTGACAAGGGCTTTGTGTACCGCGGCCTGAAGCCGGTGAACTGGTGCTTCGACTGCGGCTCGGCGCTAGCCGAAGCGGAAGTCGAATACCAGGACAAGCGCGACCCGGCGATCGATGTCGGCTTCGCGTTCGCGGAACCGGAAAAACTCGCGAAGGCCTTCGGCCTTGCGAAGCTGCCGACCGACAAGGGCTATGTGGTGATCTGGACCACGACCCCGTGGACCATTCCGTCCAACCAGGCGCTGAACATGCACCCGGAATTCAGCTATGCGCTGGTGCAGGCCGAGCGCAATGGCGAAGCGATCATGCTGCTGCTGGCCGAGAAGCTGGTCGAGTCCTGCCTGCAGCGCTACGGCCTTGAAGGCAAGGTGGTCGCCACCTGCCAGGGCGAGGCACTGTCCGCAATCAAATTCCGCCACCCGCTGGCTTCGCAAGACGCCGGCTATGACCGCCTGTCGCCGGTTTACCTCGGCGACTACGTGACCGACGATTCCGGCACCGGCATCGTGCACTCCGCGCCGGCGTACGGCGTGGAAGACTATGCGTCGTGCAAGGCGCATGGCATGAAGGATGACGACATCCTGAACCCGGTGATGGGCGATGGCCATTACGCGTCGACGCTGCCACTGTTTGGCGGCATGACGATCTGGGAAGCATCGAAGCCGATCTGTGCAGCGCTGGATGCCGCCGGTTCGCTGTTCAAGCTGGTGATGTTCGACCACAGCTATATGCACTGCTGGCGTCACAAGACCCCGATCATCTATCGCGCCACCTCACAGTGGTTTGCGTCGATGGACCGCACGCCGAAGGACGGCGGCGCTTCGCTGCGCGAGAGCGCGCTGGCCGGCGTCGAGGCGACCCGCTTCTTCCCCGGCTGGGGCAAGGCGCGCCTGCAAGGCATGATCGCAAACCGTCCGGACTGGACGCTGTCGCGCCAGCGTCAGTGGGGCGTGCCGATGGCCTTCTTCGTGCACAAGGAAACCGGCGAGCTGCACCCGGACACGCCGGCACTGCTCGAAAAAATTGCGCAACAAGTCGAGAAGGAAGGCATCGAGGCCTGGCACAAGCTGCAGCCGGCCGACCTGCTCGGCGCCGATGCGGCCGACTACGTGAAGAACAAGGACACACTGGACGTCTGGTTCGATTCGGGCGTCACGCACCAGACGGTGCTGCGCGGCTCGCACGCGGCCGAATCGCACTTCCCGGCCGACCTCTATCTCGAAGGTTCGGACCAGCACCGCGGCTGGTTCCACTCGTCGCTGCTGACCTCGGCGATGATCAATGGCCGCGCGCCGTACAAGGCGCTGCTGACCCATGGCTTCGTGGTCGACGGCGAAGGCAAGAAGATGTCCAAGTCCAAGGGCAACGTGGTCGCGCCGCAAAAGGTGTCGGACACCATGGGCGCCGACATCCTGCGCCTGTGGGTCGCATCGACCGACTATTCGGGCGAGCTGTCGATTTCGGACGAGATCCTGAAGCGCGTCGTTGAAAGCTATCGCCGCATCCGCAACACGCTGCGCTTCCTGCTGGCCAACACCTCGGACTTCGATCCGGCCAAGGATGCCGTCGCGATCGACCAGCTGATGGAAATCGACCGTTACGCGATCGCGCGCATGGACCAGCTGCAAGCCGAGATCCGCGCGCACTTCACCGACTATGAATTCCACCCGGTGGTCGCCAAGCTGCAGATGTACTGCTCGGAAGACCTGGGCGGCTTCTATCTCGACATCCTGAAAGACCGCCTGTACACCAGCGGCAGCACATCGGCCGCGCGCCGCTCGGCACAGACCGCGATCTGGCACATCACGCAATCACTGCTGCGCCTGATGGCGCCTATCCTGTCGTTCACCGTCGAGGAAGCGTGGGCCGTGTTCGCCGGCAAGGACGCGTATGACGCCAGCAGCGAGACCATCTTCACGCAGACCTTCTACGCATTGCCGGCAATCGCCGAGAGCGACGCGCTGCTGGCGAAGTACGCAGCGCTGCGCGAAGTGCGTGCCGGCGTGCTGAAAGAACTGGAAGAAGTCCGTGTGTCGGGCGCCATCGGTTCGTCGCTGCAGGCCGAGGTCGAGATCCATGCGCATGGCGACAAGCTCGCGCTGCTGCAGGGCCTGGGCGACGACCTGAAGTATGTGCTGATCACGTCGGCGGCCAATGTGGTAGCCGCCAATTCCGCCGACGCCGAAAAAGTCGTGGTCAGCCCGTCCAAGTACCGCAAGTGCGAACGTTGCTGGCACTACCGTTCGGAGGTGGGCGCCGATGCCGAACATCCGGGCCTGTGCGCGCGCTGCGTGTCCAACCTGTTCGGGCGCGGCGAATCCCGCCGCGTCGCCTGAGGCCGCACGATGTCGAATAAAAATGCCGGGCTGATGCTGTGGCTGGGCGTGGCCATCGTCGTGGTGCTGCTTGACCAGGTGACGAAGATCACGATGACCCGGCTGCTGCCTTACGGGCAGGCTGAGTATGTGAACCACTACCTGAACCTCGTGATGGTCTACAACAAGGGCGCGGCCTTCAGCTTCCTGTCGGACCAGTCGGGCTGGCAGCGTTACTTCTTCAGCGCACTGGCAGCAGCCGTGTCGATCTTCATCGTCTGGATGCTGAACCGGAATGCGACGCAGCGGCTGTTCTGCTGGTCGCTGTCGCTGATCCTCGGCGGCGCGATCGGCAACCTGATCGACCGGCTTGCCTATGGCCATGTGATCGACTTCCTCGACTTTCACGTGAATGCCTGGCACTGGCCGGCCTTCAATGTCGCCGATAGCGCGATCACGGTCGGTGCGGCATTATTCGTGCTGGACGAACTGCGGCGGGTGAACCGCTGATCTCGCGGTACCCTCTGCTTCTTTGCGTGGAGAGCTGATGAACCTGACTGGCAAGCACCTGGTGCTCGGACTGAGCGGCGGCATCGCCTGCTACAAGGCAGCCGAGCTGCTGCGCGGCCTGACCAAGGCCGGCGCCAGCGTGCAGGTGGTGATGACGGAGGCGGCGCGCCATTTCATCACGCCGGTCACGATGCAGGCGCTGTCGGGCAAGCCGGTCTATACCGACCAGTGGGATGCGCGCATCTCCAACAACATGGCGCACATCGACCTCACCCGCAACGCGGATGCGATCGTGATCGCGCCCTGCTCGGCCGATTTCATGCGCAAGCTGGTGCATGGCGCCGCGGATGATCTGCTGTCGACGCTGTGCCTCGCGCGGCCGGCCTCGTTGCCTTTGCTTGTCGCACCGGCGATGAATGTCGAGATGTGGGACAACCCGGCGACCCAACGGAACGTCGCGCAGCTGCGCGAGGACGGCGTGACACTGCTGGGCCCGGTCGCCGGCGAACAAGCCTGCGGCGAAACGGGCCTGGGCCGCATGATGGAACCGGAAGATCTGCTCGAAGCAATCCTGGCCTTCTTCCAGCCCAAGCGGTTGCAGGGCAAGCGCGTGCTGATCACGGCCGGCCCCACCTTCGAGCCGATCGACCCGGTGCGCGGCATTACCAATCTGTCGTCGGGCAAGATGGGCTATGCACTGGCGCGTGCCGCCCGCGCGGCCGGCGCCGACGTGACCCTGGTGTCGGGCCCGACCGCCCTGCCCAGGCCGCAAGGCGTGACCCTGCTGCCGGTGACGACCGCGCGTGATATGCATGAAGCCGTGATGTCGCAGGTCGCAGGCCAGCACGTCTTCATCGCCGTGGCAGCGGTGGCCGACTGGCGCGTCGCCAATGCCAGCGAACAGAAACTGAAGAAGCAGGATGGCGCGCTGCCGCAGCTGGCCTTCGAGCCAAACCCGGACATCCTCGCGACCGTCGCTGCGTTGCCAGATGATGGCAAGCGTCCGTATTGCGTCGGCTTTGCCGCCGAGTCGGAAAACCTGCTCGAGCATGGCGCTGCCAAGCGCAAGAAGAAAAACATACCGCTGCTGGTCGGGAACATCGGCCACCAGACCTTCGGCAAGGATGACAACGAGTTGGTGCTGTTCGACGACGCCGGCCATCATGCATTGCCGCGTGCGAGCAAGGATGCACTGGCCGCGCTACTGGTCGCCGAGATCGCAAACCGGCTGTAGTGCCACGCGACTGTGCCGGCAACATCCGCTGCGCGCCTTCCCCCTACCGCTTTCAACCACCAGAACGGAATTACCGTCCATGAAGAACGTCGCCGTCAAGATCCTCGATGAACGCATGCGCGAGCAAATGCCCGCCTATGCCACGCCGGGCAGCGCCGGCCTCGACCTGCGCGCCTGCATTACCGAGCCGGTCACGATCGAACCGGGCACGACCCACCTGATCCCGACCGGCCTCGCGATCCACATCGCCGACCCCGGCTATGCGGCCATGATCCTGCCGCGCAGCGGCATGGGCCACAAGCACGGCATCGTGCTGGGCAACCTGGTCGGGCTGATCGATTCCGATTACCAGGGTCAATTGATGGTGTCGACCTGGAACCGCGGCAATACGGCCTTCGTGCTCAACCCGATGGAGCGCCTCGCGCAACTGGTCATTGTGCCGGTGATGCAGGTAGGATTCGATGTGGTCGAGGAATTCGACGGCAGCGAGCGTGGCGAAGGCGGCTTCGGCAGCACCGGCAAGCAGTAAGTCAGCAAGCCGCAGGCGGGCGCGGACAACCGGGGCTCGCCATGCCAACCCGGCCGCCCGGCGACGCAGATACAGGAGGACAGCATGCAGTTCAGGACAGGAATCGCCGCGCTTTCACTGGCATTGCTGTCGGCCTGCAGCTCGCTGAACACGGCAACAGCACCGGCCACGCGGCCGGCACAAACCGAATTGCCCCGCGATACCGCCGACCCGCGCCTGTCTGCACTGCTGGCCAGCCAGGATCGCGTCTACCGCGTCGCCGCCCCGCTGATCACAAAAAATGCACCGCTATGCAAGGCGGCCTCGCGTCCCATCCTCGGCTTCACCGCGAAGAACAAATATTCGTACCCCCCCGAACTGACGCGCGCCGCTGAAAGCACGCTCAAGCTGGATGACGGCCTGCAGGTCATGCAGGTGCTCGAGGGCAGCGGTGCGATGCGTGCCGGCATACGGCGTGGCGATCAGCTGCAGTCGCTGCAAGACCTGCCTTTGCCGCGCGGCGCGCAGGCGGAGAACGAGGCCGCGCGCATCGTCAGCCCGCTGCTGAAGAATGCGACCGAGATTCAGGTTGGCCTGATCCGCAATGGCAAGCCGCAGACGGTGCAAGTACCGCTGACCCAAGCCTGTGCCTTTGCGATCGAGGTCGGCCATGCGCCGCAGGTGAATGCGTATGGCGATGGTCGCCGCATCATGCTCACGCAGGGCATGCTCGACTTCCTGACGCCGGACGATGAACTGGCTGCCATCATTGCGCGTGAAATCGCGCACAACGTGCAAAGGCATGCGGCGGCGATGAAGATGGCTGCAACGATGTCGGGCATCATCGATGCGTTGTTGCCGCTCTCGCCTGACCTGAAGCCGTTTGCAGGCAGCGCAGGCCTGCGCGCAGTGGATGACAAGCTCGACCAGGAAGCTGACCGCATGGCGCTCTACCTGCTTGCACGGGCAGGCTATGCACCGGATGCCGCGCAACGGGCCTTGCAAAAACTGGCACAGGCTTACCCCGCCAGCGTGACCAACGGCTACACCGCGCTGCACCCGTGGACGGACGAACGCGCCGCTTTGCTGCGCACGACGATGACCGAAATCCGCCAGAAGCAATCCACGAAAAAAGTGCTCGTGCCTTGACGAGACTTTCGGGACAAACAACCCACGCCCTTTGTCCTGACTTGCCTCCGCGCTCGCCGGGATGGGCGCCACACACAAAAAAAAGCCGCTTCACCTTTCGGTGAAGCGGCAATCCGGTAATAGGGCCATCGGAGTCAGCCCTACGACCTTCCCCCACAAACTCGCGTGACTACTCAACTTTCGAAGCCGGCAGCCGATGGCCGCCTGCCGGCGATTGCAGCTTTGACTGGCCTGCTTCAGCTGGCCTGCTTCAGCTGGTCCAGAATCGCCGGGTTTTCCAGCGTCGACACATCTTGCGTGATCTCTTCGCCCTTGGCCAGCACGCGCAACAGGCGGCGCATGATTTTGCCCGAGCGGGTCTTCGGCAGGTTATCACCGAAGCGGATCTCTTTCGGCTTGGCGATCGGGCCGATTTCCTTGCCAACCCAGTCGCGCAGCTCTTTGGCGATCTTCGCGGCGTCGTCGCCGGTCGGGCGTGCGCCCTTCAGCACGACGAATGCGCAGATCGATTCGCCAGTCGTCGGGTCGGGCTTCCCAACCACGGCAGCCTCGGCCACCAGATGGTTGGCGACCAGCGCGGACTCGATTTCCATCGTGCCCATGCGGTGGCCCGACACGTTCAGCACGTCATCGATACGGCCAGTAATGGTGAAGTTGGCCGTCTGCGCATCGCGCACCGCGCCGTCACCGGCGAGGTAGAGCTTGCCGCCCAGTTCAGCCGGGAAGTACGAAGTCTTGAAGCGCTCCGGATCGTTCCAGATGGTGCGGATCATCGACGGCCACGGACGCTTGACGACCAGGATGCCGCCATGGCCGTTCGGCATGTCGTTGCCGGCCTCGTCGACGATCGCCGCCATGATGCCCGGCAGCGGCAGCGTGCACGAACCCGGCACCATCGGCGTTGCACCCGGCAGCGGCGAAATCATATGGCCGCCGGTCTCGGTCTGCCAGAAGGTATCCACGATCGGGCACTTGTTGTCGCCAACGTTCGTGTAGTACCACATCCAGGCTTCCGGATTGATAGGCTCGCCGACCGAACCCAGCAGGCGCAGGCTCGACAAATTGAAGTGCTGCGGATGCACTTTCATGTCCGCGTCCGACGCCTTGATCAGCGAGCGGATCGCCGTCGGCGCGGTGTAGAAAATGGTGGTCTTGTGGCGCTGGATCATGTCCCAGAAACGGCCGGCGTTCGGGTAGGTGGGCACGCCTTCGAACACGATCTGCGTTGCGCCCACGGCCAGCGGGCCATAGGCGATGTAGCTGTGGCCGGTGACCCAGCCGATGTCGGCGGTGCACCAGAAGACATCGGTCGGCTTGATGTCGAAGGTCCACTTCATCGTCAGCATGGTCCACAGCAGATAGCCGCCGGACGAGTGCTGCACGCCTTTCGGCTTGCCGGTGGAACCGGACGTGTAGAGGATGAACAGCGGATGCTCGGCGCTGACCCACTCCGGCTCGCACTGGTCGGACTGCGGGTCCATCACCTCGTGCAGCCACAGGTCACGGCCGGCGACGACCTTGATGTTGCCCTTGGTGCGCTGGTAGATGATGACGTTCTTCACGGCGTCGCAGCCACCCATGTCCATCGCTTCGTCGACGATGGATTTCAGCGGCAGGTGCTTGCCGCCGCGGACTTGCTCGTCAGCAGTGATGACGGCCACGGCGCCGGCGTCGATAATGCGCTCTTGCAGCGACTTGGCGGAGAAGCCGCCGAACACCACCGAGTGGGTCGCGCCGATACGGGCGCAGGCTTGCATCGCGCACACGCCTTCAACCGACATCGGCATGTAGATGATGACGCGGTCGCCCTTCTTGATGCCGAGCGACTTCAGGCCGTTGGCCAGCTTGCACACCTTGGCATGCAATTCTTTGTAGGTCAGCTTGGTGACTTCGCCGCCGTCGGCTTCAAAGATGATCGCGGTCTTGTCCGCGTTGCCATTCGTCAGGTTGCGATCGAGGCAGTTGTAGGAGACATTCAGGTGACCGTCTTCGAACCACTTGTAGAACGGCGCCTGCGATTCGTCGAGCACCTTGGTGAAGGGCTTGTGCCATTCGAGGTTCTCTTTGGCCAGGCGGCCCCAGAAACCTTCGTAATCACGCTCGGCCTCGGCGCACAGGGCCTGGTAGGCGTCCATGCCGGGAACCGCTGCATTTTTTACAAATTCCTCGGACGGGTGGAAAACCCGATGCTCGTGCATCAGATGCTCGATCTCTGACATGACGTCTCCAGATTAATAGTAATTTTCACGGCACGATAAGGGTTCTCACTTACTCAAGGCTTACATAGATGCCCGGATCGGTTAATCCGGGTGCAAACCGGTGATTCGACGGGCGGTGCCGCGTGTAAAATGACGGGCTGCACAATTTGCTGCACAGCAAAGAAGCCCGCCCGCCATGATCCCCGATCAAAAATCAGCACCGCCGATCCCGGCACTTGCCAATTTCATATTCATGACACGGTGGCTGCAGCTGCCGCTCTACCTCGGGCTGATCCTGGCCCAGGCGATCTATGTCTGGCACTTCTGGGTCGAACTGACCGACCTGTTCGGTGCCTTGATCGGCAACGGCGCCGCGCTGGACCACATCCTGAAGGCGACCACCGTCGAAGGGCTGCCGCCGCCCACCAAGCTGACCGAGACCACGATCATGCTGGTGGTGCTTGGACTGATCGACGTGGTCATGATTTCCAACCTGTTGATCATGGTGATCGTTGGCGGTTACGAAACTTTCGTGTCGCGCATGCACCTTGAAAGCCACCCCGACCAGCCGGAATGGCTGTCGCATGTGAATGCGTCGGTGCTGAAAGTGAAATTAGGCACCGCGATCATCGGCATCTCGTCCATCCACCTGCTGAAGACCTTCATCAACGCCGGCGCCTACGACGCCAAGACGCTGCTCGCGCAAGCGGGCATCCATGTGGTGTTCCTGCTGTCGGCACTCGCCATCGCATGGACAGACCGCATCATGGCCGCTGGCTTGCATGCAGCGCAGGAAGCGCACTGACACGACGACGTGGTGCACCTCTGCGCATCTCCCGATCTCATCATCTGCATCATCCGAACCATCCGAACCATCCGAACCATCCGAACTATTCGAAACATTCGAACCTTTAGAGCCTGTCCGCCATGACTACCATCATCAAGCAAGAAGACCTGATCGAATCAATCGCCGCTGGTTTGCAGTTCATCAGCTATTACCACCCGGTCGACTACATCCGCCATCTGGCGCGCGCCTATGAGCGCGAGCAGAGCCCGGCGGCCAAGGACGCGATCGCTCAGATCCTGACCAACTCGCGCATGTGCGCCGAGGGCAAGCGCCCGCTGTGTCAGGACACGGGCATCGTCAACGTTTTCCTGAAGATCGGCATGAACGTGCGCTTCGACGGCTTTGCCGGCTCCATCACCGACGCCATCAATGAAGGCGTGCGCCGCGGCTACAACAACCCGGACAACAAGCTGCGCGCCTCGGTCGTCGCCGACCCGCAATTCGAGCGCAAGAACACCAAGGACAATACGCCGGCCGTGGTGCACA
>JBDKLN010000094.1:0-3434 GCA_039806045.1 Pseudomonadota bacterium
GATAGTTTCTCATGGTAATTACCGAAATTGAACCAAGTGGGGCCCGCGAGGCCGCCCACGATGATTCGCTGGACACTGACAAGCTGCGTGCCGCCGCCCAAAAGGCCGTGCGCGCATTGCGTGTGATGGCCAATGAAGACCGCCTGCTGCTGCTGTGCCAGCTGTCGCAGGGTGAACTGTGCGTGCAGGACCTGGAGGAGGCGCTGGACATCCGGCAGCCGACCCTTTCGCAGCAGCTGGGCGTGCTGCGCAATGAGGGCGTGGTCGGCACCCGGCGCGACGGCCGCCGCATCTATTACAGCGTGACCGACCCCGAGCTGCTGCAAGTGCTGGGGGCGCTGTACATGACTTACTGTCCCAAGGATTAAACGATGACTATCGACTGGAATGCCTTCACCCCGTGGTGGGCACTGGCTGGCGGCGTGCTTATTGGTATCTCGGCCGCGATGTTCGTGCTGCTCAATGGCCGCATTGCCGGCATCAGCGGCATACTCGGCGGCTTGCTCAGGCGTGAACCGGGGGACGCAGGATGGCGTGTCGCCTTCCTGCTCGGCCTGCTGGTCGCGCCCACCGTGTATGCGCTGTTCGACGTGCTCCCGGTGCGCGAGATCGACGCCGGCGTTGGTGCCCTGGTGCTGGCCGGCCTGCTGGTCGGCATCGGCACCCGCTTCGGGGGTGGTTGCACCAGTGGTCATGGCGTCTGCGGCCTGTCGCGCTTCTCAGTCCGTTCGCTGGTCGCTACCTTGGCCTTCATGGCGGGTGGCTTTGCGACCGTGTTCGTGATGCGTCACCTGCTGGCTTTTTGAGGAGCGAACATGACCCTGTTGACATCTTTCCTCTCCGGGCTCGTCTTTGGCATCGGCCTGATTGTGGCCGGTATGGCCAATCCCGCCAAGGTCAAGGGCTTCCTCGACCTCGCCGGTCACTGGGATCCGTCGCTGGCGCTGGTGATGGCCGGCGCGATCGGCGTCGGTGTGTTTGCCTTCCGCGTCGCGCACAATCGCATGGAGACCATGCTGGGCGTCGAGCTCAAGCTGCCGCGCAATGTCCATATCGACCGCCGGCTGGTGCTCGGCAGCGTGCTGTTCGGCATAGGCTGGGGCATCGGCGGCTTCTGCCCCGGCCCCGGCATCGTCGCCGTCGGCGCGGGCGAGATCAAGGCGGTGGTGTTCGTGGCATCGATGCTCGCCGGCATGGCCCTGTTCGAATGGCTGGAGAAACGTGCTGCCACGGCACGTACCAACGCCGAGGCCAATGCAGCGTCGGAGACCGGCGCACCGTGATCGACGCCGGCGCCGCGCACTGGTGGCCCACACTGGCCACGATTCTCGTGCTGCTGCTCTATCAGGTATTGCTGGCGGTCGCCGAGCGCATCAATCCGCTCGGTGTCGCGCGCAGCAGCCACGCGCATCTGCGGTCGACCTGGTTCGATGCGATCGCGCGCCGCGAGGGCAGCGAAATCCTCGCCGTGCAGACACTGCGCAATTCGCTGATGTCGGCCACGATGACGGCTTCGACTGCGGCGCTGGCCCTGATGGGATCGATCACGCTGGCCGCGCCGTCATTCAATTCGATGGCCGGCTCGGGCGCCACGAGGCTCGACTTGCTGACACCGCGCCATGTGCTGGAACTGGTGCTGTTGCTGTTCCTGTTCGTGTCGCTGGTGTCGTCGGTGATGTCGGTTCGCTATTACACGCACGCGAGCTTCATCGCCGGCATGCCGGCCGATTCGCTGGAAAAACGCGCATGGATCCCGGTCGGTGAAAACTATGTGCGCAAGGCCGGACTGTTCTACAGCACGGGCTTGCGTTATTTCGTGCTGATCGCGCCTGTCGTCGTGGCCATCGTGCATCCGATCGCCGGCCCGGTGGCGGCCATCCTTGTCACGGCAGTGTTGTACAGTCTCGATCAGAACCATCCTGTCGAGACCTGACCATTGCTGAATTCCCTGGTTTCGTTTTTCCTACTGGCGCTCTGCCTGCTGCCGTCTGTGCCGCTCTCGGCACAGCCGTCGACGGGTTACGGCAATGCCGAGATCGCTTCCGTATTCCCGATGAAGGATACGGTCGAGCGCAAGGGCCATACGGCGACCATGGTCGTGCTGTTCAGCTACAAGCATATGAAAACCGGCTATGTGACGAACCAGTCTCAGCCCAAGGCCTATTACTACAACTCATCCAAGACGACGATCGCCTTCGATTGCAGGCACAACAAATCGCGCATCATCAGCACGGTATTCTTTTCCGATCGTTCCGGGCTCGGCAATGTGGTGCACGATCAGAAAGCCATCGGCGCCTGGGTGGACGAACACGACCGGCGCCCCGAGGAAAGCCTGTTTGCATTGGCCTGCACGCCTGTCCGAGAAAAAAAACGATGACCACGGCGCTTGCCGCTGAATTTTCAGTGCGCGGGCCGCTCAGAACAGCGCCATCTGTGGCTCGCCCAGTAAATGGTCGGCGACATACTGCAACAGCTTGCGATGGTGCTCCCCCTGATGCCAGTGTGGCTGCATGTACTTGCGCTGGTACCAGAACTGTTCGCTTTCGAGATGGCAGCCGATCAGGCCGATGTGGCCCTGCACGATGGCCATCGGGTCGCCGTTCGCATAGCTGGCGATGGTCTCGAACGTGCCGCCGACGAAGGTCGGCCCGTCATAGAAATACATGCGCTGCGGCTGGCCTTGCCAGTCGACCGGCAAGGTCGTGCCATAGGACGAACGTATGTCGGCGCGCGGCCGCTTGATGTATTGCTGCACGCGCGTGTCTTTCAGGATATCGAAGTAATAGGCATCGGCCCAGTACGCGCCCATGCAGATACCGAGGTACTTGCCGCCGCGCCGCAGGAAGCGCTTGACCTCGGGGGTATTCGCTTTCAGCGCATGCTCGAACTTGCCGGCGTCGCCGTAGCCGCCGGGGAAGATCACCAGGTCGACGTCATCGAAGAAACCTTCATGCACCGCATGCTTGGTGAAGATGCGCAAGTCATAGGCCGGCGACAGCGCCTTGACGATCCCGTTCACCGATTCCGTCGAGCAGATCGGGTGGTGCAGAAAGATGGCGATGTTCTTCTTCACGAGGCGTGGGGGCATTGGACTGCTGCAGAGGGTGCATTGTGCTAGATTTTGGCGTCAATTGCCCATAAGCAACTGCTTAAAACTGCGTGCCACTTCATAAAAGTATCAAGATGCTAAATATCGCTTCCGCGACGCGCCACGCGCTATTCATGCTGTTGGCCTGCCTGTTGGTCGGCGGCTGGCCGGCGCTGGCCGGTGCGGTGCAGGTGGATGCCGGCACGCCCATCATTTTCACCGACAAAGGCGCGCGCGTGCTGGAAGACCGGGATGGCAGCCTGACAGCCGAGGGTGCGCTCGAGCGGGAGCGGCAATTTTCGCCGGCGGCCAGCGTCGGCGCGCCGAGGGCCGGTAGCCATTACTG
>JBDKLN010000095.1:0-6201 GCA_039806045.1 Pseudomonadota bacterium
GCGCCCTGCCGCAGCCGGCGCTTCATCTGCGACGCAAAGACCGGATGCGCGGCGACCGGGTTGGCACCGATCACCATGATCACGTCAGCCTTCATCACCGAATCGAAGGTCTGGGTACCGGCCGATTCGCCCAAGGTCTGCTTCAGGCCATAGCCGGTCGGCGAATGGCAGACACGCGCGCAGGTATCGACATTGTTGTTGCCAAAGGCAGCGCGCACCAGCTTCTGCACCAGATAGGTCTCTTCATTCGTGCAGCGCGACGACGTGATGCCGCCGATGGAATCGCGGCCATGCTGTTGCTGGATACGGCGGAATTCGCCGGCCGCATGGCTGATCGCCTCCTCCCATGACACTTCGCGCCACGGGTCGGTGATCTTCTGGCGGATCATCGGCTTCAGGATACGATCCTTGTGGGTCGCATAGCCCCACGCGAAGCGTCCTTTCACGCATGAATGGCCATGGTTGGCCTTGCCGTCTTTCCACGGCACCATGCGCACCACCTTGTCGCCCTGCATCTCCGCCTTGAAGCCGCAGCCAACGCCGCAGTATGCGCACGTGGTGGTCTCGCTGCGCGTGGCCTGCCCCATCATGATCACGGTCTTCTCGGTCAGCGTCGCAGTCGGGCAGGCTTGCACGCAGGCGCCACAGGAAACGCACTCGGATGCCATGAAGGCTTCATTCTGGCCGGCCGCCACCCGCGACGCGAAACCTCGACCATCGATGGTCAGTGCAAAGGTACCCTGCGTCTCTTCACAGGCGCGCACGCAGCGATTGCAGACGATGCACTTGGACGGATCGTAGGTGAAATACGGATTGGATTCGTCCTTGTTCGCGGCGAGGTGGTTCTCGCCCTGATAGCCATAGCGCACGTCGCGCAGGCCGACCTGTCCGGCCACGTCCTGCAATTCGCAATTGCCGTTGGCGGCGCAGGTCAGGCAATCGAGCGGATGGTCGGAGATGTACAGCTCGACCATGCCACGACGGATGTCGGCCAGCTTCGGGGTCTGGGTACGCACCTTCATGCCGGCCTCGACCGGTGTCGTGCAGGAGGCCGGATAACCCTTGCGACCCTCGATCTCGACCAGGCACACACGGCAGGAGCCAAAGGCTTCCAGCATGTCGGTGGCGCACAGCTTCGGGATGGGAATGCCTGCCTCGACACTGGCGCGCATCACCGACGTGCCGGCCGGCACGGTAACGCTGTTGCCGTCGATTTCCAGCGCCACCATCGCGGCGACTTCGCGCGCGGGTGTGCCGTAGTCGATGTCGACAGTTCGTTTGAGATCGCGCGTGTTCATGCTGCCTCCTTCGCCTTCTGCGCGATACTGCCCTTCGTCGCTGCGGGATGGATGCCGAAATCTTCGGGGAAATGATTCATCGCCGACAGCACCGGGAATGGCGTCATGCCACCCATCGCGCACAGCGAGCCGTTGAGCATCAGGTCGCACAGGTCACGCACCAGATGCACTTGCTGCTCGCGAACGTCCGGGTCGCTCGTCGCGATCACCTTGTCGAGCGCCTCGCGACCGCGGGTGGAGCCTATGCGGCACGGCGTGCATTTGCCGCAGGATTCGACGGCGCAGAATTCCATCGCGTAGCGTGCCTGCTGCAGCATGTCGACGCTGTCGTCGAATGCGACGATGCCACCATGGCCGAGCGTGCCACCGATCGCGAGAAAGGCTTCATAGTCCAGCGGTGTGTCGAACTGCGATGGCGGCAGGTAGGCGCCGAGCGGTCCGCCCACCTGCACCGCACGCAGCGGCCGGCCTGATTCGGTGCCGCCGCCAAAATCTTCCAGCATCTCGCGCAGCGTCACGCCGAAGGCTTTCTCCACCAGCCCGCCCTGCTTGAGGTTGCCGGCCAGCTGTATCGGCAGCGTGCCGCGCGAGCGACCCATGCCGTAGTTGCGGTAGAAGTCCGCGCCACGCGCAAGGATGACCGGCACCGTTGCCAGCGAAATCACGTTATTGATCACGGTCGGCTTGCCGAACAGGCCTGCAATCGCCGGCAGCGGCGGCTTGGCGCGCACGATGCCGCGCTTGCCCTCGATCGACTCGAGCAGCGCCGTTTCTTCGCCGCACACATAGGATCCGGCTCCGACGCGCACTTCCAACTCAAAGCGCTGGCCCGAATTGCGGATGTCCTGCCCGAGGTAGCTGTGTGCGCGTGCAATGTCTATCGCCTGCTGCAAGGCCGCGATCGCATGCGGGTACTCGGAGCGTACGTAGATGTAGCCCTGCTCGGCACCGACGGCCAGCCCGGCAATGGTCATGCCTTCGATCAGCATGAACGGATCGTCTTCCATCACCATCCGATCGGAAAAGGTGCCGGAATCGCCCTCGTCAGCATTACAGACGATGTACTTGCGATCGGCTGGCGCATTGCGGACCGTGTTCCACTTGATGCCCGTCGGGAAGGCAGCGCCGCCACGGCCGCGCAGACCCGAATCGGTGACCTGCTGCACGATCTGCTCGGGCGTCATTGCCAGCGCCTGCTTCAGGCCCGCAAAGCCTTCATGGGCAAGATAATCGTCGATCGACAAAGGATCGGTGATGCCTACGCGCGCAAAGGTCAGGCGTTCCTGCTTCTTGAGGAAGGGAATGCCGTCGGTCTTGCCCAGCGCCAGCGGATGCGGTGCGCCCGACAGGAAATCCGAGGCAAAGAGCGAAGGGACGTCGGCAGCCGTGACGGGCCCGTAAGCGACGCGCCCCTCCGGTGTCGCGACTTCGACCAGTGGCTCCAGCCAGAACATGCCGCGCGAACCATTGCGCACCAGTTCGATCGTGACGCCCTGCTTTGCCGCTTGCGCGACGATCTCTGCGGCAACCTCATCAGCGCCCAGCGCCAACGCGGTTGAATCACGGGGCACATAGACACGAATCACGCCCGCGCCATCCGACGGCACCTTCGCCGGAGTATGGCGAGGGCCATGGCTTGTGACGGCATCGCTGGTGACCGCGGTGAGCAAGGCATTGAAGCGTTCCGGCGTCACCTGCGCGTGCAGCATATCGTCGACCATCATCGCCGGACCGCACGCGCATTGCCCGAGGCAGTACACCGGCTCGAGCGTGACGCTGCCATCGTCGGTGGTCTGGTGAAAATCGATGCCGAGGGCCTGTGTCGCATGGGCCGCCAGCGCCTCGGCACCGCGCGCCTGGCATGCCTCGGCCCGGCACAGTTGCACGACATGCTTGCCGGCGGGTTGCCTGCGGAAGTGATGGTAATAGCTGAGGACACCGTGGACTTCGGCCCGCGACAAATTCAGGCGGTCCGCGATCATGGGCACGGCGTCGGCCGGCACATGGCCATGCTCGGCCTGTATCGCATGCAGGACAGGCAGCAAGGCACCGTCCCTGCCGCCCGGCTTGTTCAGGACGGCATCCATGCAGGCGTCTATGGATCGTGCGGACATCAGCATCTCCCTCGGCAGTTTATATGTCCGAAATCACATATTTTCAATGCGTACAAAACCCTGTGCGCTCAATGATTTTAGCCATAGTCTTCGTGTGCAGGAGGCTTGTCAATATGTGATACACAGCCTATTTTCAACCAACAAAAAACGCCGCCCTGCAGAGGCAGTGGCGGCGTTCTCCGGGGCGGCCCGGCATTGTGCCGGCGCAAGCTCGCTCAGTCGTTCTTGATGACGATGCTCGGGAACTTGCTGGTCATGTCCTTGACCTTCTCGGCCACCTTGACAGCGACCTTGCGCGCGATGCCCTTGTAGATCTGGGCGACTTGCCCGTCCGGGTCTGCCACCACGGTCGGTCGCCCCGAATCCGCCTGTTCGCGGATGCTCATGGTCAGCGGCAACGCGCCGAGGAAATCGACGCCGAAGTCGGCGCACATTTTCTCGCCGCCGCCCTGCCCGAAGATGGGCTCGGCATGGCCGCAGTTGGAGCAGATGTGCATGCTCATGTTCTCGACGATGCCGAGGATGGGGATGCCGACCTTCTCGAACATCTTCAGGCCCTTGCGTGCATCCAGCAGCGCGATGTCCTGTGGCGTGGTGACGATCACGGCGCCCGTGACCGGTACCTTCTGCGACAGCGTCAGTTGCACGTCGCCGGTGCCCGGCGGCATGTCGACGATCAGGTAGTCGAGGTCTTTCCAGTTGGTCTGCTCCAGCAACTGCTGCAGCGCCTGCGTGACGATGGGGCCGCGCCAGACCATCGGCTGGTCGGGGTCGATCATGAAACCGATCGACGCCACCTGAACGCCGTAATTCTCGAGCGGCTCCATGGTCTTGCCGTCCTGGCTTTCAGGCCGGCCGGACACACCCATCATCATCGGTTGCGACGGGCCATAGATGTCGGCATCCAGCAGGCCGACCCGCGCGCCTTCGGCCGACAAGGCCAGCGCGAGGTTGACCGCCGTGGTCGACTTGCCGACCCCGCCCTTGCCGGACGCCACAGCGATGATGTTGCGCACGTTGGTCATCAGCTTCACGCCACGCTGCACGGCGTGCGCGACGATCTTCACCTGCACGGTCACGCTGACATTGGCCACGCCGGGCACGGCGCGCACGGCGCCGATGACGGCAGCGCGGATGCCATCGATCTGGCTGTTGGCCGGGTAGCCCAGCTCGATGTCGATCGTGACATTGCCGCCATCGACCTTGATGTTCTTGGCGGACTTGCCGCTGACCAGATCCTTGCCGGTATTGGGATCGATAACTGTCGACAATGCGTCGCGGACGGCTTCTACGGTGGTGCTCATTGCTTCTCCAATCGGGAAGCCGCAAGTCTAAACGAAAGCGGCCGCACCCGTCGGGGTGCGGCCGCTGACGGATTGCCCGAAGCCGTGCTTACTTGAATAGCACCGCCGACTTCTGCAGCGTGACCCAGACACCGTAAGCGAGCGGAATGCCAACTGCCAGCCAGGCCAGCCGCAGCACCAGGCCAGAGCTGCGGACCTCGTGCGCATCCTCCGGCAGGTCATGCTCGGCCTTTGCCTTTTCGCGCGCCAGCTGCTGCACTTGCGCCAGCTCGTCGGCCGACATGAAATGATGGTCCGCCACTGGCCGCACCAGCAGGTTGGCCACCAGCCCCACCACCAGCATCGCCGCCAGCATGTAGAAGATCGGGCCATAGATCTGGTCGAATGGCACCTGTTGTTCGAGGCGGATGTCGTGCATGTAGTTGACGACCACCGGGCCCAGGATACCGGCCGTCGACCACGCCGTCAGCAGGCGGCCATGGATGGCGCCGACGAACTGCGTGCCGAACATGTCGGCCAGGTAAGCCGGAATCGTCGCAAAGCCGCCGCCGTACATCGATGCGATCACGCAGAAGCAGGCCACGAAGATCGGCAGCGACTTGACGCTGGCCGCCCAGGCCGCGAGCAGGTAGAGCGCAATGCCCAGCAGGAAGAAGATCACATAGGTACGCTGGCGTCCGAGCTTGTCGGACGACGACGCCCACGCAAAGCGGCCACCGATGTTGAACAGCGAGATCAGGCCGACGAAGCCGGCACCGATCGCGACCGCTCCGGCCAGCAAGGCCTTGTCCAGCTTGAGGTCGGCGAAGCCGACACCCGGCTGCCCGACCAGCAGGCCGCCAAAGGTCTCTTGCAGCATCGGCGACGCCGCCCCGATGATGCCGATGCCTGCCGACACGTTCATGCAGAGCACGATCCACAGCAGCCAGAACTGTGGCGTCTGGTGCGCATGCTTCAGGTGCACGTGGCCGTGCGCAATCATCGCGTGCGACGCGGCGGCCGGCGGCTCCCAGCCCGCTGGCTTCCAGCCGGTCGCAGGCACGCGGTAGCCGAAGGCGCCGGCGAACATGAATACCGCATAGATCGCGGCCAGCGCGACGAAGGTCTGCCAGACCCCGGGGTCGCCCGGCGTCGCGAATCTGGCCATCATGAGGGTCGCCAGCGGCGAGCCGATCATGGCACCGCCACCAAAGCCCATGATGGCCATGCCGGTCGCCATGCCGCGCCGGTCGGGGAACCACTTGATCAGCGTCGAGACCGGCGAGATGTAACCCAGCCCCAGTCCAATGCCGCCGACGATGCCCGAGCCCAACCACAACATCCACAGCTGGTGCTGGTAGACGCCGAGCGCAGAGAACAGCAAGCCGAAGCACCAGCACAGCGCCGACACGAAGCCGGCCTTGCGCGGGCCCGAACGTTCGAGCCAGCCGCCCCAGATCGCGGCCGAGCAACCGAGCACGACGAAGAACAGCGTGTACATCCAGC
>JBDKLN010000096.1:0-7661 GCA_039806045.1 Pseudomonadota bacterium
TGTTGCTGGCAAGCGCGTTGGCCATCATTGCCGGTTTGGCCATGCTGAATCCGACGGTCGCCTGGTATGTCGGGCTATCGGGCGTCGTGCATGGGTGGTGGGCCGGGTTCGCCGTGCTGGCCTGGCTGCGGCGGCAAGGCTGGCTGCCGGCGGCAGCACTGGGCATGCTGTTGCTGAAGCTGGCGTGCTGGCCGGCTGGCTCGCTGATACTGCAGCAGTTCTCATTGGCACTGTTGAACGCCGCGATGCCCGCAGCGTTGCCAGTCGTGCCACAGTCGCATGTCTATGGCGCGATCGGCGGCGCTGTCGCTGCGCTGGCCCTGATAGCACGATCGTCATCCAGGGCCCATGTGAGGCAATGCAACACAGATTTGGATTAGAATAGCCGCCTGCCAAGGAGCGTTGCGACGGATTTTCAGGTTCTCCTGATCCGCCAGGCTTGGCAAGTCAACACCGCAACGGCGCTCACGTTACTTTTTTCGTTTTCAATGAAAGGAGGGCGTGATGAGCGCCGTACTCAAATCTGCTACCACCCACGACTACCACGTTGCCGACATCAGTCTCGCTGACTGGGGCAACAAGGAAATCAAGATCGCCGAAACCGAAATGCCGGGCCTGATGGCGATCCGCGAAGAATTCGCCGCCAAGCAACCGCTGAAAGGCGCCCGCATCACCGGTTCGCTGCACATGACCATCCAGACCGCCGTGCTGATCCAGACGCTGGAAGCACTGGGCGCGCAAGTGCGCTGGGCATCGTGCAACATCTACTCGACGCAAGACCACGCGGCCGCCGCGATCGCCGCCGCCGGCACCCCGGTGTTCGCGTTCAAGGGCGAGAACCTCGACGAGTACTGGGACTTCACGCACCGCATTTTCGAGTGGACCGATGGTGGCTACTCGAACATGATCCTCGATGACGGCGGCGATGCCACCCTGCTGCTGCACCTCGGCACCCGTGCCGAGAAAGACCTGTCGGTGCTCGAGAACCCGGATTCGGAAGAAGCCGTCTGCCTGTTCAACTCGATCAAGGCCAAGCTCAAGACCGACCCGACCTGGTACTCGACCCGCCTCGCACAGATCAAGGGCGTGACCGAAGAGACCACCACCGGCGTGCATCGCCTGTACCAGATGCACAAGGAAGGCAAGCTGGCCTTCCCGGCGATTAATGTCAACGACTCGGTCACCAAGTCCAAGTTCGACAACCTGTATGGCTGCCGTGAATCACTGGTCGATGGCATCAAGCGGGCCACCGACGTCATGATCGCCGGCAAGGTCGCCGTGGTTGCCGGTTACGGCGACGTGGGCAAGGGTTCGGCACAGGCGCTGCGCGCTTTGTCGGCCCAAGTCTGGGTCACCGAGATCGACCCGATCTGCGCACTGCAGGCGGCGATGGAAGGCTATCGCGTCGTGACCATGGATTACGCGGCCGAGCACGCCGACATCTTCGTCACCGCGACCGGCAACTACCATGTGATCACCCATGAGCACATGAAAAAGATGAAAGACCAGGCCATCGTCTGCAACATCGGCCACTTCGACAACGAAATCGAAGTCGCCGCACTGAAGCAGTACACCTGGGAAAACATCAAGCCGCAGGTCGACCACATCATCTTCCCGGACGGCAAGCGCATCATCCTGCTGGCGGAAGGTCGCCTCGTGAACCTCGGCTGCGGCACCGGCCATCCGTCGTATGTGATGAGCTCGTCGTTCGCGAACCAGACGATCGCGCAGATCGAACTGTTCACCAACACCGCTGCGTACCCGGTCGGCGTCTACACGCTGCCCAAGCACCTCGATGAAAAAGTCGCGCTGCTGCAGCTGAAGAAGCTCAATGCACAGCTGACCAAGCTGAGCGACGAGCAGGCTGCCTACATCGGCGTGAAGAAGGAAGGCCCGTACAAGCCGGACCACTATCGCTATTAATCGCGATGCGGGGCGCGCGCCATGCGCGCGCCCCATTCCCGACCATTCCTGGCCCTGGCCGACCGTCCATGTTCACCCGCCTGCTGCTTGTCTGGCTGATCAATGCCGCGACCCTGTTCGCGTTGCCGCATCTGCTGGCGGCGGTGCAGGTCGACAGCTTCACCACGGCGCTGTTCGCGGCGCTGGTGCTGGGTCTGGTCAATACGCTGATCCGTCCGATCTTGCTCGTGCTGACGCTGCCCGTCACCTTTCTGACGCTGGGTCTGTTTGTATTCGTGATCAATGGCCTGATGTTCTGGGCCGTTGCCGACCTGGTGCATGGCTTCCGGGTCGCCAGCTTTGGCTCCGCGGTGCTGGCCGCATTCGCGTACAGCGTGATTTCATGGGCGCTGTCCGCGCTGCTGATAAGAAGATAAATGTCCCAACATAGTTTCAGCGTCGAGTTTTTCCCTCCGAAGACGCCGGAGGGTGCCGAGAAACTGCGCGCCACGCGCAAGCAGCTGGCCGAGATGAAGCCCGAGTATTTTTCGGTGACCTTCGGCGCCGCCGGCTCCACGCAGGCAGGCACGCGCGACACCGTGTTCGAGATCCACAATGAAGGCCACAAGGCGGCGCCGCACCTGTCGTGCATCGGCCGTTCGCGCGCCGACCTGCGTGAGATTATCAATGAGTACAAGGCGCATGGCATTCGTCAGGTGGTTGCGTTGCGCGGCGACCTGCCGAGCGGCTTCGGCGGCCTGTCCGGCGAGCTCAGCTATGCGAGCGAGCTGATCGAATTCATCCGCGCCGAAACAGGTGACTGGTTCCATATCGAAGCTGCCGCGTATCCGGAGATGCATCCGCAGGCGAAGTCGCCGCAGGATGATTTGCAGAATTTCGCGCGCAAGGCCAAGGCGGGCGCCAACGCAGCGATCACCCAGTACTTCTATAACTCGGACGCGTATTTCCGTTTCGTCGAAGACGCGCAAGCGCTGGGTGTCGACATTCCTGTCGTGGCCGGCATCATGCCGATCACGAACTACACGCAACTGATGCGCTTCTCCGACATGTGCGGCGCGGAGATCCCGCGCTGGATCCGCCTGAAACTGGCCAGCTTCGGCGATGACACCGAGTCGATCAAGGCCTTCGGCCTGGATGTGGTCACGCAGCTGTGCGAACAACTGCTGGCCGGCGGCGCGCCGGGCATCCATTTCTACTCGATGAACCAGGCGGCGCCGACGCTGGCGATCTGGAAGCAACTGCAAGCCTGAAACCGGTGCGATGCCGGCAAGCCGGGGCCCAGCGTCTTCCGGCCGACCGCCAGTACCGGAGAGGCCGCTTCAGTCGGTAATGATCTCGTCCAGCGGCACGTCATAAGCGTCGGCCGCAAACGCCACCCTGGCCGTTGCATAGGCCACGCCCACGGCCCGCGGCCGAGATGGCTGCGCCAGCGTGCGGTCGAAATAGCCGCCGCCATAACCCAGCCGCAAATTCTGTTCGGTGTAACCCAGGCAGGGCGCAATCACGGTGTCCGGCTGCACGAAATGGTCGCGCGCTGCCGGCGCCAGCGTGCCGCTGGCGTCGCGGGCGAGCGCATCGCCCGGCTGCCAGCGCACGAAGCGCAAAGGATGGTGGCGTTCGACCACCACCGGCATCGCCACCACAACCCCGCGTTCAGCCAGCGAGGCATACAGCGGCGCCAGCTCCGGTTCACCGGCCATCGCCAGGTAGCCGCCCAGCAGCCGCACCTGATGCGCGTCAATCCAGTGCGCGAGGCGCTCGATGATGCGTCCATCAGACTGCGTCTTCACATCAGCGGGCATGCGCCGCCGTGCTGCAATCAGGGTGGTACGCAATTCCGACTTTGTGGACAGGTTATTCATCGCTGAAAAAGGGCATTGCTCTGCCGATTCATGAGGTGGCTGCGTGCTATTCTAAAGAACGAATTTAAATTCGGAAATTCACTCAGCACAGGCAGCGCAGGCACCACCAATGAAGCTTCTGAAAAATCCGGCGATGAATATCCGGTCCAAGGCACTGGCCGGCGCCCTGCTGTGCGTGCTGGCCGCAGCGGCGTGGATGCCGAAGGTGTCGCAGGCTGCGCGCCGCGTGCCCGTCGTGGCCTCATCGTCCGACCTCGACTTCATTGCGCTGCGCGACGCATCGCTGCGCGGCGACACCGGCGAGGCCGGCCGCCTGTCGGCGCGCCTCGGTGACTATCCGGTGCCTTCCTACGTCGAGTACTACCGGCTGTACCCGCGCTTGGTGTCGGCGCCGGAAGGCGAGGTCCGCGCCTTCCTCGACAAATACGATGGCACCGCGATCGCCGATCGCCTGCGCAATGACTGGCTGCTGTTGTTGGGTCGTGCGCGCGACTGGCGCTTGTTCGACGAACAATACCCGCTATTCGTGCTGAACGACGATACGCAGGTCAAGTGCTATGCGCTGTCGTCGAAGCTGGCCAAGGGTGAAAACATCGCCAGGGCCGCGCGCGATTTGCTGGTGCAGCCCAAGTACTATGGCGATGCCTGTCCTGAGCTGATCGGACGCCTGGCCAAAGAAAGGCAATTCAACGACGCCGATGTCTGGCGCCAGGTGCGGCTCGCCGTCGAGGCCGGCCAGCCCGGCATCGCGCGTCGCATCGCGAATTACACCGATGTCAACGACAAGCAACTGGCGCAGGCGATCGACAAGCCGTCGGCCGTGCTCGATCGCGCACTGTCGTCGGCACGCACCTCGCACGAGCTGTTCCTGATCGCGCTCGGCCGCCTTGCGCGCGACAACCAGGACAAGGCGATCAAGTTCCTCGAGCGCCAGCAGTCCAGGCTGAACCAGGAAGACCGCGCGCTCGCCTGGTCGCAAATTGCATTGCCGTCATCGCTGGCACTGTCCAAAGAAGCGGTTGGCGAATGGCGCAAGACCTGGGATGCGCCGCTTTCGCAGGAAGGCTACCAGTGGCGCGCGCGCGCTGCGCTGCGGGCGGGCGACTGGTCCATGGTGTTGAAAGCCATCGATGCCATGCCGGCCGACTTGCGCAGGGAGCCGACATGGACCTACTGGCGCGGCCGCGCACTGGCCGTGCAAGGTGCGAAGGATGACGCATTCAAGCACTACCAGTTGATCGCGGGCCAGCACCATTTCTATGGCTTGCTGGCGACCGAAGAGCTGGGATTGCCCATCATGCCGCCGCCCAAGCCGGTACCGCCGAGTCCGGAAGAGATCGCCGAAGCCGCCGCCAATCCGGGCTTCCAGCATGCGCTGCGCTTCTTCGACCTCGAGCTGCGCTTTGAAGGCAATCGCGAATGGAACTGGCAATTGCGCAAGCTGGGCGAGCGCCAGCTGCTGGCCGCCGGCGAATTCGCGCGCCGTAGCGAAGTGCTCGACCGCATGGTGACCACCGCCGATCGCGCCAGGAGCGAGATCGACCTCAGCCAGCGCTATCCGACGCCGCATGACGACATCATGCATGCAGCCACCCACCCGATCGGCCTCGACATGGCCTGGGTCTACGGCCTGATCCGGCAAGAGTCGCGTTTCGTGAAGGGCGCCAAGTCGTCGGTCGGCGCCTCCGGCCTGATGCAGATCATGCCCGGCACCGCCAACTATGTGGCCAAAAAAATCGGCATGAGCGGTTTCACGGTCTCCGGCCTGAATGACATCCGGACCAACATCACGCTCGGCACCCAGTACCTGAACATGGTGCTCGCCAACCTTGGCGGTTCGCAGACGCTGGCAACCGCGGCCTACAACGCTGGTCCCAGTCGTCCCCGCTTGTGGCGCTCGACGCTGGACAAGCCGGTCGAAGGCGCCGTGTTCGCCGAGACGATTCCGTTTTCCGAAACGCGTGGCTATGTGAAGAACGTGCTCGCCAACGCCACCTGGTATGCGGCGCAGTTCGAGAACAAGCCGCAGTCGCTGAAAGCCCGGCTGGGCGTGGTTGCGCCGCGCGACGCCAACCTGGCCGAACTGGGCGACCTGCCCTGAGGATGTCGATGCGCCATCGCTCGATACTCCTGATTGGCGGCAGCGGTTTCATCGGCAAATCCATCGCCGCGCGCCTTGCCGACGCCGGCTATCGCGTCGTGGTGCCGACGCGTCGCTTTGCGCGTGCGCGTCATCTGCTGGTGCTGCCGACTGTGCAAGTCGTCGAAGCCGATGTCTTCGATACGGCGCAACTCGACCGGCTGCTGCAAGGCTGCGATGCCGTCATCAACCTGGTCGGTGTGCTGCATTCCCGCCCCGGCCAGCCGTGGGGGCCGGCTTTCGAGCGCGCGCATGTCGAATTGCCGCGTCGCCTCGCCCAAGCCTGCCGGCGGAATGGTGTCAGCCGCGTGCTGCACATGTGCGCGTTGGGCGCCGCCGCCGATGGGCCGTCGATGTACCAGCGCTCCAAGGCTGAAGGCGAAAAACTGATGTTCGCCTCCGGACTGGACGTGACCTCGTTCCGGCCGTCGGTCGTATTCGGTCCCGACGATCATTTCCTGAATTTGTTCGCGCAGTTGCAGCGCTGGCTGCCGGTGATGGCACTCGGCGGTGCCGATGCAAAATTCCAGCCCGTGTTCGTCGGCGACGTGGCCGATGCCTTTGTGCGCGCACTCGACGACCGTTCCGCCATCGGCAAGACTTATGAACTGGTCGGGCCGCATGTGGTCACGCTGCGCGAGCTGGTCAGGCTCGCCGGTGCCTGCAGCGGCCATCCAAGACCGATCCTCGCGCTGTCCGATGCGCTGGCGCGGCTGCAGGCTTTCATGTTCGAGTATTTGCCGGGCGCGCCGCTGATGAGCCGCGACAATCTCGATTCGATGAAAGCCGACAATGTGGCCAGCGGCCTCCATCCCTTGCCGCCACAGTGGCATCCGCAGCCGCTGGAAGCGGTGGCGCCCGACTATCTTGCGCGCCACTGAACGATGACGGCCGAGTCCGGGCAACTGAACACCTATGTCGTCGGCGGCGCCGTGCGCGATGCGCTGCTGGGCCTGCCGGTGAAGGACCGCGACCATGTGGTGGTCGGCGCCACGCCCGAACAGATGAAGGCGCTCGGCTTCGTTGCCGTCGGCAAGGATTTCCCGGTCTTCCTGCATCCGGACACGCACGAGGAATACGCGCTGGCGCGCACCGAGCGCAAGACTGCGCCCGGCTATGCCGGTTTTGCGTTTCACGCTGCGCCCGACGTCACGCTCGAGCAAGACCTGCAGCGACGCGACCTGACCATCAATGCGATCGCGCAGCATGCGGACGGCACGCTGGTCGACCCGTATGGTGGCCGCGATGATTTGCAACAGCGCGTGTTCCGCCATGTGTCGCCGGCCTTTGCCGAAGACCCGGTGCGCATCTTGCGCATCGCGCGCTTCGCGGCACGCTTTGCCGGCTTCACCGTCGCGTCCGAGACGAAAGACTTGATGCGGCAGATGGTGGCGTCCGGCGAGGTCGATGCGCTGGTGCCGGAGCGCGTGTGGCAAGAGCTGTCGCGCGGACTGATGGAAGACAAACCGTCGCGCATGTTCGACGTGCTGCGCGAATGCGGCGCACTGGCGCGCATCCTGCCCGAGCTCGATGCCTTGGCCGGCGTGCCACAACCGGCACAGCATCATCCCGAGATCGATACCTTCGTCCATGTGATGATGGTGGTCGACCTGGCCGCCACACGCGGCCTGCCGTTGCCGGTACGCTTCGCGGCGCTGGTGCATGACCTCGGCAAGGGAACGACGGACCCGGCCGACTGGCCGCGCCATATCGCCCATGAAGCGCGCAGCGTTGCG
>JBDKLN010000097.1:0-4144 GCA_039806045.1 Pseudomonadota bacterium
CACTCCTGCCGTGGCTTGGTATGGACGAGGTACCAGTGCATCGCAACCTCCAAACGTTCTTATTGTCTGAACGATTTTACTCTGCACATTCCCGTCTTACAATTTTTTGCGCCGTATGGGACGGGGCGTGGCCTCGGTGCAGCGAACGCACGCCAAAGCCGCATCCAGAATTCGACCCGCTTGCCCAAACCCGCAAAAACAAAAAGGGCTACAAGCCTAAACTCGTAACCCTTTGATTTTCTTGGTGGCCCGGGGCGGAATCGAACCACCGACACAAGGATTTTCAATCCTCTGCTCTACCAACTGAGCTACCAGGCCAAGAGGCGGGATTGTAGCAAAAGATTCCGCGAATGCAAAGTGTTTGCTCACCGACGGGTGCCGGTGCGGGCCGCCGTCAGGCCGGGGTCTATAATGAGCCCATGAAATTCACGTGCGATATTTGTGTGATTGGTGGTGGCGCCGTCGGCAAAGCCAGTGCGCTGGCACTGGCGCAGGCCGGGCTTGAGGTAACGCTACTCGCCCCCGACACATCCACGCCAGCGCAGCCGGATCACTGGGACTTGCGCGTCTACGCACTCAACCAGAGCGCCCACGCCTCGCTGTCTTCGCTGAAGGTGTGGGGCGCGATGGATCAGTCCCGAATCGCCCCTGTCGATGCGATGGCCATCCACGGCGACGATGCCGGCCTCGGTGGTCATCTGGGTTTCGATGCTTACAGTGCGCGAGTCGGGGCGCTGGCCTGGATTGTCGAAGACCACAATCTGAACCAGGCGCTAGATTCTGCGTTGCGGTTCGCGACCGGCGTGAAGCGGATCACCTCGACGGCGTCCCGGCTGCATATCGATGCCGACCAGGCCACCGTGACGCTCGCTAATGGCGACAGCATCGCCTGCTCGCTCATGGTGGGCGCCGATGGCGCCAACTCCTGGGTACGCGGGCAAGCCGACATCAACATCGCCTACCGCTCCTATCACCAGAGCGCGGTCGTTGCCAATTTTGAATGCGAACGACCGCACCATGGCACCGCCAGCCAGTGGTTCCTCGGTAGCGAAGGCATCGTCGCGCTGCTTCCGCTGCCAGGCAATCGTGTGTCACTGGTCTGGTCCGCACCGGAGCCACTGGCGGAGCAACTCCTGAACGAATCCGCCGAGGCGCTCTGCCAACGGCTGGGCCAATTGCCCGGCATGCCTTTAGGCCAGCTGACGATGCTCGCCCCCGCCAAGCCGCGCGCCTTCCCACTGCGCCTGATCCGCGCGGAGTCGCCGATCGCGCATCGCATAGCACTTGTCGGCGATGCAGCGCATGTCGTGCACCCGATGGCGGGCCACGGCATGAACCTCGGCTTTGGTGACATCGCAGCACTAGTCACTGCATTGGCCCGTCGCGACCACGCCGCCGACTGCGGTGATGCGCGCAGCCTTGGACGCTATGCCCGCCTGCGCACGGAAGAGGTGTTACTGATGCAGCTGGCCACGGATGGCCTGCATCGCCTGTTCTCAAGCGACTTCATGCCGGTGCGTCACTTGCGCAATGTCGGCATGGGCCTGGTCGACAAATTACCTTTCCTGAAGCGCCGCCTGATGTCCCACGCTTTCGGACGCACTGCGTCTTTACCAACCGGTGAATTACCATGATCCTGTCCTCTCGCTGGCTGCCGCTGGCCCTGTCCCTCACCCTGCCGCTCGCCGCACTGGCCCAGTCGCCGGAAGCCACGATCAAGAAAGCGCTCCAGCACAAGATCGGCGACGGCGCGCCGATTGAATCGGTCACCAAGACTCCGTACAGCGGACTGTATGAACTCAAGATCGGCAACGAAGTCGTCTACACGGATGCGGAAGGCAAGTTTGTCTTCATCGGCCGCATCATCGATGTCGAGTCATCGAAAGACGTGACTCAGGCGCGCATGGATGAGTTCAACCGCATCAAGTTCGCCGACCTTCCGCTGGAGCTGGCCGCCAAATCCGTCAAGGGCAATGGCAAGCGCGTCATCGCCGTCTTCGAAGACCCGAACTGCGGTTACTGCAAGCGCTTCCGCAAATCGCTGGCGGACATGAAAGACCTCACCGTCTACACCTTCATGTACCCGATCCTCGGCGACGATTCGAAGGTCAAGGCACGCAACCTGTGGTGCGCGTCGGACAAGGCCAAGGCCTGGGATGACTGGATGATCAACGGCAAAGCCGCGCCAGCCGCACCGGATGCCTGCAAGGCAGCCGAGATCGAGAAGGTGGTCGACCTCGGCAAGCGTTATCACATTACCGGCACGCCGACGATCATCTTTACTGATGGCAGCCGTGTCCCCGGCGCAATCGATGCAAAAGCTTTAGAAAACAAGCTCGCATCGTTGAAATAAGTTCATGCATCCAAAACGGTTTGCAGGGCAAAACCGCCCTGCAAATCCGCTACCATCTCTGAAAAGTCCAATAACAAAGGAGATGCCCCCATGTTTCGCGCCATCCTGCTTAACAAGAACGACGACGGTTCCACACGTGCCGAGTTGACCCAGCTCGACGAAGCGCAATTGCCTGCTGAAGGCGATGTCACGGTCGCCGTCGATTACTCGACGATCAATTACAAGGATGGACTCGCCATCACCGGCAAATCCCCTGTCGTGCGCAAATGGCCGATGGTGCCCGGCATCGATGGCGCCGGCGAAGTGATCGCCTCGTCCCACCCGGACTGGAAAGCAGGCGACGCTTTCATCCTCAATGGCTGGGGCGTCGGCGAGACGCACATGGGTTGCCTCGGCGAACGCGCAAAGCTGAAAGGCGACTGGCTGATCCCGCGCCCGCAAGGCATGTCGGCCCGTACGGCGATGGCCATCGGCACTGCCGGCTATACGGCGATGCTGTGCGCGATGGCGCTGGCCGAGCAAGGCGTGAAGCCTGATGACGGTGAAGTGCTGGTGACGGGCGCATCGGGTGGCGTCGGCAGCGTTGCCGTCGCGATCCTGGCTGCACGTGGTTACAAGGTGGTGGCATCGACCGGCAAGCTGGCCGAAGCGGACTACCTGAAATCACTGGGCGCCACCGGCGTGATGGATCGCGCCGAACTGTCGGCAGCGGGCAAGCCGCTGCAAAAAGAGCGCTGGGCCGGCGTGGTGGACTCGGTCGGGTCGCACACGCTGGTCAATGCGATCGCGCAGACGCGCTACGGCGGCACCGTGGCGGCCTGCGGCCTGGCGCAGGGCATGGACTTGCCGGCGACTGTCGCGCCGTTCATCTTGCGTGCCGTGAAGCTGATCGGCGTCGACAGCGTGATGGCACCAAAGGCGCGCCGTATCGACGCCTGGTCCAACCTCGCACTGGAACTCCCCGAATCGACGCTGGCCAAGATCACGCAGGAAGTCGCGCTGGCTGATGCGCTGGCGTGGGCACCGAAGATTCTGGCCGGCGGCGTCAAGGGACGTCTGGTCGTCAACGTTCGGCAGTAATCGTACAAATAACCCCGGATTTCTAACGCCCGTCAGTTAAGCGCGAAATGTCCGCGAGCGCATCTGACGACGCTGGGTCCCGGCGTACGCCGGGATCCAGCGTCTCCATGGCTGAGCACCATGCACCGGCATGACGGGGGTGGAGAGGGACAGCAGGAATCTCGTACACTGCGGTCATTGATCCCACTCCCGATTGCCTGACGATGGCTCGCACCAGCAAAGCTTCCAAAAACACCGTTCATTACGCAATTCGTCCCGCGGACCTCGCACTGCATGTGTTCGAGGTCACACTGACCATCGCATCGCCTGATCCGGCGGGACAGGTCGTATCGCTGCCCGCATGGATACCCGGCAGCTACATGATTCGCGAATTCGCGCGCAACATCGTGCAGATACGCGCCGAATGCAACGGGCGCAAGCTCAGGCTCGCGAAACTCGACAAGCACAGCTGGCGTGCGGCACGCTGCGACGGCGCACTCGTCCTTCACTATCAGGTCTATGCCTGGGACCTGTCGGTGCGCGCCGCCCACCTCGACCAGACCCACGGCTTTTTCAACGGCACCAGCACCTTCCTGCAAGTGCATGGACAGGAGGCGCTGCCGCACGTCGTCGAGATTCTCCCCCCGGATGACGCCGATGGCAGCGCTGCCTTTGCCGGCTGGCGCGTCGCGACGTCGCTGCGCGAATTGAAGGCGCGCCGACATCGTTTCG
>JBDKLN010000098.1:0-7818 GCA_039806045.1 Pseudomonadota bacterium
GTGCGCGTCGAACAGGGCGTGCGCCCGGGCACCATCGTCGTGCCGCAGCAGGCCGTGATGCGCACCGTCGACGGTTCGCTGGTGATGACTGTCGATGGCGAAGGCAAGGTTGCGCCGCGTCCGGTCAAAACCGAAGGCGCCTACGGCACCAACTGGATCGTCAGCTCGGGCCTGAAGTTCGGCGACACCGTGATCGTCGAAGGCCTGCAGAAGGTCAAGCCGGGCGCGCCGGTGAAGGCCCTGCCGTGGACGCGACCTGATGCAGCACCGGCGGCACCCGCCCCGGCAGCGGCACCGGCCGCTGCGCCAGCTGCGTCGGCAGCCGCTGCGCCGGCCGCACCCGCTGCTCCCGCAGCGCCGCAACAGAAGAAATAAGGAAGCACCGCCATGGCAAAGTTTTTCATCGATCGCCCGGTCTTCGCCTGGGTGATCGCGCTCTTCATCCTGCTGGCCGGGGTGCTGTCCATCCCCAACCTGCCCGTGTCGCAATACCCGACGATTGCGCCGCCGACCATCATCGTCAACGCGTCGTACCCGGGTGCGTCCGCGCAGACCGTGGACGAGAGCGTGACCAGCCTGATCGAACAGGAGATGAACGGCGCCGAGAACATGCTGTACATCGAGTCGCAAAGCCAGTCGGATGGCGGCTCGACCGTCTCGGTGACGTTCAAGACCGGCACCAACCCTGAACTGGCCGCCGTCGACGTGCAGAACCGCCTCAAGCGAATCGAGGCGCGCCTGCCGCAGGCCGTGGTGCAACAGGGTGTGACCATCACCCGCGCACGCAGCAACCTGCTGCTGTTCGTGAACCTGCGCGCCACCGATGGCCGCGTGACGCCGGTTGCGCTGGGCGACTATGCCGCGCGCAACATCATCAACGAGCTCAAGCGCACCCCCGGCGTCGGCGTGGTGCAGCTGTTCGGCACCGAGCGCGCGATGCGCGTCTGGGTCGACCCGGACAAGCTGCTCGGCTTCAAGATGACGCCGAACGACGTCGTCGCTGCGATCAAGGCGCAGAACGCGCAATTCTCGGCCGGCGTGCTGGGCGACCTGCCGGCGCCGAGCTCGCAGCGCATCGCGACATCGATCGTCGTCACCGGCCAGCTGGCCACGCCCGAGGAATTCGAAAAAGTGGTGCTGCGCGCCACGCCGGGTGGCGCGACCGTTCGCATCCGCGACATCGGCCGCGTCGAAGTGGCCGGCCAGTCCTACGGCTTCGCGGCGCGCCTGAACGGCAAGCCAATCGCGGGCGTCGGCGTGCAGCTGACCCCGACGGCCAACGCGCTCGAGACCGCCCGCCTGGTGCGCGCGAAAATGGACGAGCTGTCGAAGTATTTCCCGCCGGGGATGGAATACACGATCCCGTTCGACACCTCGCTGTTCATCAAGATCTCGATCGAAGAAGTGGTCAAGACCCTGCTTGAAGCGGTGATGCTGGTGTTCCTGGTGATGCTGCTGTTCCTGCAAAACCTGCGCTACACGCTGATCCCGGCGATCGTGGTGCCGATCTCGCTGATGGGAACCTTCGCGACCATGGCCGCGTTCGGCTACTCGATCAACGTGCTGACCATGTTTGGCATGGTGCTGGCGATCGGCATCCTGGTGGATGACGCGATCGTGGTGGTCGAGAATGTCGAGCGCATCATGAGCGAGGAGCACCTGCCGCCGCGCGAGGCGACGGTCAAGGCGATGGGCCAGATCACCGGCGCTATCGTCGGCATCACGCTGGTGCTGATCGCGGTGTTCGTGCCGATGGCCTTCTTCTCCGGCTCGGTCGGCGCGATCTACCGCCAGTTCTCGATGTCGATGGTGGCTTCGATGGTGTTCTCGGCCATCATGGCGCTGACGCTGACGCCGGCGCTGTGCGCGACCATCCTGAAGCCGATCGGCCCGGAGCATCATGAGAAGGGTGGCTTCTTCGGCGCCTTCAACCGCCTGTTCCGGCGCACATCCGAGGGCTACCAGAGCATGGTGGCGAGGCTGATCAGGACCACCGCGCGTTACATGGTGATTTATGCGGTGATCATTGCGGCGGTGGCGTGGATGGCAGCGCGCATGCCGACGTCCTTCCTGCCGGCCGAAGATCAGGGCTACCTGCTGGCCAACGTGCAACTGCCGCCGGGCGCATCGACCGGCCGCACGCTGTCCGTGATGGAACAGGCCGAGCAGTACTTCATGAAGGAACCGGGCGTGCAGGCCATCGTGTCGGTGCTCGGCTTCAGCTTCTCCGGCAACGGCCAGAACGGCGGCCTGCTGTTCGTGCCGCTGAAGGACTGGAAAGAGCGCGAGAAGCCTGAACTGAGCTCGGAATCGATGGCCAAGAAGGCGCTGATGCTGATGGCCACTATCCGTGACGCCATCGTGTTCACGGTGAACCCGCCAGCCATCCGCGAGCTGGGCAATGCGACCGGCTTCTCGCTGCGCCTGCAGGACCGGGCCGGCCTCGGCCATGATGCGCTGCTGGCTGCACGCAACCAGCTGCTGGGCATGATGGCCAAGAACCCGGTCATCAAGAGCGCGCGTCCGGACGGCATGGAAGACTCGCCACAGTTGAAGCTCGACATCGACCGCGACAAGGCCAATGCGCTGGGCCTGTCGCTGGCCGACATCAACGCCACGCTGTCGGGAACCTTCGGTTCGATCTACGTCAACGACTTCCCGAACATGGGCCGCCAGCAGCGCGTGATCGTGCAGGCCGTCCCGGAGAAGCGCCTGATGCCGGAAGACCTCGACAAGCTCCATGTGCGCAACAGCCAGGGTCAGATGGTGCCGTTCTCGGCGTTTGCCAAATCGTCATGGGTCAACGGCGCGGTGCAGCTGGTGCGCTTCAACGGCTACCCGGCAATGAAGATCCAGGGTGACGCCGCGCCGGGCTTCGCGTCCGGCGATGCGCTGGCCGAGGTCGAGCGCATGGTCGCGCAACTGCCGCAGGGCATAGGCTATGAATGGGCCGGTCAGTCGCTGGAAGAAAAAGCGGCCGGCTCGACCGCCACCGTGCTGTTCGCGTTGTCGCTGCTGGCGGTGTTCCTGGTACTGGCCGCGCTGTACGAAAGCACATCGATCCCGCTGTCGGTGTTGCTGGTGGTGCCGCTGGGCGTGCTGGGCGCGGTCGCCTTCACCGTGATGCGCGGCATGCCGAACGACGTGTACTTCAAGGTCGGCCTGATCGCCATCATCGGCTTGTCGGCGAAGAACGCGATCCTGATCATCGAGTTCGCGAAAGACTTGCAGGCGTCCGGCAAGAGTCTGACCGAGGCCACGCTGACGGCGGTCAAGCTGCGCTTCCGCCCCATCATCATGACCTCGCTGGCCTTCATCCTGGGTGTGCTGCCGCTGGTGATCGCCACCGGCGCCGGCTCGGCCAGCCAGCGCGCGATCGGCACCGGCGTGATGGGCGGCATGATCACCGCCACTGTGCTGGCCGTGTTCTTCGTGCCGGTGTTCTTCGTCGTGGTGCGCAGCATCTTCAAGGGCAGCGAGCGTCAGCGAAAGATGTACGCCGCCCATATCGAGTCCAACGAGGCACAACAATGAAATTCCTGAACCTCACGCTCAAGTCCCTGACACTGGCCGTGGCCGGCACCTTCGTGCTGTCCGGCTGCCAGATCCTGCCGTCCTTCGACAAGCCGGCCACGCCAGTGCCAGGCACTTTCCCGGCCGCCGCCGACAGCGGCGCGCAGCCGGTGACGATAGGCTGGCGCGCATTCTTCCAGAACCCGGAGCTGCAAGAGACGATCGCTACCGCGCTGGCCAACAACCGTGACCTGAAGGCGTCGGCGCTGCGCATCGAAGAGGCACGTGCCATCTTCAACATCCAGAAAGCGGACCAGCTGCCGACCGTCAACGCCACCGCGGCGGGCACGGGCTCGCGCCAGGTGCTGCCCACGACCGGCGCGGCCTACAACTCCACGATCTACTCGGTCGGCCTCGGCATGACGGCCTTCGAGCTTGATTTCTTCGGCCGCGTGAAGAACCTGTCCGAAGCGGCGCTGGCCCAGTTCTTCGCGACCGAGGAAGCGCGGCGCGCGTTCCAGATCGCGCTGGTCGGCGAAGTCGCCAAGGCCTGGCTGAACGAGCGCGCCCTGGCCGAGCAGATGCTGCTGGCCGAACGCACGCTGAAGGGCCGTGAGTTTGCCTACGACCTGGTGAAGAAGCGTTTCGACGCCGGCATTGCGAACGCGCTGGAACTGCGTCAGGGCGAGACCCTGGTGCACTCGGCCCGTGCGTCCATGCTGGCGTACAAGCGCCTGCATGCGCAGGCCATCAATGCACTGGGGCTGCTGACCGGCAGCGATACGCGCCTGCCCGAGCAAAAAGCCAAGTTGTCGGCGCAGGTCATCACGGCCGAGATCGCGGCCGGCCTGCCGTCGGAGCTGCTGGAGCATCGCCCGGACATCCGTGCCGCCGAGCAGCGCCTGCGCGCCAACCAGGCCAACATCGCCGCCGCGCGTGCCGCCTTCTTCCCGCGCATCTCGCTGACGGCCGGCATTGGCCTCGCCAGCACCGACCTCGGCAACCTGTTCGATACCGGTTCCCGCACCTGGAACTTTGCGCCGTCATTGCTGCTGCCGATCTTCGACAGCGGCCGCAATGAAGCCAACCTCGATCTGGCGAAGGTGCGCACCAACATCGCGGTGGCTGATTACGAAAAGACGATTCAGGTAGCCTTCCGCGAGGTGGCCGACGCGCTCGACGCCCGCGCCACGCTGGCCAGCGAGATCACGTCCCAGCAAGCGATGCGCGATGCGCAAGCGGCGCGGCTGGAACTGGCGTTGGCGCGCTACCAGAATGGCGTGGCGAACTACCTTGACGTGCTGGACGCCGAGCGCGAGCTGTTCACGGCGGAGCAGCAATTGCTGCAGACGCGGTTGCTGAAGCTGACCAATGCGGTCGACCTGTACCGTTCACTCGGTGGCGGTTTGAACGAGACGGCACAATAGGCCCGGCAAGCGAAGAAGACGCTGCCAATGAAAGCAGCGAAATAAGAAGGGCCAGTCAGTTGACTGGCCCTTCTGCTTGATGCGCGGGATACCTTATTGGTATCCGACTCAATATGGATCAGGATAACAAGCCCTGGATTAGTTTGACCGTGCGCTGCGTTGCGCCTTTCTGACTGTCTGCAAAACCGAGCGCCGCTGCGGACATCCGCCCACGGCGATCGTGGTCGGCCAGCAGGTCAAACACCGAAGTGAACAACTGGCGGGCGTCCTCCACCCGCAAGGCTGCACCCGATTCAACCGCCCGCTGGCTCGCCTGCGCGAAGTTGAAAGTATGCGGCCCGAACAGCACCGGCTTGCCGCAGGCGCAGGCCTCGATCATGTTCTGTCCGCCGAGCGCCAGCAGGCTGCCACCGATGAAGGCAAGGTCGCAGGCGGTGTAATAGGCGACCATCTCGCCCATCGTGTCACCGACCAGCACTTGCACATCGGCCGGCACCGGTGCGCCGCGTAATTGCGACTTGCGCACCACGCGCAGGCCCTGCCCCTCGAACAGGCGGACGACTTCGTCAAAGCGTTGCGGATGGCGCGGCACCATCATCAGCAACAGGTCGGAAGGCAGCGTGCTGCGCATATAGGCGTCGAGCAGCAGCGCTTCCTCGCCTTCGCGCGTGCTCGCGCACAGCAGCACCGGGCGCTGGCCTGCCTGCGCGCGCAGGGCCGCGCCGGCATTGCGCATCGCCTGCGGCAGGCTGACATCGAATTTCAAATTGCCGGTGACGACGACGTTTTGCGCACCCATTGCGCGCAACCGCGCTGCATCGGCGTCCACCTGCGCGCCGACCACCGTCAGCTTCGATGCGGCACCCCGGAGCAGGGAGTCGAAGCGCTGCGCACGGCGCAGCGAGCGTTCCGACAAGCGCGCATTGACCAGCGCGACCGGCACGCCGGTGTCGCTGCAAGCGGCCAGCAGCGACGGCCAGACTTCGGTTTCCATCAGGATGCCGATGCGCGGACGGAAATGCAGCAGGAAGCGGCGCGCCATCGACAGCGTGTCATACGGCAGCCAGGCCTGCAGCACGCGCGGTTCGTTGCCGAACAGGGACTTGCCGGTGGCACGGCCGGTGGCCGTCATGTGCGTGAGCAGGATCTTGTGATCAGGGTACGCATCGAGCAGCGTGCGCAACAGCGGCTCGGCCGCGCGCGTCTCACCGACCGAGACCGCATGCAGCCAGATCAGCGGCGCGTCCACGATTTGCCGGTGGAAGCCGAGCCGCTCCGCCATGCGCTGCCGGTAGCCGGGCTCACGCAGGCCGCGCCACCACAGGCGCAGCAGCGCAAAGGGCAATGCGGCCCACCACAGCAGGGAATACAAGCGAAGGTTCAAGACGACCAGGCCTCTCCGGAATCAAGCCGGGATGATAACCGCTGCATGCCGGAGAACGGGATCAGAATGGCAGCGCCGCATCCGGCTTGACCGCGCGGATCGCCGCGGCTATGGCCTGCTGTATGCGCGCCAGCGCTGCGTCGGTCTCGGCCTCGAAGCGCAGCACCAGCACCGGCGTCGTGTTCGACGCGCGGCACAGGCCGAAGCCGTCCGGGTATTCGACGCGCACGCCGTCGATGGTCACCACCTGCGATGCGCCCGGCCAGTCGGTCTGCTGCTGCATCTTCGCGACCAGTGCATGGTTCTCGCCTTCGGCGCAGGGCACTTGCAGCTCGGGCGTGGACGTCGATTGCGGCAATGCATTCAGGGTGCCGCTGATGTCGGCCATGCGGCTGGCCAGCTCGAGCAGGCGCGCGCCCGCATACAGCCCGTCGTCGAAGCCATACCAGCGGTCCTTGAAGAACAGGTGGCCGCTCATTTCGCCGCCGAACGGCGCGCCGGTCTCCTTCATCTTTGCCTTCACCAGCGAGTGGCCGGTCTGGCACATCAGCGGCTGGCCGCCGGCCGCCTGCACGACGGGCGCGATGTGGCGCGTGCACTTCACGTCATACAGGATGGTGCCGCCCGGATGGCGGGTCAGCACGTCCTGCGCGAACAACATCAGCTGGCGGTCTGGGAAGATCACTTGCCCGTCCTTGGTGACCACACCGAGACGATCGCCGTCGCCGTCGAACGCGAGGCCGATCTCGGCCGGCCCCCGGGCCAGCTCGCGCATCAGGTCTTCGAGGTTTTCCAGATGCGCAGGATCCGGATGATGGTTGGGGAAGTGGCCATCGACTTCACAAAACAATTCTGTCACCTCGCAGCCGAGGCGGCGGAACAATTCGCCGGCGACACTGCCGGCCACGCCATTGCCGCAATCGACGGCGATGTTCATCGGCCGCGCCAGCTTCACGTCGGAAACGATGCGCTGCAGGTAGGCTTCGCGAATGTCGTGCTGGCGATAGCCGCCGGTGCCTTGCGTGAAATCGCTCGCGACGATGCGCGCATGCAGCTTCCGGATCGCTTCGCCATAAATGGCTTCGCCGGCCAGCACCATCTTGAAGCCGTTGTAGTCGGGCGGGTTGTGGCTGCCGGTGACCATGATGCCGCTGGCTGCGCCCAGCACGTTGGTCGCGTAGTACAGCATCGGCGTCGCGACCATGCCGACGTCGATCACGTCGACACCGCTCGCTTGCAGGCCTGCGGCCAGCGCTGTCGACAGTTCGGGGCCGGACAGGCGGCCGTCGCGGCCAATGATGACCGTCTTTTCGCCGCGTTCAATCGCAGTCGAACCGAAGGCCAGTCCGATCTGCCTGGCAATGGCAGAGTCGAGCGTCTTGCCGAGCACGCCGCGGATGTCATAGGCCTTGAAAATACCGGGAGTCAGGGTTGCCATGGGATTCCTGTCGATGAATATTGCTGATGAATGTCGCAGATACTGGTCGCCGTCGA
>JBDKLN010000099.1:0-4515 GCA_039806045.1 Pseudomonadota bacterium
TAATTTCATCGGGCCCGGACGGAAAAAAACCCGCCGGCGCTGGTGCGGGGCGGGCTTTTTCGTCGCGCTGCCGGACTCAGGCCGACTTCAGCACGGGGGCCGACTCGATATTATCGAGCGCCGACTTCAGGTGCTCGACCGTGCGATCCACATTCAGCAGCTTCTCCAGGCCGAACAAGCCGAGGCGGAAGGTGCGGAAATCATCCCGCTCGCCGACTTGCAGTGGCACGCCGGCAGCGGTCTGCAGGCCGAGCGCGGCAAACTTCTTGCCGTTCTGGATGTCCGGATCCGTCGTATAGCTGACGACCACGCACGGTGCCTGGAAGCCCGGCGCAGCCACGCTCTTGAAGCCTTTCGCTTCGAGCATGCGGCGCACTTTGTCGCCCAGCTCGACCTGCGCCTGCTTCAGTTTGTCCCAACCGGCGGCACGGGTTTCCTTCATCGTGTCGCGCAACTGGCGCAGGCCATCGGTCGGCATCGTAGTGTGGTAGATGTGCGAGCCCTTCTCGTAGGTCTCGACGATCTGCAGCCACTTCTTCAGGTCGCACGAATAGCTGGTGCTGGTGGTGCCGTCGATGGTGGCGCGCGCGCGATCGTTCAGCGCGATCAGGGCGCAGCATGGCGAGCTGCTCCAGCCCTTTTGCGGCGCGCTGATGATGACGTCCACATTGCAGGCCTGCATATCGACCCACATGGCGCCCGACGCGATGCAGTCCAGCACGAACAAGCCATCAACAGAGCGCACGGCTTCGCCCACGGCCTTCAGGTAGTCATCCGGCAGGATCATGCCGGCCGACGTCTCGACGTGCGGTGCGAACACGACAGCCGGCTTTTCTTGCTTGATCCAAGCGACGACGTCGTCGATGGCCGGTGGTGCATAGTCACCCTCGAATCCCGGGTGGGCCTGGCTGGCCTTGATCACGTGCAGGTCCTTCGAGATATGGCCCATCTCGAAGATCTGGGTCCAGCGGTAGCTGAACCAGCCATTGCGGATCACGGCGCACTTGCGCTCGGAGGCAAACTGGCGCGCGACGGCTTCCATGCCATAGGTACCCGAACCCGGCACCACCACCGCCGACTTGGCGTTGTAGACCTCTTTCAGGATGGACGAGATGTCGTTGATCACGCCCATGAAAGCTTTCGACATGTGGTTCAGCGAGCGGTCGGTGTAGACCACCGAAAACTCGAGCAGGCCATCGGGATCGACGTGGGGAAGCAAGCCGGGCATAGGAATTCCTGTCTGGGTAAATATGATGTGGGGAGCCGATTGTCGGGAGGCCAGCCCTTATTGGAAGCAAGAGTTTAACAGAGCCGTTCATGCTTTCCTTGTGCATGACACAACCACCGTCGGGGGGCGAGCGAAACCGCTGGCAAGACGTGAGCTTTTCGACAAGTACCCGCGCTTTGCCTGCAGGCTTTAGAATCCCGACCTTTCCAGTATTCACTTCAGTATTCCCGGAGCCAGCATGCAAAGCGATATCGAGATTGCCCAACAAGCCAAAATGAAAAAGGTGGTCGATGTCGCCGCCACCCTGGGTATCCCGGAAGATTCGATCGAGCCCTATGGCCATTACAAGGGCAAGATCTCGCTCGACTATCTTGAGACGCTGAAAGGCCGCCCGGACGGCAAGCTGATCCTGGTGACTGCCATCAGCCCGACCCCGGCCGGCGAAGGCAAGACCACCACCACCGTCGGCCTCGGCGACGCGCTGAACCGCATCGGCAAGAAGGCCGTGATCTGCCTGCGCGAGCCTTCCCTGGGCCCGGTGTTCGGGGTCAAGGGCGGCGCAGCCGGCGGCGGCCATGCGCAGATCGTGCCGATGGAAGACATCAACCTGCACTTCACCGGCGATTTTTCGGCGATCGCGCTGGCCAACAACCTGCTGGCCGCGATGATCGACAACCACATCAACCACGGCAACCCGCTCGACATCGATCCGCGCCGCATCACCTGGAAGCGCGTCGTTGACATGAATGACCGCGCACTGCGCGACATCGTGATCGGCGCCGGCGGCACCGCCAACGGCTTCGTGCGCCAGGACGGCTTCGACATCGTGGTCGCGTCGGAGGTCATGGCGATCTTCTGCCTCGCGACCTCGGTGCAGGACCTGAAGCAGCGCCTCGGCGACATCGTGATCGGCTACACCCGCGACCAGAAGCCGGTGCATGCGCGCGACCTGAACGCGCATGGCGCGATGACGGTGCTGCTGAAGGATGCGCTCAAGCCCAACCTCGTGCAGACGCTGGAAAACAACCCGGCCTTCGTGCACGGCGGGCCGTTCGCCAACATCGCGCACGGCTGCAACTCGGTGATTGCCACGCAAAGCGCGCTGAAACTCGGCGACTACGTCGTGACTGAGGCCGGCTTCGGTGCCGACCTCGGCGCGGAGAAATTCATCGACATCAAGTGCCGCAAGGCCGGCCTCAAGCCGGCCGCGTGCGCGCTGGTAGCGACCATCCGCGCGCTGAAATATCACGGCGGCAAGGATGTGAAAGAGCTCAATAACGAAGACCTGGACGCACTGAAAAAAGGCCTGGTCAACCTCGAGCGCCACGTCGAAAATGTCACCCAAAACTATGGCCTGCCCTGCGTGGTGTCGATCAACCGCTTCACGGCCGATACCGACGCCGAGATCGCGATGGTCACCGATCGCATGCAGGCGCTGGGCGTCAATGTCGTGCTGGCCGAGCACTGGGCCAAGGGCGGCGCCGGCGCCGAGGCGCTCGCGCACGAAATCGTGCGACTGGCCGAGCAAGGCACGGGCCCGAAGTTCGTCTACGACGACAACGACTCGCTGTGGGACAAGATGAAAAAGGTGGCGACCAAGATCTATGGTGCCGCCGACATCAGCGCCCCCGCCAAGGTGAAGCAACAGCTGCAGGCCTGGGAAGACGCGGGCTATGGCAAGTACCCGATCTGCGTCGCCAAGACCCAGTCGTCGTTCTCGACCGACCCGACGCTGCGCGGCGCTCCCAGCGGCCATACCGTGAACATTCGCGAAGTTCGCCTCGCTGCCGGTGCGCAATTCATCGTGATGATCTGCGGAGACATCATGACCATGCCGGGCCTGCCCAAGGTGCCGAGCGCGGTCAAGATCGACATCGACGACAGCGGCAAAGTCGTCGGCCTGTTCTGACACCCCGGAAACCAAGGAGCCCCCGATGCGCGCGGTTGTCTACACCAGCAAGGGCCCTGCGGCCGAGGTACTGAAGATTGTCGACAAGTCGCTGCCCGAGCCCGGCCCGGGCGAGGTGCGCGTGAGGGTGGCCTACAGCGGCGTCAATCCGTCGGACGTGAAATCACGCTCGGGCATAGCGGCGCGAACCGGTGGCTACCCTGAAGTCACGCCACACAGCGATGGCTCGGGCGTCATCGACCGGGTCGGCGCCGGCGTCGATGCCGCCCTGCTCCACCAGCGCGTCTGGATGTACAACGCGCAATGGGACCGTCCGTACGGCAGCTGCGCCGAGTACGTCGCGCTACCGGCATCGCAGGCGGTGCCGCTGCCCGACGGCGTATCCTTCGAGACTGGCGCGTCGATCGGCATCCCGCTGATGACGGCCATGCACGCCGTGCAAAGCTGCGGCAACCTGCTCGGCAAAACGGTACTCGTGCCCGGCGCGGCCGGCAGCGTCGGCTTCTATGTGACGCAACTGGCGGCAATGGCCGGCGCGCGCGTGATCGCCATCGTCAGCAATGATGACAAGGCAAAGCTGGCGCGCGGCAACGGCGCCGCGGACACCATCAACTACAAGACCGAAGACCTGGTCGCCCGCGTGCAGGCACTGACCGCCGGCAGCGGCGCAGACTTCATCATCGACATGGATGCCGCTGCGCATGCGCCGCACTATGGCAGCCTGCTGCGTTTCGGCGGCAAGGCTGTCATCTACGGCACCAACAGCCCGCAGGTCGCGATGCCTTTCGGCCCGATGATCCTGGGCTTTGTCAGCCTCTATTACTTCATCGTCTACAAGCTGCCGCAGCCCTTGCTGCGCGAAGTGCTGGATGGCGTAGCCGCAGCGCTGGTTCGCCCGGACTTCCGGCATCCGGTGGTTGCCATCCATGCGCTGGAAGCGGCCGCTGCTGCGCATGAGCAGGTTGAGCGCGGCGCGAACGCCAAGGTCTTGGTCAAGCCCTGAACCTAACCAACGGCCGTTCAATGACGGTGCCGCCGAGCCATGACGAATTTCAACGATCACTTCGGCAAGGTCGCCGGGCGCTACGCCGACTTCCGTCCGACCTATCCGCCTGAGCTCTTCGATTGGCTCGGTGAACAATGTGGCGCGCGTGACCTCGTGTGGGACTGCGGCTGCGGCAACGGACAAGCCTCGGTCGCCCTTGCCGCCCGTTTCGATCGTGTGCAGGCAACGGATGCCAGTGCCGGCCAGATCGCGCATGCAATGCCGGATGCGCGTGTCCGCTATGCCGTCGCGCCAGCCGCCGCAAGTGGCCTGCCGGATGCCTGCGCCGATCTGGTGACGGTCGCACAAGCCTTGCACTGGTTTGCCGACGAC
>JBDKLN010000100.1:0-28168 GCA_039806045.1 Pseudomonadota bacterium
TGCTGTTCGAATTCGCTGGACTGGAATCCGACGGCGCCGCGGTTGGCATTCGGCATGGTGGCTATGGCTTTCTTGAACGGCTGCTATGATACCTGCTTTGATTCCCCCCTTGCCAAAGACCCCCATGGACAAGTCTGTGTTCACCCATTCCCAGGACCAGCTCAAGCAAATCGCGTCCGATATGCTGCGCTTTGCCAAAGAGAAAGGCGCGTCCGATGCCGTGGTCGAGCTCAGCGAAGGCCAGGGACTGTCGGTCACGGTGCGCAAGGGCGCGGTCGAGACCATCGAGCAGAACAAGGATAAGGGCATCGGCATCACGGTCTACCTCGGCCAGGGCCGGGCGATCCGCCGCGGCAATGCCAGTACCTCGGACTTTTCGATGCAGGCGCTGAAGGACACGGTCGATGCCGCCTACAATATCGCGCGCTTTACCGCCGAAGATGACTGCGCCGGCTTGCCCGAGGACGGACTGCTGGAGACGGCACCACGCGACCTTGACTTGTTCCACCCGTGGGCGATTTCGGCCGAAGACGCGGTGCAGCTGGCGCTGCGCTGCGAAGCGGCAGCGTTCGCGGTTGACAAGCGCATCACCAATAGCGAAGGTGCCAACACCTATGCGCAGCAGTCGCACTTCGTGCTGGCGAACTCGCGCGGCTTCCTGCACGGCTACCCCTATTCGCGCCATTCGATTTCAGTGTCGCCCATCGCCGGCCGTGGCAACAACATGCAGCGCGACGACTGGTATTCGTCGGATCGCAATCCGATGAAGCTCGCGTCTCCCGAAGCGGTCGGTCGCTACGCCGCCGAGCGCGCGCTGTCGCGCCTCAACGCACGCAAGCTCGACACCCGCAAATGCCCGGTGCTGTTCGAGGCGCCGCTGGCCTGCGGCCTGCTGGGCAGCTTCGTGCAGGCTGTGTCGGGCGGTTCGCTGTACCGCAAGTCCACTTTCCTGACCGAGTCCATCGGCAAGCAGGTGTTCGCTTCGCACATACAGGTGACCGAAGACCCGCATGTGCCGGGCGCGGTGGGTTCAGCGCCGTTCGATGAGGAAGGCGTGCGCACGCGTCAGCGCGACGTCGTGAAAGATGGTGTGGTGCAGGGCTATTTCCTGTCCAGCTATTCGGCGCGCAAGCTCGGCATGCAGACCACCGGCAATGCCGGGGGATCACACAACCTGCAGCTGACATCGACCCTCACGCAAGCGTCCGATGATTTTGTCGGCATGCTGAGGAAGATGGGCACCGGCTTGCTGGTCACCGAGCTGATGGGCCATGGCGTCAATTATGTGACCGGCGATTATTCGCGCGGTGCGTCAGGATACTGGGTCGAGAATGGCGTGATCCTGTATCCGGTCGAAGAAATCACCATTGCCGGCAACATGAAGGACATGTTCAATGACATCGTCGCCATCGGCAGTGACGTGCTCGGACGTGGCACCAAGAATACCGGCTCCATCCTGATCAGCAGCATGACCATCGCCGGCAGCTGAAGCCGAGTGGCGCGCCGGTTTCAGGCGCATGCTGCGTGTTTGACCTGCGCCAATCTGCGTTGGCGCAAATGCTTTGATTCAAAATTCACGGGCCGTGGCTGTTTGCGCGGCCCGTGTTGCATTCCCCCTTCCTGCTTTTGCCTTGCGCTCATTGATTTATTCGCACAGCTCGCTGCGAATAAACAACAGCGCTCTGTTCCCTGGTCACGCTGCGATAGCGAATGGAAATTTTGCTTGGACACGCGGCAATGTTTTTCTTCATGCGCGCCAACAACAGTCCTGCATTTGCCATGAAATAGGTATTGCTCCCGCCGGATAGCCCTCACAGAATTGCCGAAAAATTAATTTTTGGCAGTGCATATTCGCGATATCCCGGTCGGCGAATTCGCACCTATTTCTGGATCGGGAAAAGGGGACCCCAAATGACACGTCGTCGATTCATCCACGCAGCAGCAGCCAGCCTGGCCGGTGCCGCAGCAGCCACCGTTGCCGCACCCTCGATTGCGCAAGGCAATCCCACCATCAACTGGCGCCTCGCGTCCAGCTTCCCGAAATCGCTCGACACTATCTTCGGTGCGTCCGAGATCATGGCCAGACGCGTAGGTCAACTCACTGATGGCAAATTCAATATTCGCACCTTCCCCGGCGGCGAGCTGGTCCCGGCCTTGCAGGTGATGGATGCCGTGCAGGCCGGCACCGTCGAGATGGGGCATTCGGCCTCGTACTACTATTTCGGCAAGGACGCCACCTTTGCCTTCGATACCGCGATTCCGTTCGGCCTCACCGCGCGCCAGCAGACCGCGTGGATGGACCAGGGCGGCGGTCGCCAGCTCATGCGTGAGTTCTTCCATGACTACGGCATCATCAACTTCATGGGTGGCAATACCGGTTGCCAGATGGGAGGCTGGTTCCGTCGGGAAGTGAATACGCCACAAGACCTGCACGGCCTGAAGATGCGTGTCGGCGGTTTTGCCGGTCGCGTGATGCAAAAGCTCGGCGTGGTGCCGCAGCAGATTGCCGGCGGCGACATTTACCCGGCGCTCGAAAAGGGCACGATCGATGCTGCCGAATGGATAGGTCCGTACGATGATGAGAAGCTCGGCTTCAACAAGGTCGCGCCTTTTTACTATACGCCGGGCTGGTGGGAATCGAGCGCGCAGCTGTCGTTCTATGTGAATCAGAAAGAATGGGACAAGCTGCCCAAGGAGTACCAGAATGCGCTCGAAGTCGCGACCTATGAAGCCCATGTCGCGATGCAGGCGATGTATGACGCCCGCAACCCGGCGGCATTGGCAAGGCTGGTCAAGAACGGCGTCAAGCTGCGTACCTTCAGCAAGCCCATCATGGATGCCTGCTACAAGGCGGCGATGGAAGTGATCGATGAAGAAGCAAGCAAGAATCCACGCTTCAAGAAGGTGCTGGATCCGTGGCGACGCTTCCGCCAGGACCAGAACAACTGGTACTCGGTGGCGGAAAACCCGGTGCAAAGCTACCTGATCGGCCGCAAGTCCTGATCCGGTGCTCCGCAAGAAAAAAGCCCGCAGCGATGCGGGCTTTTTGTTGCCGTACGCGTTTTATTTTGCCGGCTTGTTCGCGCCTTCAGCCGGGAAGTCGAGCTTTATGTCGCCCATGTCATCGCCTTCAATCTTGAACTGTATATTGGGCGTGTCGCCGCCAAAGTCGTTGTCGTGCATGTTGATGTTCAGCTCCAGCTGTTCCTTCATGTCGATCTTGCTGCCGACCGAGATCATCGACGGGAAAGCGATGATCAGCGCCACCATCAGCACTTGCAGCCCGACGAAGGGCACCGCGCCCCAGTAGATCTCGCTGGTCTTGACCTGCTTTGGCGCCACCGAGCGCAGGTAGAACAAGGCAAAGCCGAATGGCGGATGCATGAACGAGGTCTGCATGTTCACCGACAGCAGCACGCCAAACCAGATCAGATCGATGCCCATCTTGTCGGCCACCGGTCCCACCAGTGGCACGAGGATGAAGGCCAGCTCGAAGAAATCGAGGAAGAAGGCCAGCGCGAAGAACAGCAAGTTCACAACGATCAGGAAGCCGGCGCTACCGCCCGGCAGTGAACTCAGCAAGTGCTCGACCCACAGGTCGCCATTGATGCCACGGAATACCAGCGAGAACACGCTGGAGCCGATCAGGATGAACATCACGAAGCAGGCCAGACGCGTGGTCGAGCTCATTGCCTGTTTCAGCAGATCGAGGTTCAGCCGGCGATTGCCCAGTGCGAGGATGATCGCCCCCAACGCACCCATGCCGCCGCCCTCGGTTGGGGTCGCAATGCCGACGAAGATCGTACCCAGCACGAGGAAGATCAGCGCCAGCGGCGGGACCAGTACCAGTACCACGCGCTCGGCCATCTTCGACAGCAGGCCGAGGCGGATTTTCTGGTTGAGCAGAGCCGCGCCATAGGTGACCGCAACGCCGATGACGGCGGCATAGACGATGGCTTCGTCGGGTGCGAGGTTGGGCTTGCGCAGCGCGAGGTAGAAATGCTTGAAGGCCCAGGCGGCCAGTACGCCGGCGGCGATCACGGCCAGCAGGGACGGCAGCCCGGCCGAGCCATTGGCTTCGCGCAGGTTGCGCGCCTCCGGCGGCAAAGCCGGCAGTGCGGAAGGCCGCAGGATGGATACGGCCATCACATAAAAGGCGTACAGCACAGTCAACAGCAAGCCCGGTACGATCGCTGCCTGATACATGTCGCCGACCGAGCGCCCCAGCTGATCGGCCATGACGATCAGCACCAATGACGGCGGGATGATTTGCGCCAGCGTGCCCGACGCCGCGATCACGCCGGAGGCGATCCTGCGATCATAGCCATAGCGCAGCATCACTGGCAGCGAGATCAGACCCATCGAGATCACCGAGGCCGCGACGACGCCGGTGGTCGCAGCCAGCAAGGCCCCGACGAAGATCACCGCATACGCGATGCCGCCGCGCAGCGGTCCAAACAATTGACCGATCGTGTCGAGCAAGTCCTCAGCCATGCCAGAGCGCTCGAGGATCAAGCCCATGAAGGTAAAGAAGGGGATGGCCAGCAGCGTGTCATTGCCCATGATGCCGAACAGCCGGTTCGGCAGCGCCTGTAGCAATTCGGGCTTGAGGAGGCCGACTTCAATGCCGAGCATGCCGAACATGAGCCCGTTGGCCGCCAGCGAGAAAGCGACCGGGAAGCCCGACAGCAGGAACACCACCAGGGTGGCGAACATGATCGGGGCCATGTTCGCGATCAGGAATTCGATCATCTCAGGCCTCCGCGACGTTGCCGGCGGCATCGCCGGATTTCGGGCTGGTGCCCATGTCCTTGCCAGATGCGGAAGTGGCTGCGTCCGCAGGTGCTGCCGTTGGGCTGGCTGCACTCAGTCCGGCCGGCATCAGCATGCCGGCGGGCGTCAGCAGGCTTGCGGCGGCGCTCGACTCGATTTCCTCAGCAGGCGTCACCTGCTGCTTCTCGAAGACGCTGGCATCGACTTTCCCCATCAGGAAGCCGATGCGCTTGATCAGCTCCGACGCGCCTTGCAGCGTCAGAAGCAGGAAGCCCAGGGGTATCAGTGCCTTCGCCGGCCACACGATCAGGCCGCCCGCATTACTCGATACTTCTTGATTGTGGATCGATTCCAGCGCATACGGCAACGCGAAGTTCAGGATCAGCACCGTCACCGGCAGCATGAAGAACACGAAGCCGAACACGTCGATCCAGGCCTGTGTGCGTTTGGACAGATGGCCGGCGATCACGTCGATGCGCACGTGCTCGTTGCGCTTGAGCGTGTATGACGTCGCAAGCAGGAAGATCGCGCCAAACAGGTACCACTGGATTTCCAGCCATGCATTCGAGCTGGTATTGAGCAGGTATCGAACCATCGCATTGCCGGCGCAGATCAGTACGGCCGCGAGCAAAGCCCAGCTCACGGTCTGGGCGATGCGTTCATTGAGCGTATCGATGAATTTGGAGAGGGAGAGTAGGGCGTTCATGGTCAAGTTCTCATGCGTCTTATGTGGCGTGGAAGGTGCCGGGCAATGTATGACTGTCGAGAGCCTTGGCCGCATGCTGCTTTGCAACAGCGGCCATGACCATGTTCCGTTAGGGTTGACCACCTACCGGTGATGACGTTTTATCACAACGGTGACGATGAGCAAATCCTTGCGCCGGCCTGAAGGCGGACTTAACGGAAGCCTTAAAGCCAGCGTCCACGAATCGGGCGCGGAAAAACAAAAGGCCGCCCGGTCCGGGCGGCCTTGATGCCGTTTTCTGTCGTTGGCCGGGCGATGCAACGGAGCCCGGCCGGGCCGGGGCCTCAGGCGAGCAGCTGGCGCACGCGGGCGATGGCCTTCTGCACTTGCTCGGGTGCGGTACCGCCCACGTGATTGCGCGCGGCGACCGAGCCTTCCAGCGTCAGCACCGCATGCACGTCGCCGCCGATCAGTGTCGAGAACTGGCGCAGCTCGTCCAGCGACAGGTCGGCCAGATCGCAGCCTTTCTGTTCGCAGGTGCGTACCGCATGCGCAACGGCTTCATGCGCATCGCGGAAGGGCAGACCTTTCTTCACCAGATAGTCGGCGAGGTCGGTTGCCGTCGCATAGCCTTGCAGCGCGGCCGAGCGCATCGCGTCCGGCTTCACGGTGATGCCGCCGGCCATGTCGGCAAAGATGCGCAGCGTGTCGATCACGGTATCGACTGTATCAAACAGCGGTTCCTTGTCTTCCTGATTATCTTTGTTGTACGCCAGCGGCTGGCCCTTCATTAGCGTCAGCAGCGAGATCAGGTGGCCGTTGACGCGGCCGGTCTTGCCGCGTGCCAGTTCAGGCACATCCGGGTTCTTTTTTTGCGGCATGATCGACGAACCGGTGCAGAAGCGGTCGGCGATGTCGATGAAGCCCACGCGCGGGCTCATCCAGATCACCAGCTCTTCCGACAGGCGCGACACATGCGTCATCACCAGTGCGGCGGCGGCGCAAAATTCGATCGCGAAGTCGCGGTCCGACACGGCATCGAGCGAGTTGTGGCAGACATCCTCGAAGCCCAGCGTCCTGGCGACGCGCTCGCGGTCGATTGGGAAGGTGGTGCCAGCCAAAGCGGCCGCGCCCAGTGGCAGCCGATTGACGCGCTTGCGGCAGTCGGCCATGCGCTCGGCATCGCGGCCGAACATTTCGACATAGGCCAGCATGTGGTGGCCGAAAGTCACCGGCTGCGCGACCTGCATGTGCGTGAAGCCGGGCAGGATGGTGTCGGCATTCTTCTCGGCGAGGTCGACCAGCGCCAGGCGCAGCGCCTTCAGCAGGCCGAGGATGTCGTCGATCGCGGAGCGCATGTACAGGCGGATGTCGGTCGCGACCTGGTCATTGCGCGAACGGCCGGTGTGCAGGCGCTTGCCGGCGTCGCCGACCAGTTCGGTCAGGCGCTTCTCGATGTTCAGGTGCACGTCTTCGAGATCGAGCAGCCATTCGAACTTGCCGCTGTCGATCTCGGACAGGATCTGCGCCATGCCGCGCTGGATCGCATCGTAATCCTGCGGGCTGATGATCTTTTGCGCCGCGAGCATTTCCGCATGCGCCAGCGAACCCTGGATGTCGACGTGCGCTAGGCGATTGTCGAAGAATACCGACGCGGTGTAGCGCTTGACGAGGTCGGACACGGGCTCGGAGAAGCGGGCGGACCAGGCTTCGGATTTTTTGGCAAATTGGTCGTTCATGGGAGGACGCTGGGTAGCAGTTCAGGGAGGTGCCGGATTTCGCAACGACGCTGGGTCCCGGCTTGCGCCGGGACGATGCATGGGAGCCGATCCTTTCGGCCGGGGTCATCCCGGCCCAGGCCGGAATCCAGCGGCTATTGATGCAAGTCAGCCGGTGCAGAACAAGGCGGGATTATAGAGGAAACGCCTGAATCAGCCGGTATTGCGCAAACCGGCCGCCACGCCGTTGATGGTCATGTGGATGCCACGGTGTACGCGGATATCCGGCTCCTTGCCCTGTTCCTTCCACGCGCGGTGGCGCTTCACCAGTTCCACTTGCAGGTGGTTCAGCGGGTCGAGGTAGGGGAAGCGGTTCTTGATCGAGCGCGCCAGCGTCGGGTTTTGCGCGAGCCTGCCCTTGCTGCTGGTAGCCAGCGACAGACAGTCCAGCGTCAATTCATGCTCGGCGACGATGCGCTTGAAAATCGCATTGCGCAGTTTTTTGTCGGCGACCAGGCTTGCATAGCGCGATGCGACGGCGAGGTCGGTCTTGGCCAGCACCATGTCCATGTTCGACAGCAGCGTCGAGAAGAACGGCCATTCCTTGACCATGGCCTTCAGCAGGGCCAGCTTCTTCGACTTCGGTCCGGTCGCATCGTCGGCCAGCCACTGGCTGACCGCGCTGCCGAAGCCGAACCAGCCCGGCAGCAGCAGGCGGCACTGGCCCCACGAGAATCCCCACGGGATCGCGCGCAGGTCTTCGATGCGGCGGGTCGATTTGCGCGACGCCGGGCGGGAACCGATGTTGAGCTCGGCGATCTCGGCGATCGGCGTGGCTGCAAAGAAGTAATCGGTGAAGCCCGGCGTCTCGTACACGAGGTTGCGATAGGCTCGGTAGGCGTATTCGGACAGTGTCTCCATCACGCGTTCGAATTCGGCCAGCCGCTTCGCGCGTTTGCCATCGGTGAGCGGCGGCGTCAGGCTGGCTTCCATCACCGCAGCCACCACCAGTTCGAGGTTGCGGCGGCCGATCTCGGGGTTGGAGAATTTCGACGCAATGATCTCGCCCTGCTCGGTCAGGCGGAACTGTCCGTTCACGGTGCCGGCCGGCTGCGCGAGGATGGCCTCGTGGCTGGGGCCGCCGCCACGGCCGACGGTGCCGCCGCGGCCATGGAACAGGCGCAGCTTGACTTCATGCTTCTCGAATACCTGCACCAGCGAAATCTCGGCCTTGTACAGCTCCCAGTTCGAGGTCAGGAAGCCGCCATCCTTGTTGGAGTCCGAATAGCCTAGCATCACTTCCTGCAGCTGCCCCTGCTGGCGCACCAGCTCGCGCACCATCGGGATAGCCAGCAAACCATCCATGATGCCGGGCGCATTGCGCAAGTCGGGAATGGTCTCGAACAGCGGGATCACCATCAGCTGCGCGTCCGGCACTTTACCGTTCTGCCCGACATGCATCAGGCCGGCCTCACGCTGCAGCAGGAAAACCTCCAGCAAGTCCGATACGGTCTCGGTGTGCGAGATGATGTAGTTGCGGATTGCACGGCTGCCGAATTGCTCGCGAATCTGGCGCGCGGCCTTCAGCACGCCCAGCTCCGACACCGTCTCGTCCGAATAGGCAAGGTAAGGCGAGCGCAGCAGGCGCGGCTGTTCTAGCTCGGCCAGCAGAAGCATCACTTTTTCCTGCTCGGACAGGTCGGCGTAACCGGGGCAGACGCCGGCGGCGCGGAATAGCTCTGCCAGCACGCGCTCATGCACATCGGAGCTCTGGCGCATGTCCAGCGTCGCGAGATGGAAGCCGAAGATCTCGGCCGCGCGGCGCAACGTGTTCAGTCGAGGGCGTGTCAGCGCCAGTCCGTGGTTGGCGCGCAGCGAATCGCCGATCACGTCGAGCTCGGCGATAAATTCTTCTGCGTTCGCATACGGCGGCGCCGCGCCCACTTCCTGGCGCAGGATGTTGTGCACGCCCAGCTTGCGCGCGCTGGCGGCCAGCCGCGCATAGACGCCGATCAGAGCGCGACGGTAAGGCTCGTCGGTGCGGTGCGGCGAATTGTCCGGCGACGCATTGGCCATCGCTTCCAGCGCGGGACTGGCTGACACCAGCAAGGTCGAGATCGACAGCGCCGCGCCCAGCGCATGCACTTCGTCAAGGTAGAAATCGAAAATCGTGGTCGACTGGCGCGACAGCGCGCGCGTCATCGTCGCCGCATTCACGTTCGGGTTGCCGTCGCGGTCGCCGCCAATCCAGCTGCCCATCTGCACGAAGGGCGGCATTTTCAGCGTGCGCAAGTTCGGGTATTGCGCGAGCACCTCCTCCTCGATGTCGTCCATCAGCCCAGGCAGTTCGCGCAGGAAGGTGATTCGGTAGTAGGAGAGGGCGTTTTCGATCTCGTCATCCACCGTCAGCCGCGAATAGCGCAGCATGCGGGTCTGCCACAGTTGCGCGATCTCGGCATGCAGCAATTGCGTATTGCGCTGCTTCTCGCGCGCAGTCATCGGCAGGTCGCGCAGCGCGAGCAGGCGCGCGATCTCGCGGCCTGCGTCGAGGATGCTCTTGCGCTGCACCTCGGTCGGGTGCGCGGTCAGCACCGGCGACACCAGCGCGTCATTGAAGAAATTTTGTACGGCCTTGCCGGCCACGCCGGCCATGTCGAGCTTCGACAGCGTGGCAGCCACGCTGCCGGCCTGCGGCGCGGAGCCCGCCAGCAGGTGCGCGCGTCGACGGCGGTTGTGGTGCTGGTCTTCGGCGATGTTGGCCAGATGCGAAAAATACGAAAACGCACGCACCACCGAATTGGTCTGGTCGCGCGTCAGTTTCTTCAGTAGCTTGTCGAGCTCGGCGCCGGCTTGCGGGTCGGTGTCGCGGCGGAATTTCACCGCGGTCTGGCGGATGGTCTCGACGATCTCGTACACCGTCTCGCCTTCCTGGTGGCGGATCACCTCGCCCAGCAGGCGGCCGAGCAGGCGGATGTCCTCCTTCAGCGGTGCGTCCTTGTCGTTCGCCGTGGCGCGTGCCGGTTGGGCTGTGGAGGATTTGGCGGCGTTGCCGCCGGAGGTACGGGAGGAGCGTGCAGCAGCAGTCTTTTGTTGGGCCATGGCAGTGTCAGGGTGGGGCAGGCGGCCATTCTGCGCAGGGGGCGCATGATAAAATCCGCGGGTTTTCAGCGTTTCCCATCCCCGGTCGATCCGCCTGCGACGACCCCTGAAGAGAGTCCCTCAATTGAACGCATCGTTTACCGGAAAACTGGTGATCGCCTCGCGCGAGAGCCGGCTAGCCATGTGGCAGGCCGAGAACGTTCGGGCACGCTTGCTTGAATTATATCCGCACAGCACCGTCGAAATTCTCGGCATGACCACGCGCGGCGACCAGATCCTCGACCGCACCTTGTCCAAGGTCGGTGGCAAGGGTCTGTTCGTGAAGGAGCTCGAAGTCGCGATGCAGGAAGGCCGTGCCGACCTCGCCGTGCATTCGCTCAAGGATGTGCCGATGGAGCTGCCTGAAGGTTTCGAGCTGGCCGTCGTCCTTGAGCGTGAAGACCCGCGCGATGCCTTCGTCTCCAATGATTACGCTTCTCTGGCCGACCTGCCGGCCGGCGCTGTAGTCGGCACCAGCAGCCTGCGTCGCCAGTCACTGATTGCAGCGCGCTATCCGCAGCTGCAGATCCAGCCGTTGCGCGGCAATCTCGACACGCGCCTGGGCAAGCTTGACCGCGGCGAGTATGCGGCCATCATTCTCGCCGCCGCTGGCCTGAAACGCCTCGGCCTTGCACAGCGGATACGCTCCTACATCGAGGCGGAAGACAGCCTGCCGGCACCGGGGCAGGGCGCGATGGCGATCGAGATCCCTTCCGGCCGTCCTGAGCTGAATGCGCTGCTGGCGCCGCTGAACCATGTCGATACCGAGCGCGCGGTACGCGCCGAGCGCCAGTTGTCGCGCACCTTCGGCGGCAGCTGCCAAATTCCGCTCGCGGCCTTCGCGACCGTCAACGGCCATGCGATGCGATTGCGCGCGATGGTGGCCACGCCTGACGGCAAGCGCATGGCGCGTGCCGACATCAACGGCGCTGCCGATGCGCCCGAGGCGATGGGCGAGCAGATCGCGCGCGAGCTGGAAGCGCAGGATGCCAGCGCCATCCTCGCCGAGTGCAAAGCCACCGAATGAGCGCGACGGCAAGCGGCGGTGCGAAGGCAGAAGGCCGCATCGCACCGCGCATGCAAATGTCGGCAACGACGCCTTGCGTCCTGCTCAGCTGAATGTCAATGACTGACTCGCGACGCCATCGCCCGGTCGTCATTACCCGTCCGCGCGCTCAGGCTGAACCGCTGGCTGCGCGCCTGACGGCACTGGGGTTTGACGCCCGCGTCTTCCCGCTGCTCGAAATTCAGCCGTTGCGTGCCGGGTCGGAGCAGGAAGCCGGGCTCAAGTCCCGGCTGGGACAGCTGTCGGACTATGCGCTGGTCGCCTTCGTCAGTCCGAATGCGATTGACGCCGCCTTTGCGCACATCAGCAGCTGGCCGCAAGGCGTGATGGCTGCCGTCGTCGGCGACAGCAGTCGCCAGGCGCTGGCCCGCCACGGCGTAACCGATGCCAATGCCTGCGTCGCTTGTCCCGCCGATCCCGAACGCACTGATTCCGAGACGCTGTTGCAGGTACTCGACCTGCCCGCGCTGCGCGGCAAGAAGGCGCTGATCGTCCGTGCCGAAGCCGGCCGTGAATTGCTGGCTGACCGCTTGCGGGCTGCCGGCGTCGAGGTCGAGCAAGTCGCAGCCTATCGCCGTGGCGCCCCCGAACCGGATGACGCGATGCGCGCGCAGTTACATGCGCTGGTCAATGCCGGTGCCGCGTGGGTCATCACCAGCTCTGAAGCCTTGCGCAATCTGCAGGCCATGGTGTGGCTGGCCGGTGGCGAGCCGGCGGCAGCGTGGCGAGCGCTGCAGCAGCAGACGGTAATTGTGCCGCACCCGCGCATTGCCGAAACCGCGCAGGCGCTCGGTTTTGACAGGGTTTTACGCACCGGATCCGGCGATGCGGCGCTGATTCGCGCGATACAAGCGATACAATCGCGCTCATGAGCGAATCCCACGATCCCAAAGGCGCGGGCAACCAGCCCGACGGCACCGCGAACGCTGCTACGCCTGCAGCGACGCCGGCTTCGACACCGGCAGAGCTTCCGGTGGCTCAAACGGCCATGGCTGCGGCAGCGGCCGGCGAAGCCGCGGCCCCGGACACGGCCTATGCGCGCGATGCAGAGCCTGCCGCAGCCGAACCCGCCGCAGCCGAACCCGCCTCGGCGCCTGACGTGACGGCTGCGATCGCGGATGACGCGGACCCGTCCAAGTCGACCGCCAACGCTCCCGAAGATACCGACGGCCTGTCGTATCGCCGCCCGACCTGGCGCCCGCGCATGCCGCGCCTGTTCGAGACGCGTGAAGGCCGGCTCAAGTTCGCCGCCGTTGCGTTTGCCGGCCTGTTTGTATGGCAATGGTGGAGCTCGCGCATTGAAGTTTCCGACCTGCGGCGCGAGGTCGCGCAGCGCCTGCAGAGCGGCGATAACCTCAACAGCCAGACCAAGCTGATTGCCGACCGTGTCGATGATGATCTGCGCGTCTTGCAGGGCAAGGTCTCGGTGCTGGAAGCCAAGCAGCTCGAATCGCAGAGCCAGCAGATCGCGCTCGAACAACTGTATCGCGACCTCGCGAAAAACCGTGACGACTGGGCGCTGGCCGAGATCGAGCAAGTGCTGTCCACCGCCAGCCAGCAGCTCGAGCTGGCCGGCAATGTCCGGGGCGCGCTGATCGCCTTGCAGAACGCCGACCTTCGGCTGTCGCGCGCCGACCGTCCGCAATTCATCGCCATCCGGCGCGCGCTGGCGCAGGACATCGACAAGCTCAAGAGCCTGCCGAGCGTTGATTTGCCCGGCATGGCGGTGCGTCTCGATGCGCTGGTGGCGCAGATTGACGCGCTGCCGCTGCTGGCCGACGAAAAGCCGGCCGTGGTCGCGCCGCCCCCGAAGACCAAACTTGTGCAGGCGTCGCGGCCCGGGCCCCAGTCCGCGTATGACTGGCGCGTGGAAATGCAGGAACGCTGGTCGGCGTGGAGCGCAGACATGTGGAATGACATCCGCCAGCTGGTGCGCGTGCGTACCGTCACCACGCCGGATGCATTGTTGCTTTCGCCGGGCCAGTCTTTCTTTGCGCGCGAGAACCTGAAGCTGCGCTTGCTGAACGCGCGCATGGCCCTGTTGTCGCGCAATGACGCCGCATTCCGTAGCGACCTTGCCGAAGCCGACCGCACGCTGCAGCGCTACTTCGATACCCGCGCCCGTTCCACGCAAGCGGGTCGCGAAGTGATCAAGCAGCTGCAGGCGAGTGCGCTCAGCATCGAGATGCCGACCTTGTCGGCCAGCCTGGCAGCGGTGCGCCAGTCGCGTACCCGTCCGTAAGGAGTGCCCGCGATGCGCTTCTTCATCTGGCTGCTCACCCTGTTCGCCGCTGCCATCGGGCTGGCGGTGCTGGCCCGCTACAACCCGGGCAATGTGGTGCTGTTCTATCCGCCGTATCGGGTCGATTTCTCGCTCAACTTCTTCATTGTGGTGATGGCCGCCAGCTTTGCGCTGTTGTTCGTGATCATCTCCACCGTGCGCGCCACCATCGACTTGCCGCGCCGCGTCGGCGAGTACCGCAGCCGCCGTCAGCTGCTGGCCTCGGGCCGCGCGTTGCAGGATGCGCTGAAGGCGTATCTCGAAGGACGTTTCGGCCGTGTCGAAAAGTCGGCCGGGCGTGCTGCAGAGTCGCCCGAGTACGCCGGCCTTGCATCACTGCTGGCGGCGCGCGCCGCGCAGCGCATGCAGCAGCCGCAGCGCCGCGACCGCTGGCTGTCCGAAGCCGAACGGCATAGCGACTTGCGCACGGCGCGGCTGGTGACCACGGTCGACTTGCTGGCCGAGGACAACAAGGAAACCGACGCCGCGCTCGAGGTGCTCAAGGAATTGAACGCGAGCGGCGTGCGCCATGCGCACGCGCTGCGCCTGGCGCTGAAGGTCAACCAGCACGCCCGCAACTGGCCTGAAGTGCTGCGACTGGTGAAGCTGCTCGACAAGCACAGCGTTCTGCACCCGACGTTGTCGCGCCGTTTGCGCGACATGGCGTATGAAGCGATGCTGCCAAAGGCCGCCGAAGATCCGGAAGCCCTGAAAAAGCTCTGGTCCACCATACCAAGCGCCGACCGGCAGAGCGTCAGCGTGGCGGCGCTGGCTGCCAGCGCCTTCATGAAAAACGGCCAGCAGCAGGAAGCGTCCGACATCATCCAGCGCGCACTGGCCGTGCAATGGGACGCGCGCTTGCTGCGGGCGTACCGCCAGTGCGCGGCTCCCGAAGGTTCCGCGACCTTGCTCGACCAGATCGAACATTGCGAGCACTGGCTGCGCGAGCGTCCGAACGATACCGAGCTGTCGCTGGCGCTGGGCACGCTGTGCCTGAAACAGAAATTGTGGGGCAAGGCGCAGCGCCACCTCGAGCAGACCGTGCTCGGCGCCACCGAGCGCGCGACCCTGCAAGAGGCTCACCTGCGGCTGGCCCAGATGTACGAAGCCACCAGCCAGCCGGAAGCGGCGGCCACCCACTTCCGCCAGTGCGCGCTGGCCAGCCTGCCGGCAACGGCACGGCGTTGACTCTGGGCTGAGCCTGCCGGGTGCAGCGGCAGCCGGATTCCCGGGCAGGCGTAAGGGAATGGAAAGCCGTCCGGGCTATAATCTCGGGTTTTGCTTCCCTTATTTATCCGAGGACCCTGATGAGCCTGAATAACGTCCCCTCCGGCCGCGACTTGCCGAACGATTTCAACGTCGTGATTGAAATCCCGATGAATGCCGACCCGATCAAGTACGAGGTCGACAAGGAATCCGGCGCGCTGTTCGTGGACCGTTTCATGGGCACTGCCATGCACTATCCGTGCAACTACGGTTACGTGCCGCACACCATCGCCGACGATGGCGACCCGGTGGACGTGCTGGTCATCACCCCTTTTCCGCTGATCCCGGGTGTCGTCGTCCGTTGCCGCCCGATCGGCGTGCTGAAGATGACCGATGAATCCGGCGGCGACGCCAAGGTACTGGCGGTGCCGGTCGACAAGGTTCTGCCGATCTATACCCACTGGCAAAAGCCGGAAGACCTGAACGACCTGCGCCTGCAGCAGATCCAGCATTTCTTCGAGCACTACAAAGACCTGGAGCCGGGCAAGTGGGTCAAGGTTGACGGCTGGTATGGTCCGGACGAAGCACGTGCCGAGATCCTCGGCGGCGTCGAAGCCTACAAGAAGGCCTCGAGCAAGCCGAACTTCTGATCGCGCTGATCGATGAAAAATGGCCGCCCTTGGGCGGCTTTTTTTTCGTGGTTCCGCGGCAGTCAGGGCGCGCCAGTCTTGAACGGATTGCGCTCGTTGAGTTCGTCCATGTAGGACAAGATGCCTTTGCCTTCCTGTGCAAGGAAGCGCTCGACCGCGTCAGAAAACGCCGGATGCGCCAGCCAGTGCGCCGACCACGTCTGCTGCGGCAGGAAGCCGCGTGCCATCTTGTGTTCACCCTGCGCACCGCCCTCAAAGGCGGGTATTCGATTTGCGATGCAGAACTCGAGCGGCTGGTAGTACGCGGTCTCGAAGTGCAGGCAGGGGTGTTGCTCGATGCAGCCCCAGTAGCGGCCATACAGCGCCTTGTCGTCATACACCAGCAGCGAGGATGCAATCGGCCTGCCTTCGCGCTCGGCCATCACCAGCAGCAAGTTGTTCGGCATCGCTTCGCCAATGCGGCGGAAGAAATCCATGTTCAGGTAGGGCGTCGACCAGTGCGCCTTGTAGGTGTTGTCGTAGCAGCGCTTGAAGAAGCGCCAGTCGGCCTCGGTCGCGTGCTCGCCGCGCAGCGGGCGCAGCGTGATGCCGGCCTCGGCCACCTTGCGCCGTTCGGCGCGGATGTTCTTGCGCTTTTTCATCTCCAGCGTGGACAGGAACTGCTCGAAGCTGTCATAGCCTTCGTTCTGCCAGTGGAATTGCACGCCCTTGCGCAGCAGGAAGCCGGCGGCTTCCAGTTGCTTCGCTTCCGCTTCGGTCGGATACAGGACGTGGGTCGAGGATAGTCCACTGGCTTGCTGCACGCCCTGCAGCGCTTCCACGAGTGCCGCGCGCGCATGGTCGTCGATCGCCAGCAGGCGATTGCCCGACACCGGCGTGAAGGGGATGGCCGACAGCAGCTTCGGGTAATAATCGAGGCCGTTGCGCTTGTACGCATCGGCCCAGGCCCAGTCGAACACGTATTCGCCGTAGGAATGGAATTTGGCGTACATCGGCAGCGCTGCCGCAAGCCGTTCCCGCCGGGCGTCGTCGGTGCCGGGCTGAGTCTCGTCATCGCACCACAGCGTCAGGTATTGCGGCTGCCAGCCGGTATCGTCGGCTGCACTGCCGGATTCGTGCATCGCATGCAGGAAAGCATAGGTGAGAAAAGGATTCGGCGCGGATTGCGTGGCCACCAGCGCATCCCAGGACGGCTGGCCGGCCTCGGCAAGGGAAGCGAGTATGCGCGTGCGATAATTCCGTTTTATTGAGCCCATCGTCGGGTAGCGGTATTCCAGCCGCGAATTTCAGTCGAACCTACGCAAAATCCCAGTAGCAGCGTCCATGTCCGTCATCGTAGCCATTGCACAGATCAACAGCACCGTCGGCGACCTCGCAGGCAATAGCGAACGCATCGCCGCGGCCGCCAGGCGCGCAGCCGCGGAAGGCGCCGACATCCTGTTGACGCCTGAACTGTCGCTGGTGGGGTATCCGCCGGAAGACTTGCTGCTGCGCCGTTCATTCTACGCAAAATCCGCCGCCGCGTTGGCCGCGCTGGCCACCGAGCTGGCCGGGCTAAAAGGCTTGCACGTGATCGTCGGCCATCCGCTGACGGAAGGCGATGGCGCCGGTGACTTCGTGAACTACAATGCCGCCTCGGTGCTGAAGGAAGGCGTGATCGTCACCACCTACCGCAAGCATGCGCTGCCGAACTACACCGTGTTCGACGAGAAGCGTTACTTCACGCCGTCCGACGATGCCTGCACCTTCGAGGTCAAGGGCACGCGCTTTGGCATCAACATCTGCGAAGACACCTGGTTCCCCGACATGCCCGCCAAGGCCAAGGCGGCCGGCGCGCAGGTGTTGCTGGTGCCGAATGCGTCGCCGTACCACATGAACAAGCAGCACCTGCGCTACGAGGTGATGCGCGAGAACGTCAGCAGCCGTGGCCTGGCGCTGGTCTATGCGAACCTGTATGGCGCGCAGGACGAACTGGTGTTTGACGGCGCGTCCTTCGTGCTCGACGCCGCCGGCGAACTGCGCGTCCAGCTGAAACACTTTGGCGAAGACTTCGCGCTGGTTCGCTTTGACGGCGCGGATCCGCAACCGATGCCGCTGCCCGAGCCGCTGTCCATCGAGGCGCAGGTCTATGCGGCGCTGGTCACCGGCGTGCGCGACTATGTGACCAAGAACGGCTTCCCGGGCGCCATCATCGGCCTGTCCGGTGGTGTCGATTCGGCCCTGACGCTGGCCATTGCGGTCGATGCGCTGGGCGCGGACAAGGTGAGGGCGGTGATGATGGCGTCGCCTTACACCGCCGAAATCTCGTGGGTCGATTCGCGCGACATGGTCAAGCGAATTGGCGTGCGCTACGACGAAATTCCGATCGCCGATTGCTTCGATGCCTTCCGCCGTTCGCTGGCCTTCGAGTTCGAGGGCCTGCCCGAAGACGCCACCGAAGAGAACATTCAGGCCCGCATCCGTGGCACGCTGCTGATGGCGCTGTCGAACAAGACCGGCGCGATCGTCCTTACCACTGGCAACAAGAGCGAAATGGCGACCGGCTACTGCACGCTGTACGGCGACATGGCCGGCGGCTACGCTGTGATCAAGGACATCGCCAAGACCCTGGTCTACCGGCTCTGCCATTACCGAAATGGCATCAGCGACGTCATTCCCGAGCGCATCCTGACCCGGGCGCCGTCGGCCGAGCTGCGCCCGAACCAGACCGACCAGGATTCGCTGCCGCCCTACGAGGTGCTCGATGGCATACTGCGCCTGTACATGGAGGAGGGGCAGGGCGTTGCGGAACTGCTGGCCGCCGGGTATCGTAAGGAGGATGTCGAGCGCATTACCCGGCTGATCAAGATCAACGAGTACAAGCGCCGCCAGGCACCGGTCGGCCCGCGCATCACGCACCGTGCGTTCGGCCGCGACTGGCGCTACCCGATCACCTCGAAGTTCCGAGAATAAGCCACCAACATCGTCATCAGCTGAAACAGGAGACCCCGTGAAGCACATCACCGCCATCATCAAGCCGTTCAAACTCGACGAAGTGCGCGAATCGCTCGCTGCCGTCGGCGTCAATGGCCTGACCGTGACCGAAGTCAAAGGCTTCGGTCGCCAGAAAGGCCACACCGAGCTCTATCGCGGCGCCGAGTACGTGGTGGACTTCCTGCCCAAAGTGAAGGTAGAAGCGGTGGTCGCCGAGGATGTGCTGGACCACGCGGTGGACGCGATCGTGAAGGCCGCCCGTACCGGCAAGATCGGCGACGGCAAGATCTTCGTGCAGAACGTCGAGCAAGTCATCCGCATCCGTACCGGCGAGACCGGTGCGGAGGCGGTCTGATCAACAGGACTTTACCGGGGCTTTGTCCTTCGAACGCAGGGATATGCGGCCGTATCCTGCATGCGCCGGGAAGACCTTGGTAAGCTGGTAGTCCTTTGATCTGTCGTCCCGGCGCAGGCCGGGACCCGGTGACTTTCTAACCTTTCAAAAGCACCATCAAGGCACCACTGCCGCCGTCGGCGGCGCGTGCCTGGCAGAAGGCAAGCACTTCGTCCTTCTGCACCAGCCAGTTCCTCACTTTGCTCTTCAACACGGGCTTCTTGTCGAGCGACCCCAGTCCCTTGCCGTGAATGATGCGCACGCAGCGGAAACCGCGCTTCATCGCATCGCGCACGAAGGATGCGACCGCTTCGCGTGCCTGGTCGACGCGCAGCCCGTGCAGGTCGAGCTGGTCTTGCGTGACCCAGCCGCCGCCGCGCAGCTTCTTCATCACGTCCGGCCCGATGCCGGGGCGCGCAAAGGACAGTGCCTCGTCGGTCTCGAGCAGGGTCTCGACTGAAAATTCATCTGACAGCGATTCCTGCAGCACGGCGGCATCGTCGGCGATGCGCTGGCGAGCAACGGGCAAGGGCTTGGGGATGTCGGGGCTGGCGCGTTCGTGCGAGTTCAAGGGCTTCACGTTGCCGACGCTGTTACGGAACAGGTTGGCTTCGTGCGCGAGCTTTTCGGCGCGCTCGCGGCGCTGGCGCTCGGCATCGGCTGCGGCAGCAGCCCTGTCTTTCAGGCGCTGTTGAAACGCCTTGAGTTCTGCGAGGTCCTTCATCGCGGGCTCCTCGTGGGACATCGCGGCGCGGCTGGCCGCAACGGGTGTTACGTGGTTTGTCGCTGGCGGCGGCAAGTGCCGCCGCCCTCAACTGCCAATTACTCCTGCGCTTCCAGGTAGCGCTGGGCATCCAGTGCGGCCATGCAGCCGGTGCCGGCGCTGGTGATCGCCTGGCGGTACACGTGGTCTTGCACGTCGCCGGCCGCGAACACACCTTCGACCGAGGTCATGGTCGCCATGCCTTCGTTGCCGCTCTTGGTCAGGATGTACCCGTTGTTCATCTCCAGCTGGCCCTCGAAGATGCCGGTGTTGGGCTTGTGGCCGATCGCGATGAACAGGCCATGCACGGACACCGGTGTCACCTTGCCGTCGACGGTCGACTTGATGTTGATGCCGGTGACGCCGCTGGCATCGCCCGTCACCGCGTCCAGCGTGTGATTCCAGTGAATCTCGACCTTGCCTTCGGCGACCTTGGCCATGAGGCGGTCGATCAGGATGGGCTCGGCGCGGAACTTGTCGCGGCGATGGATGACGGTGACTTTCTTGGCGATGTTCGACAGGTACAGCGCCTCTTCCACGGCGGTATTGCCGCCGCCGACCACGGCCACGTCCTGGTTCTTGTAGAAGAAGCCGTCGCAAGTCGCGCAGGCCGACACGCCCTTGCCCATGAAGGCTTCTTCCGACGGCAGGCCCAGATACTGCGCCGATGCGCCGGTGGCGATGATCAGCGCGTCACAGGTATAGGTACCGGCGTCACCCACCAGGCGGAACGGCTTTTCGTTCAGGTACGTGGTGTGGATGTGATCGAAGATGATCTCGGTCTTGAAGCGCTCGGCGTGCTGCAGCAGGCGCTGCATCAGCTCCGGGCCCTGCACGCCCATCGGGTCGCCCGGCCAGTTTTCGACATCCGTGGTGGTCATCAGCTGGCCGCCTTGCTCGACGCCGGTGACCAGCACCGGGTTCAGGTTGGCGCGTGCCGCGTAGACGGCAGCGCTGTAGCCGGCAGGGCCGGAACCAATGATCAGGACGCGGGCGTGTTTGGGACTGGACATGAGAATCTTCTGAAATCAACAATAAAAATCGACACTGCGAGACGAACCTGCGCAATTCCTTCGGAAATGCGAGCCGGGTGTCTCCTCGGGTCTCACGGGATTATTTTCGGGATGTTTCTGCGGCGGGATGGCTGCCCGGAACGGGTATCATCTCGTCTTGAAGAATCGCGCAGTGATCATCAACCCGTTCCTGCACGAAATCCAACCGACATTATAGTGGAAGTGGGGTTTTGCCTCCGGGCGGCCCCTGACCCCGGCATCCATGACTCGAGCCAGCTCTCCCTTCTCCAGCAACGACCGCGAGGCCACCCCCGATCCGCTGCCGAATCGCCTGATCCGCCTGCTTTCCGAGGCGCGTTGGGTCGCTTTTGCGGTTATCGGGGTCTACCTGACGCTGGTGCTCTACACCTATGCGCCGGGCGATTCCGGCTGGTCGCAAGCCGGCATGGGCGCCAAGCCGCTGAACTGGGGCGGCGCCGCCGGCGCCTGGCTGGCCGACCTGATGCTGTATGTATTCGGTTTCACCGCCTGGTGGTTCTGCGTGGCGCTGATGGCCTCGGTCTGGGTCAGCTACCGGCGGCTCGCGCAACGCTTCCTGATGCAGCGCCAGCCGGACCAGCCGCACCGCTACGAAATAGCGATCCGCGCCAGTGGCTTTGTGTTGCTCGTGCTGGGCAGCTCCGGCATCGAATTCGTGCGCATGTATTCGATGAAGGCGCAGCTGCCGCGCGACCCCGGCGGCGTGCTCGGCGAAATGTTCGGCGGTTTTGCGCAATCGGCGCTGGGCTTCAACGGCGGCACATTGGTGCTGCTGGCACTGTTTGGCCTGGGTTTCTCGCTGTGCTTCCACGTGTCGTGGATGGCGGTGGCCGAGAAGCTCGGTGGCGCGATCGAAAACTTTGCACAATGGGCGGTGCAGATGTATGCGGCGCGTCAGGACCGAAAGATCGGCCAGGAAGCCGTGGTCAAGCGTGAAGAAGTCGTCGTCAAGGAACGCGAAAAGATCGTCGAGGCCACCCCTATCCAGATCGTGCCGCAGGTCGTCAGCGTGCCCAAGTCCGAGCGCGTTCAGAAAGAAAAGCAGGTCTCGCTGTTCCTCGACCTGCCCGACACCAACCTGCCGCCCCTGTCGCTGCTCGACGAACCGCCGGTCGAGCAGGAGACCGTCAGCGTCGAGACCCTCGAATTCACCAGCCGCCTGATCGAGAAAAAGCTCGGCGATTTCGGCGTCGAAGTCAAAGTCGTCGCCGCTTATCCGGGCCCGGTCATTACCCGCTACGAGATCGAGCCGGCTACGGGCGTGAAGGGCAGCCAGATCGTCAACCTCGCGCGCGACCTTGCACGGGCGCTGTCGCTGACGTCCATCCGCGTGGTCGAGACCATCCCGGGCAAGAATTACATGGGCCTCGAACTGCCCAATCCCAAGCGCCAGATCGTGCGCCTGTCCGAGATCGTCGGCTCCAAGGTCTACAACGACAATGCATCGCTCCTGACCGTGGGCCTCGGCAAGGACATCGCCGGCAATCCGGTGGTGGCCGACCTTGCGAAGATGCCGCACCTGCTGGTCGCCGGCACCACCGGTTCGGGCAAATCGGTCGGCATCAACGCGACCATCCTGTCGCTGCTGTACAAGGCCGACCCGAATCAGGTGCGCCTGATCCTGATCGACCCGAAGATGCTGGAACTGTCGATCTACGAAGGCATCCCGCACCTGCTGGCGCCGGTCGTCACCGACATGCGCCAGGCCGGCCACGCGCTGAACTGGGCCGTCAACGAAATGGAGCGCCGCTACAAGCTGATGTCCAAGCTCGGCGTGCGCAACCTCGCAGGCTTCAACCAGAAGATCGCCGACGCCGAGAAGAAGGAAGAAAAGATCCCCAATCCTTTCAGCCTGACACCGGATGCGCCGGAGCCGCTGGAGAAGCTGCCGACGATCGTGATCATCATCGACGAACTGGCCGACCTGATGATGGTGGTCGGCAAGAAGGTCGAAGAACTGATCGCGCGTATCGCGCAAAAGGCGCGTGCCGCGGGCATCCACCTGATCCTCGCGACGCAGCGTCCGTCGGTGGACGTGATCACCGGTCTGATCAAGGCCAATGTGCCAACCCGGATCGCCTTCCAGGTCAGCAGCAAGATCGACTCGCGCACCATCCTTGACCAGATGGGCGCCGAGACGCTGCTCGGCATGGGCGACATGCTGTACATGCCGCCGGGTACGGGCTTGCCGGTGCGCGTGCACGGTGCCTTCGTGTCTGATGATGAAGTGCATCGCGTGGTCGAACACTTGAAGTCGCAAGGCGAGCCGAACTACATCGAAGGTATCCTCGAGGGCGGTGTCGCCGAAGAGGGCGGTGAGCTGGGAGCCAATGGCGAACCCGCGGGCGAGGCCGACCCGATGTACGACCAGGCCGTGGCGGTGGTGTTGAAGAACCGTCGCGCATCAATCTCGCTGGTGCAGCGTCACCTGCGCATCGGCTACAACCGCGCCGCGCGTTTGCTGGAGCAGATGGAGCAGAGCGGCCTCGTGTCGTCGATGCAGTCCAACGGCAACCGCGAAATCCTCGTGCCGGCTTCCGGGCAGGAGTGACGTCATGAAACAGCATCCTCGTTCCTTGCGGCCTGCGTTTGCTGCGCCGCTGCGCAAGCTTGGCGCCGTTGCCGCCGTCTCTGTTGTGGCTATGGCGACGCTGCTGCCTGCGCTCTCGCAGGCAGCAGCGCTCGAGCAGTTCAAGGCCTTCGTCGCCAATACCAAAAGCGCGCGAGGCGACTTCTCGCAACGTATGGTCAAGGAAGAGGGCGGCAAGATGCGCGCTTCCAATCCGGCCAGCGGCAGCTTCCTGTTCTCGCGCCCGGGCAAGTTCATATGGACGTACAAGAAGCCTTATGAGCAAGTGCTGCAGGCCGATGGCGACAATCTCTACCTGCACGACAAGGACCTGAACCAGGTCACCGTGCGCAAACTTGGCAATGCGATCGGCTCATCGCCGGCGGCCATCCTGTTCGGCAGTAACGACCTCGAGAAGAATTTCGCGCTGTCCGAAGCGGGCGAGAAGGAAGGCATCGAATGGCTGCAGGCGATCCCGAAGGCGAAGGATACCCAGTTCGAGAAAATCGGCATCGGCCTCAAGGACGGCGTACCGGTCGCGATGGAGCTGCGCGACACTTTCGGGCAGGTGTCGGTGCTGACCTTTACCCGGTTCGAGAAGAACCCGTCGCTCCCTTCGGGCCAGTTCCACTTCGTGATGCCCAAGGGCGCCGACGTGCTACAGCAATAGCGTCGACCGCCGCCATGCCGTCATCCCGGCGAATGCCGGGATCCTGCGTCTTCGGCAAGACCATCCCTGATACAGACCAAACAGTCCCCGCCAGATGAACGCCCCCCTCGCCGAGCGCCTGCGCCCGGCCACCCTCGATGACGTGATCGGCCAGCAGCACCTGCTGGGCGAAGGCAAGCCGTTGCGCGTGGCCTTCGAGTCCGGTCAGCCGCATTCGATGATCCTGTGGGGCCCGCCCGGTGTCGGCAAGACCACCCTGGCGCGCCTGATGGCGCAGGGCTTCAACGCCGAGTTCATCGCGTTGTCGGCGGTGCTGTCAGGCGTGAAGGATATCCGCGAGGCTGTCGAGCGCGCGCAACTTACGCAAGCGACGTCCGGCCGCAAGACCATCCTGTTCGTTGACGAAGTCCACCGATTCAACAAGAGCCAGCAAGACGCCTTCCTGCCGCATGTGGAAAGCGGGCTGTTCACCTTCATCGGTGCCACCACCGAGAACCCGTCGTTCGAGGTCAACAGCGCGCTGCTGTCGCGTGCGGCGGTCTATGTGCTGAAGTCGCTCAGCGAAGAAGACCTGTCGCAGATGCTCGACCGCGCACTGGCACTCGACGGCCATATCGGCATTGCCGACGATGCGCGCCCGATGCTGGTGGCCAGTGCCGACGGTGATGGCCGCAAGCTGCTGAACAACACCGAGATCATGCTGCGCGCCGCCGCGCAAAAGAAGCAAACGCAGATCGACCTGCCGCTGCTACAGGAAAGCCTGGGCGACGCGCTGCGCCGCTTTGACAAGGGCGGCGATGCGTTTTACGACCAGATCTCGGCCCTGCACAAGTCCGTGCGCGGCTCCAACCCCGACGCCGCGCTGTACTGGCTGGTGCGCATGCTCGACGGCGGCGCCGACCCACGCTATATGTCGCGCCGCCTCGTGCGTATGGCTGCCGAAGACATCGGCCTGGCTGACCCGCGCGCCCTGCGCCTCGCGCTTGACGCCGCCGAAACCTACGAGCGCCTCGGCTCCCCCGAAGGCGAGCTCGCGCTGGCCGAGGCCGTGGTCTACCTCGCCTGCGCCGCCAAGTCCAATGCCGTCTACAACGCGTACAACAAGGTGCGCGCCTTCATCGCCAAGGACAAGTCGCGCCCCGTGCCCGAGCACCTGCGCAACGCGCCAACCAAATTGATGAAGGAACTGGGCTACGGCAAGCTCTACCGTTACGCCCACGACGAACCCGACGCCTACGCCGCTGGCGAGACCTACCTGCCCGAAGGCCTCGGCGACCCGCAGTGGTACCAGCCGGTGCCGCGCGGGCTGGAGATCAAGATCGCGGACAAGCTGGCTTATTTGCGGCAGTTGGATGCTGCAGCCAGTTCAAAGAAGAAAAAAGACTAACCAACTCGCCCGATTGATCACTGCTGATCGGCGATGAACACGCCTGCGATTGAGTCGGCAGAAAAAATGGCACTGGTCCATGCGTCCAACTGCTCGTCACTCGCTGTAACCATTCGTTCAGTGGCCCATTGAGGCAGCTCGCCGAAGCGCTGTTCCAGTAAGCGAGATAGCAGCCGCTTTTTCCCTTGTTGAATGCCTTGTGCAATGCCTTGTTCTATGCCTTGTTTTAGCCCAAGCTCGATGCCTTCTTCGCGTGCATAACGTTCGAATGATGTGACGTAAGGTTTTCCCATCGCTTCCTCCCATGTTTGCCTATCCTGCTTTAATTCCAACTCCATTGTTTTGGGCAGGCGCATCATCCAGTCGATGACACGTATGAAGTCGATCACTTTCTGCCGCGGCCAGTTACGCTGGCAAAGACCGCGGAGGGTTGCCCACTTTGCCGCCCTGCGGGCTGCCATGTCATTGCGCGTTGCGCGAGTACTCAGGTGTGCCAGCGTGACAATTGAAAATGGATTCCCCATATCATTCAACCTTGCCTCGCTACCGGCCCAGTCAAGCAGCTTGGCGATGGGGAAGCGAATGCCCATATGGCAATCCAGCACCTCATAGGAAAAGGCAGTAGGACGCCAATTAGCCCGGTCATCAGCCAGCAGGGCCAGACTGGCAATCGGATGCCGATACCGATCGTACAAACGGTAGTTGTAGACGAACATGCGTTCGGCGAACGCATCCTGTGCTTGAGACTGGATTTCGAGATGAATGTAGAGCCAGTCATCCTGCCCACCCATTTGCGTGACCTTGACCAGCTTGTCGACAAAGCGTGTGCCCATTTCAGCATCGGGGACGACTTCGCGCAATTCCTGTTCTAGAAAGCTGATCGGTTGCGACCAGTCGATGCGGGCGTGTGCTGCCGGGAAGTAGAAATACAGGAAGTCGGCGAAGTGTCGCTCGATCGCTTCCTTCCACGGGCTGTCGTAATCGTCTGCCACCACGCGCTCCGCACGATGACGCCGAAATGGCGATTCGACGGAGCATCGCTTGCGAAATTGAAAATGGCGTTTTAGGTGGTGTGGCGAGCCCTTTTGTGTCGGTCAACCGATCCGGCATTGGGCTCGCGGTGTTGTATCAAGGACGCATCACGCCGGAACTCGACTCAAACCGGCGCTTATCCTTTACGCAGCCGATGAGGACTCCCTTGGTACAATCGCATCTTTCGTCAGCAAGTCCAGACCCCGAATTCCCATGATCGACATCCAGCTCCTCCGCAAGGACATCGACGCCGTCGCCGCCCGCCTGGCGCAGCGCAAGTTCAACCTCGACGTGGCGACGTTCAACGCCCTCGAATCTGAGCGCAAGGCCATCCAGACCCGCACCGAGGAACTGCAAAGCCAGCGCAACGCGCTCTCCAAGCAGATCGGCATCCTCAAAGGCAAGGGTGAGGACACCGCGCCCGTCATGGCCCAGGTGGCCGGCATCGGCGACGCGCTCAAGGCCTCGGCCGAGCAACTGGAGGTGGTGCAGGCCAAGCTGTCGGAATTCACGCTGGCCATCCCGAACATCCCGCATGAGTCCGTCCCGGCCGGTCATGACGAGAGCGGCAACGTTGAAATGCGCAAAGTCGGCACTCCGCGCCAGTTCGATTTTGAGGTGAAAGACCACGTCGACCTCGGCGCCCCGCTGGGCCTGGACTTCGACACCGGCTCCAAGCTGTCCGGCTCGCGTTTCACGGTCATGAAAGGCGGCATCGCCCGCCTGCATCGCGCGATCGCCCAGTTCATGCTCGACACCCATACCGCCGAGCATGGCTACACCGAGTGCTACACCCCGTACATCGTCAGCGCCGACACCCTGAAAGGCACCGGCCAGCTGCCCAAGTTCGAGGCCGACCTGTTCGCCGTTAAGAAGGGCGGCCAGGAGGGCGAGGGCGAGGCGCTGTACCTGATCCCGACCGCTGAAGTGACCCTGACCAACTTCGTCCGCGACGAGATCATCAGCGTCGATCAGCTGCCGACGCGTCTGGTCGCCCATTCGCCGTGCTTCCGTTCCGAGGCTGGCAGCTATGGACGCGACACCCGCGGCATGATCCGCCAGCACCAGTTCGACAAGGTCGAGATGGTGCAGCTAGCCCACCCGGATCAGTCGTACCAGCAGCTCGAAGAAATGTGCAGCCACGCCGAGAATATACTGAAGAAGCTCGGCCTGCCGTACCGCGTGATCACGCTCTGCACCGGCGACATGGGCTTCGGCGCCGCCAAGACCTACGACCTCGAGGTCTGGCTGCCTGCACAGAATACCTATCGCGAGATTTCGTCCGTCTCCAACTGCGAGGGCTTCCAGGCTCGCCGCATGCAGGCGCGCTTCCGCAATGCGCAGGGCAAGCCGGAACTGCTGCATACGTTGAATGGCTCGGGCCTCGCAGTCGGCCGCACACTGGTGGCCGTTCTCGAGAACTACCAGCAGGCAGACGGCAGCATCAACGTGCCGGAAGCGCTGTGGCCGTATAGGGGCGGCGATACAGTTTTGAAATCACAAGAAAAGGAATGCAGGAGGGGGCTTACTTAAGGGGCAAGAACTCTGCTACAATCGCGGTCTTTCGGAAACGACCACATGTTTTCGAACCTGGAGAGGTGGCAGAGTGGTCGAATGTACCTGACTCGAAATCAGGCGTACGGAAACGTACCGTGGGTTCGAATCCCACCCTCTCCGCCAAAGATCAAGTAATTGAGCGCCTTTTGAGGCGCTTTTTTATTTTGTGGTCCATTTTGTGGACCATTCTCTTTTTGTTTTATAGGTGTGGGGCAAGGGGGGGTACATGGACTTTGAATCTTTTACCCCCGCCC
>JBDKLN010000101.1:0-3598 GCA_039806045.1 Pseudomonadota bacterium
TGGGCAAGCGCGTATTCGTGCAGGGCAACCAGCAGACAGATAACGCGATCGATTTGCAATGGCAGGGACAGATGTATCGCCTGCTGCGGGTAAGGACCTCGACCGGCGCCAACCGGTTCGAGGACTACGGCAGCGGGCTGGTGTGGATCAGCATACCGAGCAAGGCCATGCTGTTGAACAGCAAGCTGGGCGAGCCGGTGGCAAACGAGTGCAAGGCGCGGGGCAACAGCAGCCGGCCGGTACGGTAATGACCGGAGTGACGCAGCGGCGCGTCACATCGTGAAGCAAAATTTTTGAAGCAAAAAGAATCAAGTTTTTGATTTGAATAACAAGGAGAGCACATGTCGCACAACACGCTAAACACGCTCAAGGAATTCAAGATTTCCGGGGCCAAGAAAGGCAAGTTCTATTCGCTGCCCGCGCTGCAGAAAGCACTGGGCAACAAGATTGACCGCCTGCCGGTCTCGATCCGTATCGTCCTGGAGTCCGTGCTGCGCAACTGCGACGGCAAGAAGGTCACCGAGGCCCACGTTCGACAACTGGCCAACTGGAAGCCGAACGCTGCACGTACCGACGAAATCCCGTTCGTCGTCGCCCGGGTCGTGCTGCAGGACTTCACCGGCGTGCCGCTGCTGGCCGACCTCGCCGCGATGCGTGGCATCGCGTCGAAGATGGGCAAGAACCCGAAGAACATCGAGCCGCTGGTGCCGGTGGACCTGGTCGTCGACCACTCGGTGCAGATCGACCACTTCCGCGAGAAGGGTGCACTCGACCTGAACATGAAGCTGGAATTCCAGCGCAACAACGAGCGCTACCAGTTCATGAAGTGGGGCATGCAAGCCTTCGACACCTTCGGCGTCGTGCCGCCGGGCTTCGGCATCGTGCACCAGGTGAACCTCGAGTACCTCGCGCGCGGCGTGCACAGCCGCAGCGGCGTCTACTACCCTGACACCCTGGTCGGCACCGACTCTCACACCACCATGATCAACGGCATCGGCGTCGTTGGCTGGGGCGTGGGCGGCATCGAAGCCGAAGCCGGCATGCTGGGCCAGCCGGTCTATTTCCTGACCCCGGACGTGGTCGGCGTGAACCTGACCGGCGTGCTGCGCGAAGGCGTGACCGCCACCGACCTCGTGCTGACCATCACCGAGATGCTGCGCAAGGAAAAGGTCGTCGGCAAGTTCGTCGAATTCTTCGGCGAAGGCACCGAGTCGCTGTCGCTGACCGACCGCGCCACCATCGCCAACATGGCACCGGAATATGGCGCGACCATGGGCTTCTTCCCGGTCGACGACGCAACCATCGAATACTTCCACGGTACCGGCCGCACCAAGGCCGAGATCGACGCCTTCCAGGCTTACTTCAAGGCTCAGGGCCTGTACGGCATCCCGAAGGCCGGCGAGATCGACTACACCAAGGTGCTCAAGCTCGACCTGTCGTCGGTGGCTCCGTCGCTGGCTGGCCCGAAGCGCCCGCAAGACCGTATCGAGATCGGCAACGTGCGCAAGACCTTCCAGGAACTGTTCGCCAAGCCGGTGGCCGACAACGGCTTCAACAAAAAGGCCGAGGACCTCGACGCCGAGTACACCAACGCCGACGGCGTGAAGCTGAAGAACGGCGACGTGCTGATCGCTGCGATCACCTCGTGCACCAACACCTCGAACCCGAGCGTGCTGCTGGCTGCCGGCCTGCTGGCCAAGAAAGCGGTCGCACTCGGCCTGACCGTGGCGCCGCACATCAAGACCTCGCTGGCCCCCGGCTCGCGCGTGGTCACCAAGTATCTCGAAGCTGCCGGCCTGATGCCCTACCTCGAGCAACTGGGCTTCGGCGTCACCGCGTACGGTTGCACCACCTGTATCGGTAACGCCGGCGACCTGACCCCGGCCATGAACGAAGCGATCGTGAAGAACGACGTCGTCGCCGCCGCTGTCTTGTCGGGCAACCGCAACTTCGAAGCGCGTATCCACCCGAACATCCGCTCGAACTTCCTTGCGTCGCCGCCGCTGGTCGTCGCCTATGCGATCGCCGGCAACGTCACCGTCGATCTGATGACCCAGCCGATCGGCAAGTCCAAGGATGGCCGCGATGTGTACATCGGCGATATCTGGCCGACCTCGGCCGAGATCAACAAGCTGATGAAGCACGCGATGAACGCCAAGACCTTCAAGGCGAATTACGCGGACGTCAAGGGCGCACCGGGCAAGCTGTGGGAAGACATCAAGGGCGTCGCTTCGGGTCAGGTCTACAACTGGCCGTCGTCGACCTATATCGCCGAGCCGCCGTTCTTTGATGACTTCGCGATGGAGCCGAAGGCTGCCTCCGCTGGCATCTCGAACGCGCGCGCACTGGGCGTGTTTGGCGACTCGATCACCACCGACCACATCTCGCCGGCCGGTTCGATCAAGGAATCCAGCCCGGCAGGCAAGTGGCTGCAGGAAAACGGCGTGCTGAAGGCCGACTTCAACTCCTACGGCTCGCGCCGCGGCAACCACGAGATCATGATGCGCGGCACCTTCGCCAACGTTCGCATCAAGAACCTGATGATCCCGGCCAAGCCGGACGGTTCGCGCGTCGAAGGCGGCATCACCCTGCACCAGCCGAGCGGCGAAGAAATGTCGATCTATGACGCAGCGATGAAGTACATCAAGGACGAAACGCCGACGATGATCTTCGCGGGTGAAGAATACGGCACCGGCTCGTCGCGCGACTGGGCCGCCAAGGGTACCCAGCTGCTGGGCGTGAAGGCCGTGGTCGCGCGTTCGTTCGAACGCATCCACCGCTCGAACCTGGTCGGCATGGGCGTGCTGCCGCTGCAGTTCATCGGCAACGACAGCGTCGCTTCGCTGAACATCACCGGCAACGAAACCTTCGACCTGATCGGCCTGGAGAGCGACATCAAGCCGCAACAGGAAGTCACGCTGGTCATCAAGCGTGCCAATGGCCAGACCCAACAGGTCAAGCTGCTGCTGCGTATCGACACCCCGATCGAAGTCGATTACTACCGTCACGGCGGCATCCTGCCGTTCGTGCTGCGTCAACTGCTGGCAGCGTAAGCCATCCCGCAGTGAAGGCCGGCGAGTTCTCTCGCCGGCCGACCTTCAATAACCAGATTCCCATCCGGAGACAACTATGTGGAAGATGCTTGTAGCATTCATTATTTTCGCGGTGATCGCGCTGACCGTGGTCTTTAAGGCCGGCGACAAAGCCGACATGCAAGGTGAGGCCGGCGGCCACTCCGAGCAGGCTGAAGCCAAGAAGGAAGGCGCAGAAGCGCCTGCTGCTGCGCCGGCAGCCGCCCCCGCTGCGGCAGCCCCGGCCGCTGCCGAAGGCGAAAAGAAGTAATCCTTCCCTGCCCTCGCGAAGAAGCGCGGCTTGCCGCGCTTTTTTGTTGGCCGCCGCATGCGCGAAGTGTCCGGGGTATCGACGTCACCCTGCGCTTCCGATTCGCCCGGCCAGCCATGCCCGGCGCTGCCCGAGCGTGGCATCTCTTACAATGTGGGTTTAGACATCGCCCTTCCGAAGGACACGACTTGCGCCGCCCCCTGAAAAACCCTGCCCGCAAATTCTCTGCCGACAGCCAGCGGCTGGCCGCGCTTGC
>JBDKLN010000102.1:0-4532 GCA_039806045.1 Pseudomonadota bacterium
TTCCTTGATGTGGGTGATGCGCGTCAGACGAAGCGCATCGACACCGAGCCCAGGTCCTGGAAGCGCACGTTGACGCTGTCGCCAGCGGCCACCGCAATCGCCTCGGTCACGCCACCGGTCATGATGAAGGTGCCGGCCGGGATTTCCTGGCCGCGCTGGCCGAGATGGTTGGCCATCATCGCGATCGCTGCCGCCGGGTGACCCAGCACCGCAGCGCCGGCCGCCATCGCGACGACTTGTCCATTCTTTTCCAGCACCACGCCCAGTGTGCGCAGGTCGAGATCTTCGACCTTGCGCGAGCGGCCGCCGATCACGAAGCGCGATGCCGACGTGTTGTCAGCGATGACGCTCTTCAGGTCGAACTTGAAATCGCGGTAGCGGCTGTCGATGACTTCGACGGCCGGGATCACGAAGTCGATCGCGGCCATCACGGCGCCGACGTGGCAGCCCGGGCCCTTCAGCGGCGCCTTGGTGACGACGCAGATCTCGGCTTCCACTTTCGGGTGGATCAGTTCCGAAGTCTTGATGTCGCTGCCATCCGGGCAGGACATGTAGTCGGACACGAAACCGAAGCAGGGCACATCGACGCCCATCTGCTTCATCTTCGCGAACGAGGTCAGGCCGGCCTTCAGGCCCACGGTCTTGTTGCCTCGCTTCTCCTTGCGCGCACGGATGGCTTCCTGGATCGCATACGCATCGTCCCAGTCCATCTGCGGATAGTCGTCAGTAATCTTCAGCACGTCGCGTGCTTCGAGTTCGGCCGTTTCCAGGTGCTCGGCGAGTTTTTCAATGGTTGCTTTGTCGAGTTGCATGGTGTTCCCGCCTGATCAGATGAAACGCACGAAGGTGCTGCCCAGTCCGCCGACCGAGCAGTGCAGGCTGTCGCCGGCCTTGACCGGCACCAGCGGCGATTGCGAGCCGGACAGGATCACGTCGCCGGCCTTGAGCGAAATGCCGAGGCGGCCCAGCGTGTTGGCCAGCCACGCGACCGCATTCACCGGCGAGCCCTGCACCGAAGCGCCGGCCGAGGTCGAAATGATTTCGCCGTTCTTGTCCAGCACCATGCCGGCCAGTGCGAGGTCGAGGTCGCGCGGGCTGCGACGGGTGCCGCCCAGCGTGAACACGCCGCACGAGGCGTTGTCAGCGACGGTGTCCTGGATCTTGATCTTCCAGTCCTTGATGCGCGAGTCGACGATCTCGAAGCAGGGCATCACGCAATCGGTGGCGCGCAGCACATCAGCTGCGGTCACGCCGGGGCCGGTCAGGTCGCGGCCGAGGATGAAGGCCACTTCGGCCTCGGCCTTGGGCGCGATCATCTTGCTGGTGTCGACCGCTTCGCCTTCGTTGAACACCATGCCCGACAGCAGGTGGCCGAAGTCGGGCTGGTTCACGCCGAGCATGTCCATTACCACCTTGCTGGTGACACCGATCTTCTTGCCAACCACGATCTCGCCTTGCTGCAGGCGACGCTCGATCATGCGCAGCTGGATCTGGTACGCATCTTCGATGGTGATCTCGGGCTCGCGGTTGGTGAGCGGCTCGACGGGCACGCGCGAGACGAGCGAGTCATACAGCTCGTCGCCGTATTGCGTGATTTTTTGCGGGTTGAATGCCATGGTGTGGAGTCTCCGGGTCAGATCTTGATCATCACGTTGCGCAGGTCGGTGTAGAACTCCAGCGAGTGCACGCCGCCTTCGCGGCCGATGCCCGAGGCCTTGGAGCCGCCGAACGGCGTGCGCAGGTCGCGCAGGAACCAGCTGTTGATCCAGCACAGGCCGACGTGCACGGCGTTGGCCATGCGGGTCGCGGTCGACATGTTGGTGGTCCAGATCGAGGTGGCGAGACCGTAAGGCGTGTCATTCGCCAGCGCGATCGCTTCTTCTTCGGTGTCGAACGGCGCGATGTGGCAGCAGGGGCCGAAGATCTCTTCACGGATGATCGGGGAGTCTTCCGGCAGGCCGGTCCAGATGGTCGGCTGTACCCAGTGGCCGTTCGCGTATTCGCCGCTCATGGTCGGCGCGCCGCCGCCGGTGACGACGGTGGCGCCCAGTTCCTTGGCCTTCTGGTAGTAGCCCATCACCTTCTCTTTGTGTTCGGCCGAGATCAGCGGGCCGAGACCGACGCCGGGTTCGTTCGACGGGCCGATCTTCAGGCCCGCCGCCTTTTCGGCGAGGGCCTTCACGAACTTCTCGAAGATCGGGCGTTGTACATAGACGCGCTCGGTGCCGAGGCAGACCTGGCCGCAGTTCTCGAAGGCCGAGCGGGTGATGCCGGCAATCGCCTTGTCGAAGTCTGCGTCGGCGAACACGATGCCGGCGTTCTTGCCGCCCAGTTCGAACGACACCGGTCGCACGCCTTTCGCAGCAGCGGCCATGATGGCTTCACCGGTGCGGGTCTCGCCGGTGAAGGTGATGCCATCGACGCCCGGATGGCGAGTCAGGAATTCGCCGGCCGAGTTCGGGCCGAAGCCATGCACCACGTTGTAAACGCCTTTCGGGATGCCGACCTTGTTCATCACCTCGCCCAGCAGGGTGGCCGTGGCCGGCGTTTCCTCGGACGGCTTGACGATGACCGCGTTACCACAGGCCATGGCCGGGCCGACCTTCCAGGTCATCAGCAGCAGCGGCAGGTTCCACGGGCAGACCACGGCGATGACGCCGAGCGGCACGCGCACGCCATAGCTGATCGCGGTGCCACCGTCGGGCGTGGTCATCTGGAAGCTCTCGGTCGGCACGTTCTTCACGACGTCGGCGAAGACCTTGAAATTGGCCGCGCCGCGCGGGATGTCGATGTGCGATGCCAGCGAATGCGGCTTGCCGGTGTCGGCCAGCTCGGCTTGCAGGAAGTCGTCGAAGCGGCGGTCGATTTCATTGGCGACTTCATGCAGCAGTTCGACGCGCTTGACGACTGACAGCTTGCCCCATTCGCCATTCAGCGCAGCGCGCGCGGCCTTGACGGCGGCATCGACGTCGGCCTGGCCGGCCTCGTGCACGTGGCCGATGACGGCATTGCTGACCGGGGTGCGCTTCTCGAAGGTCTTGCCGGTCGAAATGAATTCGCCGTTGATGAAGTTCAGGAACTGTTTCATGGTCGTCCTTGTTCTGGTTCGCTTTGGGTTCGCTTGATTTTTTGCTTGAAGTATCCGAATTCGAGGCTGGTTATGCGTCCGCGTGATCAGGCCAGGCCGATCGCGGCCAGTCCTGCCTTCGCGCATTCTTCGTCCTGCTCGGCCGAGCCGCCGGAGACGCCAATGCCGCCGAGGCGCACGCCGTCCTGCGCGATCGGCAGTCCGCCGCCGAAGATCACGAGGCGCGGGCGCTCTGCCAGTCCCATGCGCAGCACGTCGTCATTGGCCAGCACTTGTTTCCACATCGCGGTCGGGAAGCCGAAGCTGGCCGAGGTATAGGCCTTGTCGATCGCGATCTCGACCGAATGCAGGAAGGCACCGGGCATGCGCAAAAAGCCGGCGAGGGTGCCGCCGCTGTCGCAGATCGCGACATTGATCGCGATGCCCAGGCCCTTCGCATGCGCGATGGCCGCTTCCAGTGCGATGGCAGCCGCTTCGGCCGAGATCACGGCTTGCGGGACGCTGGCCGGGGAGGTGAGTTTTTTCGACGGGCTCATGGTGGCGGTGAGGTCAGAGTAGGGTGGAGGTTAAGGGCGCAGTGCGATACTGTCCAATACTGATTTTTTGCTTCACAATACCTTTTCGGTATACGTGAGGGCAGGCATGGACTTGAAGCAGATGCGTTATTTCCTGGCCTTGGCCGAGGAGCGCAATTTCACGCGCGCGGCCGAGCGCCTGCATATGGCGCAGCCGCCGTTGACGCGGCAGATACGCGCGCTGGAAGAAGACCTGGGGGCCGAGCTGTTCGTGCGCAGCGCCAAGGGCGTCACGCTGACCGAGGCCGGCGAGGCGCTGCTGGCCGAGGTGCCCAACCTGCTGTCGCTGGCCGAGCGTGCGAGGGAGCGCGCGCTGAAGGCCAGTCACGGGCAATCGGGCCAGCTCGACATCGGCATTTTCGGCTCCGGCGTGCTGGACGTGATCCCGCGCATCCTGGCGCGCTTCCATGCGGCGCGGCCCGAAGTGAAGATCGTGCTGCACAACCTGACCAAGACCGAGCAGATTGCCGCCTTGCGCGAGCGCCGCATCAGCGTCGGCTTCAACCGGCTGATACCGCCGGAGGACGACCTGAAGGTCGAGACCGTGCTGCGCGAATCGATGATGGTGGCACTGCCGGAAAAACATCCGCTGGCGAGGCGCGCCGAGCTGACGATACCGGACCTGTCCGACCAGCCGCTGATCCTGTACCCGCGTCTGCCGATCGCGGGCCTGGCCCAGCAGGTGATGCAGGCTTTCGTGCGCGAGAAGGCCGTGTTGCGGGTGGAGCAGGAGGTCGAGGATGTGCTGACCGCCGTCGCGCTGGTGGCGGGCGGATTCGGCGTCTGCGTGACCACGGCGTCGTCGGCCAGCTTGCGCCTGCCGGGCGTGGTGTACCGTCCCCTTGTCAGTAACCATCTGCGTGAAATCG
>JBDKLN010000103.1:0-13206 GCA_039806045.1 Pseudomonadota bacterium
ATGTCGTCGTCGAACTGATCGGCGGCTATGGCATCGCGCGCGACATGGTGATGAAGGCCATCGCCAACGGCAAGCATGTTGTCACGGCCAACAAGGCACTGCTGGCGCTGCACGGCACCGAGATTTTCAAGGCCGCGCAAGAGAAGGGTGTGGTGGTCGCGTTCGAAGCCGCCGTTGCCGGTGGAATCCCCATCATCAAGGCGCTGCGCGAGGGCCTGACGGCGAACCGCATTCAATGGATCGCCGGCATCATCAACGGTACCACCAATTTCATCCTGTCCGAGATGCGCGACAAAGGCCTGGACTTCGACGTGGTGTTGAAGGAAGCGCAGCGCCTCGGCTACGCTGAAGCCGATCCGACCTTCGATATCGAAGGCGTGGACGCGGCGCACAAGGCGACCATCATGTCGGCGATTGCCTTTGGCGTGCCGGTGCAGTTCGACAAGGCCTACGTGGAAGGCATCACCAAGCTGTCGGCCACGGATATTCGCTATGCGGAACAACTGGGCTACCGCATCAAGCTGCTGGGCATTGCGCGCCGTACGCCGGAAGGCATCGAGCTGCGCGTGCATCCGACGCTGATCCCGGCCGGCCGCCTGATCGCCAACGTCGAAGGCGCGATGAATGCGGTGCTGGTGCAGGGTGACGCCGTCGGCGCGACTCTCTACTACGGCAAGGGCGCCGGTTCCGAGCCGACCGCGTCGGCCGTGATCGCCGACCTGGTCGACATCGCACGCCAGTTGAATGCGACGCCGGAAAGCCGCGTGCCTTTCCTCGCATTCCAGCCGAATCAGATGTCGGACACGCCGATCTTGCCGATGGCCGAGATCACGTCGAGCTACTACCTGCGTATCCGTGTCGCCGATACGGTTGGCGTGCTGGCCAATGTGACGCGCATCCTTGCCGATTCGTCGATCTCGGTCGATGCGATGCTGCAGAAGGGAGCCGGCGAGGGTGAGACCGAGACCGACCTGATCATCCTCACGCACGAAACACGCGAGAAGCAGGTCGATGCGGCGATCGCAGCGATCGAGGCGCTGGCGACCGTCGAAGGTAAGGTTACCCGCATCCGTCTCGAGCACCTCGGTTAATTACCGATTGCGACACCCGCAGCGGCCGGCATGCCTGAAAGGGATGCCGGCCGTTGTACTTCCAGCCGTGGACAGTCCGTACAGCCGCGCTCAGCGGCGTTCAGCCGATTTTGTTGGCCGTCTGCTTCAGCGCGTCACCCATTTCCTTGATGATCGCTGAAAAAACGGACGTCGTGACTGTGTAACGGGCGATCTGCCACTGCAATTTCAGCAGCTGCGCCGTCGTAACTTCACCACCGTTCGGAATGTCGCCCAGCGATATTCGCAAGTCGTTCTCGGCCGTTTCCATCGGCGTCTTGATACTGCCGTAGATCTTGTCGAGACCGGTACTGTCAAGTGGTCCAGCCATGTGCTTCTCCCGTTATGTCTTTGGTATTGCCGCCTGTTGTTCACCGACGCCATACAGCACCATCGCCAGCATTCCGGCCTGGACGGCCTGACGTGCAGCGTCGATGGCTTTGAAGGTCGAACGCAAGTGCATCTTTTGCCCTTCGGCGTCCAGTCGCAATTGCAGTCGCTCTAGTGCCGCGATGATCTCTCTCGCCAGTTCCCCGTCTTCATCGGCCCGTAGGAAATCTTCCAGTGAGGCCACCATTTCGTCAGGAATCATCGTTCGCTCCCGTTCTTGTTTCGCGTTCACTTGTCACACTTCCGAATCTTATGAGTGGTGCATTCTTCAGCGCGGAATGCGGAAGCGCTCATTGCCGTCGAAGATCACTTCGTTGTCGCGCACGGCACTTAGCGTGTGGCCATTCGCATCGCCGCCACGCCCGATGTGCTGGCCGTTGTCGGTGACGACGAAAGGCATCGCACCGCCGACGATCATCTGCACATTCACCGGCGGTTTGCGCTGCAGTACCGTGATCGTTGCGCGTATCGGCAGCAGCGATCCGTAGTCTTCGGTGAAACCAAGTAGCAGTTTTTCCCAGCGCGACATGTCAGCTTCGGTCAGGCGTCCGCGCAGCACGAACTGCGGCTGCTTGTCGACGACTTGCAGCTTGCCCGCCAGTCCCGCCGATGCCAATCGGTCTTGCAGTACGCCGCTCAGGTCTTCGGCGGTATACAGGCTGCCGCCCACGTCGCGCACGCCAGGCACTTCAGCACGGATCGCGTCAAAGATGCTGTCCCGCACGCCGGTAGTGGCGACTGCGCCCGACAGCAGCACATTGCCATTGCGAACCTCGCTCACCGTCAACATGGCTCGCGCTGCTGAATTCTGTTTCGTGACGACCTTGCGCGCGGCTTCCAGCATGTCGGTATCGACATGCAGCATCACAGCCGGCGTTGAGGACAGCTTGCGTATTGCGCGCTGCACGCGTTCGGCCATCGCACGGTTCGGCAGGTAGCCTTCGACCTTCGGTGTGCCATCCACACGCGTCGTTACAGTCATCATCTGGCCAGGAGCCACTTCCGCCAGCAGTTTGCGCAATTCGATGGTGGCGGCCGGCTCAGCGCCGGGGGCGAATTTGACGACCGTTGACTTGGGTGCCGGTGCGCGGTTGACCAGCCAAGCAGAGATCGCAATCGCAGCGACGGCCACACCGAGGAGCATCGACAGCGCGCCCATCAGCACGAAGCGCGCGCGACGCTTCTGCGGAGGCTCGGCCTGCATGTCGGCCGGTGGTGCGTTGGCTGCCAGGGTGGGCGAAGTCGTCGCTGCAGCCGCTGGCGGTGCCAGTCCGGCCATTGCGACGATGGCCTCGGGGTCCGGCCAGGGGGCGTCGGGGTCATCAACGGCAATCCAGATGCCGCCCAGTTCGAAGGGCATGCCCAACGTCAGCGGCATCGTGTCGGATAACTCATTGCCCTGCGAGTCGTACACGTCACCATCGACTGGCGTAATGGTGGGCTGCTGCCCATCAAAGGCCAGCTTCGCATGGCACTCGCGGATGCGGGGGCCAGCCAGCATGATGGCGCAATCATCGCCGGCGCCGAGCAGGAAGTCGCCCGGCGCGAGTACCAGCCGGCTGCCTGACTGCGGCCCGTAGAGCACCCGCAACTCGATTTGCGGCAGAACGGATTGGAGATGAGGTTCGATTTTCATGGATTACCCACATGAACTTTCATGGGCTAGTCGATACAATCCAGACATCACCTGTGGAAACCGCCCAACATGAGCCTGCAGATCGAGACCCGCGCACAAACCGTGATCGTCCGGCCCACCGGCAATGTCAGCAAGCCGACCGCCGGCGAACTGGCCGAGCTTCTGGCCGCCGCCATCGACGATGGTGCACGCCACATGGTGTTCGACTTTTCGGGCCTGACCCATATCAGCAGCGATGGCTTGAAGGTGATCCTCGGTGCGGTGCGACGGCTGCGCGAACGCCAGGGCCAGGTGTCGTTTGCCGCAGTCAGCGAGCAGGTCAGGGCGCTGCTCGACATTGGCGGCTTCCTTACGCTGTTCGACGAGTACGACAGCGTGGACGATGCGGTGGCCGATAGCGACGATTGATCCAACGCGCGCATCGCGGGATTCAGCCACAAGTTCGCCGCACTTCGTCCGGGTTTTCATAGCTCCACCCTTGCCAGCGGTTGGATGTTGATCTCGGGCGTCAGCTCCTGATAGGACAGTACCGGTAACTCATACAAATCCTGCTCGATCATCTTGCGCAGGTAACGCCGGATGTCCATCGAAGTCAGCAATACCGGCTTGTGCATCGAGCGGGTCAGGTCGCCAACCGTGGTCTTGATGTTTTCCAGCAGCTGGCGTGACGTGGCCGGGTCGAGCGCGAGATATGAGCCGCCCGAGGTCTGCCGTACCGCGCCGCGCACGGTGTCTTCCACCGCCGGTGCCAGCAGGTAGGCCGGCAGGATGTTCTGGCCGGCCGAATGGCGGTGGCTGATATGACGCTTCAGTGCGACGCGCACGTACTCGGTCAGCATCACTGAATCCTTTTCCTTTTGTCCCCATTCAATCAGCGCTTCCATCACCGCGCGCAGGTTGCGAATCGAGACGCCTTCGCCGACCAACCGCTGCAGGATCTCGGCGATCTTGTGGATCGGCATGACGCGCTGCACTTCTTTCGCCAATTCGGGGAAGCGTGTCTCCATGTCGGTCAGCAGCGCACGGGTCTCTTGAATGCCGATGAATTCGGCTGCGTATTTCTTCAGCACCAGCGCGATGTGATATGACAGCATCTGCGTCGGGTCAAGGAAGGGAATGCCGGCATTGGCCAGCGCACCCTTGAGTTCGGCCGGCGTCCACAGTGTCGGTATGCCGGGCAGGAAGCCTTTGTCGGTCTCGAAGGGAATCGAGAGCGCGGTCAGGTTCTCCGGCGCCTCGCGCACCAGCAGGTGCTTCGGCCGCATGCGTCCCTGTGATACCGGAATTTCCGATACCAGGATCGCGTAGTCTTCTCCGCTCAGCTGATCGCTGAAGCGCAGGTTAATGCCCGGGAAAATGATGCCGAGGTCTTCGAACAGCGCGCGCCTGACTTTCACCAGCTCGTCATTCAGCAGCTTGGCCGAGAAAGCCTTTTCCAGCGTAGCGCTGACATCGACCAGCAGCGGGACGGTCGGCGCGAATGCGTCGGCATCGGCGGCCGCACCTGTCTTGTCGGCCCGACCGTCGCCACCGGCTGCCGGCACGGTCGTCAGCTTGCCAGTCTTCGGATCCACAACCTTGTGCTCACCGCGGAAGAAGGTGTAACCGATCGCACCCACCACGACCGACAGGATAAGGAAAGTCACCGTCGGCATGCCAGGGATGGCGGCAAAGCCCAGCATGATGGCCGAGCCGATCAGGAAAGCCTTGGGCTGGGCCAGCAGCTGGGCGCCGATGTCGCTGCCGACGTTGGATGCCGAGCCATCGCTGCTGGTGACGCGGGTGACGATCATGCCGGCGCAGATCGACACGAACAGCGACGGAATCTGTGAGATCAGGCCATCGCCGATAGTCAGGATGGAGTAGACCTTTACCGATTCGCCAGCGGTCAGGCCGCGCTGCAACGTGCCGATCAGCACCCCGCCCAGCAGGTTCACGGCGACGATGATCAGTCCGGCGATGGCATCGCCCTTTACGAATTTCATTGCGCCATCCATCGCGCCATACAACTGGCTCTCCTTCTCGACCACGCCGCGCCGGCGACGCGCCTCGTCCATGTCGATGGTGCCTGCCCGCAGGTCACCGTCGATCGACATCTGCTTGCCTGGCATCGCATCCAGCGAAAAGCGCGCGGCGACCTCGGCCACGCGCTCGGCACCTTTGGTGATGACGACGAACTGCACGATGGTCAGTATCAGGAACACCACCAGGCCGACCACCAGGTTGCCGCCGACGACGAAATTGCCGAACGTGTAGATGATGTGGCCGGCATCCCCGTTCAGCAGGATCAGGCGGGTGGTTGCTATGCCGATCGCCAGCCTGAACAAGGTCGTGACCAGTAGCACCGACGGGAAGGACGAGAAAGCCAGTGGTTGAGGCAGGTACATCGCCACCATGAGCAAGATCGCCGACAGGCACATGTTAGTCGCGATCAGCGCATCGATCAGCCAGGTCGGCAATGGCAAGATCATCATGAAGATGATGCAGACGATCAGCGTTGCCAGTACCAGGTCGTTGCGCCGCACGACCTTCTGCAGGAAGGACTGGAGCGTGAGCGACAAGGCGTCCATGTCCTTCAAGCCTTTGCCGCATCGGCGTGCCGCTGCCGGATGAACATACGCATCGCCCGTGCCGCTTCAGCGACCCGTCCCAGCCGCGCCAAGGCTTGTCCGCGCAACAGCCAGGCCAGCGTCAGTTGCTCGCCCGAGAAATCTTGTGCGCCTGAAGCCTCCAATGCCGCCAGCGCCTCGGCGGATTGACCTGATCGCAGCAGCGCACATACATGCGATAACGCCAATATTGGATCAGAAGTTTGGGTTGCAGAAAGCACATCGAAGATGGCGGCAGCCTTGCCGGGACTGCCATGCTGCAGTTGCAGGTAGCCCAACATACGCAGCAAGTCGCGCTGCTCGTCGCTGAATACCTGAAGGGTGTCGTCCATAGCGCCGCCTTCAGCCTTGCACCAGTGCAGAGCAATATAACTGCGCGAGCCGGACAAGTTCATCCTGTTCATCCAGCAGGCCAGCCAGCATGCCTAGCCGGCGGGCCAGCGCCCGGTGTTTTCCGGCCTGGCGCAGCACATCCTTGCGCGTGGCGGCGAGGGTAGCGCGAAACCGGGCTGGGGCGAGCAAGGCGAGGTCGTTCAGGTCGGGCGCCAGGCGCTGATGGATGAAATCTTCAAGCGTGGTCATCTCGAACAGCCTGTCCAGCTGCGGTTGCTCGCTCAAGGCTGCCGGCTGTAACTCCGCGCGGACGGGCAGACTGACTGCCAGCCCCGCATGCCGTGAAATGCGGGCGATGCCACTGTCCGCATGGAAGGCGGAAACACGAGGGGGGCGCGCGCTCTGCATCATTGACGACATTCGAAGTGTTTTTTCCTTGATGGAACCGGGCTGACCAGCATCGGGTTTGATACCCACGGGCTACAAAAGCCAGGTCGGGTATCAGCCGGCGAAATCTTGATTCAGAAGCAACAACTGAGTCCCTCAGGGCAAGGCTTTGTTCCGGACACGCGACACTTTCAAACGGAACAACCCAAATAACCGAGTTACTCAGCTTCAAAGGTCAAATTTCATTGCGGAAATTTGAATTTGTGCGTTGATCGAATTTTTATGAAGGATCTGGAGATGGCACTCGATCCGGTAACGCCAATCAATATTGAAACGTGGATGAACGATAGCAACACATCGAACCCACTGAGCAACCTTGCACGTGTCAGCGCAAAGATGGCGGCTGTTCTCGGTACGCTGGTGAACCTGCAAAAGCTGGTGGTCGAGGAAATTGCGAAAAAAATCGAGAAAATCGGCAATCTGAATCTCAAGGTGAAGTCCTACACGAACCAAACCGACAGCAAGCCAGACGCACGCGCCTTTCTCGGATTTACGGCGGCTGAAAGTCTGGACGTCCTGACGCAAATGAAGGCATTGGGCGTCAAGGATGTCAGGTTTGATATTTGGATCGCTGTCCTGAATGCCAACATGGCAGCAAATCCACCCGTAACGGCGTCGCTGTCGATCACGAATGCCGACCTCTCCAATTTTTCGCTGGCCTTGCAAACGATCAGCGAATCCGAGCAAAACAAGTCACAGCAAGAATCATTGCGCTTACAGACGATTACCAACCGGTATACGCAATCGAATGATCAGGCGTCATCCGTGATCCAGAAAGATGGCCAGAACAAGGGAACGGTCACCAACAACCTGCGCGGCTCAGGCGGCTGAAGGATGGCTGCCGTGGAGATGAAAACGTCCAAAAAGGTCAGCGGCGACATGAGCGGCATGGAGGTGTTGGACAACCTGGCCAAGGGCGCAAAGCTTGGCGCGGCATTCGGCATCGAGGATAGGCAACTGGAAGCGGTCTATGCGATCGGCCTCGGGCAATACCAGCAAGGCCGCTACGACGATGCGATGAAGCTGTTCGCATTCATCAGCTTCCATGACCCGACCTTCATGAAAGCTTTCAAGGGTATCGGCAGCTGCCTGCAAATGCTGGGGCGGCATCAGGAGGCGCTGGTCTATCTGGGACTGGCCATCATTGATGACGACAGTGACTTGCAGACTGCGGTGCAGATTGCGGAAAGTCTGGTCCACGTTGGGCAGCGCGAAGATGCCCATTTGCTGCTCAAGCGAATAACGCGCGAGCTCGCCCGGCACGGCGGCAACGATTACACGCAGCGCAAGGCCGAGGGCTTGGTGGCATTGCTGGTGCAGGGCCGCACTGCCGTGACGACCAGTTCTGAAATTTTGCATTAAGGATTCAGCGATGGGCATGGACATACGAAACACCGGTCAGCCTGCGCCACCGCCTGCCGGGCCGGCGGTTGGAGGCAGCGCACAGGTCTCGGGTTCAGGCGCGGCCGCGTCGGTTGCGGCCACTTTGGCTAGCACGGCTGCCAATGCGCCTGCTGTGACCGTGGCAGGTAAGGCAGCAGGGCCGGTGGGTGGCTTGCCTGCGAGCGCCGCGCCGCCGCTGGCATCCGCTGCGCTGGACCCCGACACGGCCAACATCCTGGTTGCCGGCCTGATGGACAAGGTCACGACTGCGGACATGAAGAACCTGATGTCGCAGCTGAAAGATGCGTCCAAGCGCCTGGATTCGGTTCATGCAGAAAAGCTGCAGAAATTCGCGGAGAAGGCGGCCAAGGCGGTCGAAGAGGCGAAAAAGCAGCGCGAGCAAAAAATCAGCGGCGATGTCGGCTTTGGCCTGTCGATGGCGGGCGCGGTTCTTGGCCTGGTGGGCGCAGTGCTGCTGACGATCTTCACGCTGGGAGGTGGTGCCGCAGCCATCGCGGGCGCCTCGATTGGATTGGCCGCCACCATACTCGATGGTGCGGACCGACTGGCCAAGGAAAACAATTTGATGGATGGCGGTATCAACCAGGGCAAGCAAATGGACCTGACGTTAGGGGGACTGGTGTCGCGGCTGGCACAGGAAATCCTCGCCAGTGACCCGAAGTTCGCCAGCCTGCCACCAGACCAGAAAGAGAAAATTCTGAACGATACGAAGATGGTCTGCCAGATTGTGACGATGGTGGCGGTCGCGGCCGGCACGATCGCCTGCGGCGGCGTGTCCTTGTCACAAGTCAGCGGCGCAGCGGCGAAAGCCGGAACCGAGGCAGCGAAGGCCGGCACGGAAGTCGCCAAATTTACGATGCAGCAGGGCGCAAAGCTCGCGTCTCAAGGTGCCGAGACCTTGCAGATCTCAATCGATTTGGTCGGAGGCGTGAACTCAATGGTAAGCGGCGCATATGGCGTACAGATGGCCAATATCACGTTCGAGAAGAACCAGATTGACAACCAGCGACAAAAGCTTGAATCCTTCGCGCAGGTCATCAAGAGCGAGCTGGATTCCAATCAGGATGCGCTGACACAGCGCATGGAGAACTTGTCCGACTTGTATGCCAACCTGGCTGCAACCAACAATCACTATTACGAAAGCCAATCCAGGCTGACCAACATGAGCTGAGACTCGCCAACGGAGAATTGTCATGCCCGAAATAAGCAACCAGACGATTTCACCAGGACTGGCCCAGCAGCTGGCGAATCTTTCCGGAGTGGCGGCCGATTACAAAGCTGACGCTAAGGTCAACAAGGCTGCACTGGAAGCCGCTGCAGCTAGGACTCTGGCGGCAATCGATGCCGAAAGCGGCAATCTGAACGTGTCGAGCGGCCAGTTTGCGCAGGCTATCAAGGCACTCATCAGCAGTAAGGATTGGGCGAAGCTGCCGCCGCCGAAGCAGATGGCACAGCGCACGGAGCAGTTGGCTGCTGTCAATGATGCGATTCGCGATGTGCAGAAGACGATTATCGCTGACATTTCGTCGATCATGGCCATCCTGGTCGAGATGCAGCGCAAGGCGGCGATGAACAAATCTGCCGAGCGCATCCAGGAGCGCAATGCGACGGTCGCCAGTGCGGCAGCAGAGTTCAAGAAGCGCGAGCTGGCAGCAACAGAACAATTGGTTGGTGACATGGTATCCGCTGGCATGCAGTGCGTGACCGGCGTGCTAAGCACGGTTATGTCCGGCAAGTCCATCGCCAAAATTAAGGGCGCGCATGTAAAAACTGCTGAAGCCTGGAGCAAGACAAAGGATTTGAAGCCCGGACAAGTCGATCTGATCGAATCCAAAAAACTGCTTTCGCATCTGGAGTCGGCCAAGCCTGGCGCGAAAAAAATCGTTGCTAATGGTGACGCCAAGATTGCACAAGGGAGGAGGCTGATCGGCAAAGAGTTGCGATCCTATGAAACGGCTAAAACTAAGCTGTCCGATATAAATGCCGCCGAACGTAAGGTGTCGGCGTTGGAAGGACAGATGGATATTAGTCGACAGGAAATCACCAATTTGAATCGTGAAGCCGACGAGATAACCCAGTTGGCGCGAGCGCGGCAAGACCTCTGGCAAGGCGTTTCCGGCGCGCTTCGTGCTTCCGGGGATATGGTCGCGGCATCGATGAAGTTCGCGGCATCGATCACGCAAGTGGAAGCCGACAAGGAAGCATTGGCCAAGAATCTCGCCACCTCGGGCGAGCAGGCATCGCTGGATGCGTATCAGCAACTGCGTGATTCGCTGAAAAGTGCACTGCAAATGATCCAGGCGATCGAGCAGTCGATGTCCAGCTCGATGTCATCGATATCGAGATCGATATGAACCAGCTTGTCTCCCCACCCGAACCCAGGGTGCCGCTGGCGCCGGACCTGTATGGCGACCTCGACAGTTTCCATCAACTGCGCGAAAAGCTGCAGGCGCTTCCCTGTGTGGCCCGCTTCAACGACGAGCAAATCGAGGTCGTGTACGGCATCGGCTATGCGCTTTACCAACAGGGGAAATTCGAAAGCGCGGTTGGCTTGTTTCAGGTGCTGATGATGTACCGGCCGCTGGACGCTCGGCTGATGATGGCATTTGCACTGTGCTGCAAACGACTATGTCGCTTCGACGCGGCGATTCCGGCCTTCGCAGCAGCGATGGCGCTGGACCCTGAAGAACCGGAAGCGGCCGAAGCCGCCATTCACCTGTCGGAGTGTCTCGCTGCGCTGGGCAAAGCGGAGGAGTGCAAGGCCGTACTCGATCCGCTGCTGCGGATGACCGAGCTCGATGCACGCTTTGACAGCGTCCGGCGTCGCGCAGAGACCTTGCGGTTAATGCTTCACGAACAAAAGGCGAAATAGCCATGGCTGACGAGGCCCTGACCGCCGATATGCTGATGTCGCCCGCCGAGATCCGGCTGCTGTCTTCGCTGGGTTTCATGGCAGCGCGTTCAGGCCATGTCGTGCCGGCCATACGGATCTTCGAAGGCCTGGCTGTCCTGCGCAAGGACAAGGCGTTCCCATATGTGGGCCTCGCGCTGGCCATGATTTGCGTGGGTGCGTATGGTGACGCCGCCAACGTGCTGCGCGAGCGCGGGCTCGCCGCCTGCCCCGGGGATGCGGAGATCGTCGCCTATCTGGTGCTGGCATTGCAGCTGGCGGGCCGTACAGCCGAAGCACATGCCATGGCGCGCGAACTGCCGTCGGGAATGGCGCTGGCAACCGGATTGCAGGCGCTGGTCAAATCCGTGTCCGGCCTCGCCGAGGGGCATCGCGCTGGCGAGCTGCCCCGGCCGGCATCCGTTGCGGCCAGCGTTGGCACAAACGGAGAGTGAGGTCAAAAGCATCCGTAGTTCGGTACAGGCAGATGGAGGAGCGAATCATGCAAGAAGCGATTGCCGCACTCGCGCAATGGGAGCTGGTTCCGGCAGACCCAGTGACGCCAACGGATGGTCTTCCCGCCGTTACCCCTGAGGTGGAGGCAGGTGGCGCACGCTTGTCCGAGTTGCTGGACATGCCCGCCGACAGCGTCGTGTATTCGCCGCAGTCGCTGCAACCGGTGCAAATGCCGGGGCAAGGCAACAAGGAGATGGGAACGATCCTGATGGCTCGGCTGGATGGCATCGGGACCGAGTTCAAGACCAACGTCGGTCATGCTTATGATGCGCTGGAAAAATCACCCGAGCAGTTCACCCTGCGCGACATGATGAAGCTACAGATGGACATGGCTGTCGTGACGCTGGAGATCGAGGTCGTCGGCAAGGGGGTGCAGAAGGCGGTACAACACGTCGATACGCTGTCCAAGCTCCAATGAAGCATCTTGCCCGCCAATTGCTGACAGTTCTGGTGGCTGGTTTCCTGGCCATGCTGGTGGCCGCCTGCGGCAGCCGCGTCGAGCTGCTGAAGGACGTCTCGGAAGCCGAAGCCAATGAAGCCCTGGCGGTGCTGCTGCAGGCAGGTATCGGCGCCGGCAAGCTGCCCGGCAAGGAGGGTGTGGTCAGCCTCGATGTCGAACAATCACAGGTGGCACGCGCGATCACCATCCTCAATTCGGAAGGCTTGCCGCATGAACGTTACGCGAAGATGGGCGATGTCTTTCGCAAGGAAGGTCTGATCTCATCGCCGCTGGAAGAACGTGCGCGCTATCTGTGGGCGCTGTCGCAGGAACTGTCAGCCACCGTGTCTCAGATTGATGGCGTGATCAAGGCTCGTGTGCATGTTGTACTTCCCGAACGCAGCAGTGGCGGCGACCCCCCCATGCCGTCGTCAGCAGCCGTTTTCATCAAGCACAAGGCAGGCTACAACCTTGATGATGCCATCCCGCAAGTCAAGCGGCTGGTCTCGAACAGCATTCCAGGGCTGTCGGCCGACAAGGTGACGGTCGTGATGCTGGCTGCCAGCCCGAAACCCCCTGAGTCAGCGGGCGGCCCCGTGCCTTCCATGCTGGGCACCATCTCAGCGGATGGCAAGCCCGCCAATCCTTACATGATCTGGGGCGGCTGCGCGCTGGTGCTGGCCTTGCTCGCTTTATTGGGTTTCTTCGCCTGGATGCGATGGGGCAAGCTGATGGGGAGCAGTAACAAGCCTACCCCGGCGGCATCGACCGGAGGCGGTTGATGGATGCGCAGGCCGCTGGATTCAAGGCTGTCCTTGACCTCGGGGCGCCGTTTACTACTGCCATCTATGCGTTCAATTTCCGTGCTGCGACGTATTTGCATCCAGATCGTCGGGCGCAATTGCTGCCGGAATTGCCTGAACGGTTGTGGCGGGCAGGGCGGGTGCAGGAGAGGTTGTCGGAGGAAGTACTTGAGCGTGCGGGAATTTCCAGTGCGCCATGTTTCGACATACCGCATGCAGATTGGGTGCTTGCCTTGCTACCGACGGATCGCCTGGCTCGCCTCGCGATGCACATCGGCGCACTCGCTCTCGGCGCCAGCGTCCGTAACAGCCTGTCGCGGGAGCAGGTGCTCGGGTGGAAGCAAAAGCTGGGGAGCGACGCCTATCGCTTTGCGATGACAAGTGCGGCGTTGCTTTCCATCGGCAAGCTTCCAGAATTGAAATCACACGATCCGCTCAATCTGGGCTATTCGCTGATGACTGGTGATGCACGCCGTATGCCGGAGGGCATGCGCGAGCGCTTTCTGCTGAAGCTGCCGAGCGACTTGCCACCACTGACGCTGGACGACGATATCGCACGGCGCCTGGTACAGACCGCAGTCAATGTCATTGAGGGGGAATGGTGTTCATCCATCGCGCTGATCAGGAATT
>JBDKLN010000104.1:0-18261 GCA_039806045.1 Pseudomonadota bacterium
TGGTGGGTGACGACGACGACATGCTGGAAGTGGGCGAGACCTGGGGCTACACGGCCACGCACACGGTGACCCAGGCCGAGATCGACAGCAATGGCGGTGGCGATGGCGTGCTGGAGAACACAGCCACGGCCGACAGCGACGAGACGGATCCGGACACGGACTCCGCCGAGGTGCCGGTGGACCTGAATCCCGCTCTTGAGCTCGTTAAAGTGACGGTCTATAACGGGGCTTCGGGCGACGGACTTACCGGAGTCCATGTGGGCGATGCTATTGGCTGGCGCTACTCGGTGACGAATACCGGCAATGCCGCACTGACGAACGTCGCCGTTATGGATGACAACGGTACACCGTTGAACCTGGTCGATGATTTTGCTGCGGATTATGTCAGTGGCGACACCCTCAACAATGGGATTCTGGACGTTGGCGAGACCTGGATCTTCGAGGCTAGCGGGATCGCGATTTCGGGCACGTATTCGAACCTCGGTACGGCAGAAGGCGTTGCCGCCGATGGCCAGACCGCTACCGATGCCGATCCCAGCGGATACACGGCAACTCCCCGCGAAGCCCTGATCGCCCCGACCAACACCACGCCTTACCAGTACATCAGCGGCACGGCGATGACCTTCCAGGATTACTACGCCTACCAGGGTGGCGTGATCCAGTACGGTGTGAAGGGCGGCAAAATCAGCCAGACCAACCCCGGGGTGTTCTTCTACTTCACCGGCGCCTCGGGCGATATTGTTGGCGCTGATGGAGGCGATGCCGACACCAAGGCCGATACCATGACGATCACGATCGACCAGACGCTCGATCCCGACAATGCAACATCAAAATTCGATCCGCTCAACTACAGCAATATTTGGCTGTACAAGGTCAATGACCTGAACAGCAACGGTGTTGTCGATGCCGGCGATTCGCTGACCACCATCAAGCTCAACAAAAGCCAGATTTCCGTGGTCAACGGCGATGTGTCGATTTCCTTCACGCCGGATGCAGTCGGGTCGATGTATGTCATCGGCGTCAAATATCAAACCTCAAGCGTGGTTGGTGACGCGGTCGTGAAAACGGGCGGGGTCTATCCGACCGTGAATTACAACTTCGACACCGTCCTGAATGGCAGCATCATCGAGACCTACGAAGGCGGCGTCGACCTCGCACCCAAGCCCGGCACCGGCAGCAAAATGCTGCTGTCTGGCGAGGGCGGCGATGGTGCGCATGCTGCCAACGATCATCAGGTCAAGGCCTTGGTGGATGCTGCGATGGCCTGGTGGGTTGCGCAAGGCCAGGATGTCACGGCCTTGCAAGACATCTCGGTCGACCTGTCCGATCTCGGACAGGATAGCGATGACAAGTGGATCCTCGGCGTCACCGATGGCAACCACATCACGCTGGATGACGACGGCGCCGGCCTTGGCTGGTCCGCCGGTGTCGGCGGCGTGGCGCCCAATAAGGTCGACATGCTGTCGGTCATGGTCCATGAAATGGGTCATGTCCTTGGCATGACGGATGAGCAGATGGGTGACATGCTGGCTGTTGGTGACCGTTTGATGCCCGGCGGCGAAACCGAAGGCGGCGAACATGATGCCGTTGCCAGCCTGCCGGTGCAGGCCGAAACGCTGGGCACGATCGGTGTGCAGGAAGCCGAGCATCACGTCAACTTCAGCTGAAGCCTGCCCCTTGACCAGGCAGGTCGTGGCGAGACGGAGGCCCCCGGGCCTCCGTTTTTTATTCGTCTTTTGCCGTCGCGCGGTGAGTTCGGCATGTACTACGCGTCACGCACAATCACCTTGCTTCGCACGTTCAAACCCGCGCATTAAGCCGCAAGCATTCACTTACATTTCAATGAACCATTGATGCGATTGTGGTGGTGGTTGCACAGGTGGCGTCCATTTCCTTTGAAGCATCCTTGCCGGACGGTTTGCACGGGACTTAGTATCTTTGCAACTATCGGGGAATGTCCCCCCAACGTGCGAGGAGAGTGTAAATGTCCCAATCCATGGCTAGCGATCGCGAAACCGTTTCCACCAACAGCGTTGCCCCTGAGGGCGACAACGCTGTGCAGATCGGCCTCAGATTGCGTGCATCAGACCACAGCGGACGAGCGATTGTTTCCAACATCAGCTCGGTCCATCAGAGCTCCGGCATGGCCTTCATCGACTTCGGCTTTATCGAGCAAGCGGCGCTCTCCGAAGCGGCGCGCTCCGCGCGCGCAAGCGGCGACGGCAAGCAGCAGATCGTTGACGGTCGCCTCGAATGCCGCATTGCGATGGGTATGGCTGACGTCGCCCAGCTGGCGCGCCAGCTGCAGCAAATGCTGGCCAAGGCCCATCGCCGTCCGGCAGCGGCGCCTGATGCCGGCGAACACATGATGCCCGGTCCCCAGACCAGCCTGCAATAAGCACAAGGCATCGCACATACCCCGGCGGCGCGAACGCCGCCGGCTACTTCATCTTTGCCGGGCACAACCATGACGACCCTGACCCACCCCACGGCCCGCACCGGTGCAGGCCAAGCGCCCGAGCTGCGCGCGGTCGTTGCAGCCAGCCGCACGGCGGTCGCCACGGCGGCCTTGTTCAGCCTGTTCATGAACCTGCTGCTGCTAGTGCCTTCGCTTTACATGTTGCAGGTTTACGACCGGGTGCTGTCGACCGGCAACGTGAACACGCTGCTGATGCTGACCTTGATTGCGACCTTCCTCTTTATCGTTTTCGGAGGTCTGGAATGGCTGCGTTCGCAGGTGATGATCGTCGCCAGCATGCGATTTGATGCAATGCTGGGGCCGTCAGTCCATGACGCGATCTTTGCCCGCACGCTGGCAACCGCAGGCCGCCAGGCTAGCGCGCAGCCGCTGGAAGACCTCGACAAAGTGCGGCAATTCATCACCGGACCGGGACTGTTTGCGCTGCTGGATTCGCCGTGGGTCCCGATCTATGTCGCGATCATGTTCGTATTCCACCCGTGGATGGGCATGGCCGCGCTGTTTTCCATCGTCGTGCTGGTGATTTTCACCTTCTGGACCGAGATGGCGACGGGTGATCTGTTAAAGGAAGCCAACCGCGCCAATGTCGCCGCCAATCAACAAACCGTTTCGCACCTGCGCAATGCCGAGGCGATCGCCGCCATGGGCATGCTGCCCAACCTGCGCGAACGCTGGTTGGGCGAGCGCAATGCGGCACTGGATGCGCAGCATCGCGCCAGCGCTCGCGCCGGATTGATCTCGGCCATGTCAAAAACCTACCGGATGACTTCCCAGTCATTGGTTCTTGGCCTGGGCGCCTATCTGGCGATACGGCACGAAATTTCGCCAGGCATGGTGATCGCAGGCTCCATTCTTCTGGGGCGGGCGCTGGCGCCGATAGATCAGCTGATCGGCAGTTGGCGCACCCTCAGCGCCGCGCGCATCGGCTATGGCCGCCTGTCTGAACTATTGACCACGCATCCGGCCAGGGATGAGCCGATGTCCTTGCCGGCCATACGCGGCGAATTCCGGATCGAGAAGCTGGTCATCTCGCCGGTCGGGGTGCGCCGCCCGGTGATCAAGGAGATCACGCTGCAAATTCCGGCCGGCAGCCAACTGGCCATCATCGGGCCGAGCGCCGCAGGCAAATCGACATTGCTGAGGGCTTTGCTGGGGCTGCACCGGCCGGCGGCAGGCAGCTTGCGGCTGGATGCCGTCGAGCTCGCGCAATATCCGCGCGAAGACCTGGGGCGTTCCATCGGCTACCTGCCGCAGGATGTCGAACTGCTTGACGGGACAATCGCCGAGAACATCGCACGCTTCGGGTTCATTGATCCGGAGGCTGTGGTGAAGGCATCCAGGCGAGCCGGCGTGCACGAAATGATCGGCGCCATGCCGGACGGTTACGAGACCCGCTTGCATGGCAATTTCACGCTGTCTGCCGGCCAGCGGCAACGCGTCGCGTTAGCGCGCGCGATGTACGGCGACCCAGCCGTAGTCATCCTCGACGAGCCCAATTCCAACCTCGACGAAGCGGGCAATGCAGCGCTGCAGCTGGCCCTGGCTGAATTGCGCTCCTCGGGCACGACGGTGGTGGTTGTCACGCATCGCTCGCAATTACTGGAGCAGATGGATTCCGTGATGGTGCTGGTGGATGGTCGCATTTCTTGCCTCGGAACGCCGGCGCAGGTAGCAGAGGCCTTGCAGCAGCGGCGGCAGGCAATGCAGGGGCACGCTGCCAACGGCGTCAATGGCGCCAGTGGCGCGAACGGCGCGACCGGGGCTGCAGGGGTTAATGGTGGTCAAGCGGGGAGCGGCAAAGCCGCGTTCCCGGCGCAAGGTGTCAATCCCGTCGGAGGCACCACCGGCAGCGGCATGGCAAATGGCAGCAAATCGACCGGCACGAACGGCGCCAAACCTGTCGTTCCTGCTTCCGTTGCGCCTTCTTCGGAGACACGGCAATGAACGCTCCCGACAAGATCCACGCGCTGCCATCGCGCAAGGCTACGCCCGGCCTCGACCCGAAGATCGAGCGGAGCGAACGCCGTCTGCGTGTGATAGGCATCATCAGCGTGCTGGTGCTGTTTGGCGGCATCGGTACCTGGTCGGCACTTGCGCCGCTGGACAGTGCCGCGATAGGCCCCGGCGTGGTGGTGCTGGAAAATTACCGGATGGCGGTCGATCACCTTGAAGGTGGCATCGTCGCCGACGTGCATGCGCGCGAGGGACAGTGGGCGAAAAAAGGCGAGGTGCTAGTCACGTTGCAGGATGTGCAGCCGCGCGCGCAACTGGAGCAGGTCAAGGGGCAATGGTTCGTCGCCGTGGCGCGGGAGTCACGGCTGCTGGCGCAGCGCGACGGCAAGGGGCGCGTCACCTTCCCGAAGGCCTTGCTCGAGAACGCGCGCGACCCGCGTGCCGCCGATGCGATGCGCGTTCAGGAGCAGACCTTCAGCGTGCGTCGCCGCGCGTTGCAGGGTGAAATCACGCTGTATGAAAGGCAGATCGCACAGCTACGAGAAAAGGCGGCTGGCCTGCAAGAACAACGCTCCATGCGCGAGCGGCTGGTTGACTCCTTCGAAAAGGAGCGCGGCGATTTCGAGGCGCTCGCGCGGGAAGGTTATGCCGAGCGGCAGAAAGTTCGCGAGATGGAACGTAACCTCGCGCTCAATGATGGCCAGCGCAGCTCGTTGGGCAGCGACATCGCCGGCACCGATGTGGAGATCAGCGCCACGCAGGTGAAGATCCTGCAACTGGAGCAGACCTTCCAGCGCGAAGTGAACAAAGAACTGGCCGAGGTTCAGGCTGAACTTTTCACCTTGCAAGAAAAAATGCTGGGGCTGGAGGATACGGTCAAGCGCACCGTCATCGCCGCGCCACAGGATGGCGTCATTCATGGGCTGGCCGTGCATGCGCCGGGCGAAGTGATCAAGCCGGGCGCCCATTTGCTGGACATCGTGCCGGGCAATGAAAAGCTGATCGTCGAAGCCAAGCTGTCGCCAACCGATGTTGACCAGATCCGCGTCGGACAGATGGCGGAAGTGCGCTTCACCGCCTTCCGGCAACGCGAGATGCCGAAGATCCAGGGCCAGCTGCAGACCCTGTCGGCCGACCGCATGATCGACGACGTCAACGGGCAGAAGACGCCGTATTACCTCGGGCGCGTGGTCATCACTCCCGAAGGCCTACGGCAGCTGCAGAAACTCAAGCTTGATCTCGTGGCCGGCATGCCGGCCGATGTGATCGTCAAGACGGGCGAGCGCACGTTCTGGCATTACCTCACCGCGCCCGTCACCGATCTCGTTACCCGTTCGCTGAAGGAGGACTGACATGCGCGCCAGCCGCTGCTTGCTGCACGCCTGTCTGGTGGCCAGTCTGGGCATGTCGGCGGCTGCTGTACAGGCGGAAGATCTGCTGTCTTTGTATCGCAATGCGGTGGCTGATTTTCCAGCCTTGCGCGCGCGGGTATTGGCGATCGGGCGCGCACGCTCCGATGCGGATCAGGCCCAGAGCAAGTTGTACCCGCAGTTGAGCGTGCAGACCTCGGCTTCACGCATAGACTATCGCGACAATGTGGCTGAGCAGCGCTTCAACGGCAAACGCACGATCTTCAGTGCGCGCCAGGCCTTGCTCGACTTGCCGTCCGAGCACCGTCTGACAGGCGCGAAAGCAGCCATTACTCAGGCCGAACGAGAAGCCGAGCAGGCGCGCACCGAATTGTTTGGTCAGCTGGCCGAACAGTACTTATTGGCGCTGGAGGCCGAGGATGAACTGATACAGCTGCAAGTCGAAAAAGAAGCCGCGGACCAGCAGGTCGAACGCCTGCGGGCCATGCGCGAGCGCGAGATGGCCAAGATCACCGATCTTGCCGAAGCGATCTCATGGCGTGAGCAACTGGTGACGCGGGAAATTGATGCCGTCAACAAGGGCGAGGCGGCACGCACACGCTTGCAGGAATTCACCGGCCGCACGACCGGTATCCTGTCGACGATGATGATGCGGGAATTTCCGCCGGTGCCCGAGTCGGTGAAGTTCTGGGTCGAGGGGTCGATGGCAGCCAATGCAGGGATTGCGGCACGGCAGGCGGCCGTCGAGTCCGCACGTGCCGCCGTCAACGCTGCGCGCGCGGACCATTACCCGCAGATTGCGCTCAATTTCCAGCGCAACCAATCCAACCAGGACATTGACAATTCGCCACGGCGCGACTTCACGACGGACAGTATCTCGATCGAGATGCGGCTGTCGATCTATGAGGGCGGCAGGGTGAATGCGGCCACCGCATCCGCCTTGGCCCAGCTGGCGATCGCCAATGAGCAGCTTGATTCGTCGCGACGCGAAGTCGAGCGCGATGTGCGCATCCTGTACGCCAGCGCGACGGCCAATCGCGCACGGATCGACTCCACCAATGGCGAGGTCGAGGCGTTGAATTACACCGTGCGTGCGCAGGAGCGCGGCTATGAGCTGGGTGTGGTGACGGTGATACAAGTGCTCGACGCGCGCCGCCGCCTGCTGCGCTCCCGGGTGGACCAAGCCAAGGCGCGCTACGATTACCTGCGTGACCTGATCGGTTTGCGCATGCGTGCCGGAACGCTCAGCGAGTCGGATGTCATCGAGTTCAATCGCTGGCTGGCGCCGCGCTCGGAATCGTTGTCGCAATCGGATTCGATGGACAGGCTGGACTGGGCGGAAGCGCTGCGCGAGCAGCCGCGCTGGTAAGCCCGAGGCGACGCCGCGCAGGAAAGCGGGGGCAAGCTTGCGCGCATGACGGGGTATGATGCGGCTTGGTTCGCCGCAGCTTTCGTGCGGCACTGCACCGGATCCCACCCGCAATGACCGTTTCCCTGTACTCCCGCTGGCTGTTCCTGGCCATGCTTGTCCTGCCACTGGCCGGCCGCGCTGCCGAGCCGGCCTACGATTGCGCCGGCAAGACCCACTTCATCCATCGTGGCGCACCGTCGACCGTGCCGGCCGATGCCACGCGCAGCTATCGCGTCGAAGGCGAACAGATCGATGGCATGCCCTGCCAGATTTCTGACGGCGAGATCGCCTGCCATGGCTTGACGCCCCAGCAAGCCTATCGTCGACTGGTGATCGATCGCACCGCGGGCAAGGTCAAGGACACGATGGAATTGCCGACGTCGATGCTGGTCTTCGAAGGTCAGTGCAAGTAGCCGCGCACCCGGTACGCGTTCATGTCCAGTCAGAAGCTTCATCCTGCACAATGGGAAGGCAGCGACGACGGCCGCATTTTTGCGCCGCAATTCGGTGACGTTTATGCGAGCCAGGCCGGTGCTTGGGGGCAGGCCAGGGCAGTGTTCATCGATGGTTGCCATTTGCCAGTGCATTGGGCACAGGGCGTTTGCGTGCGCTTGCTGGAAACCGGCTTTGGCCTGGGCGTGAATTTCCTTGCAACCTGGGCCACCCTCGAATCCGGGGGTGACGCCGCCAGTATGGCAGGCGGTGGCGAGGGGCGTCGTGGCCGTGCAAGGCTGGACTACGTCTCCATCGAGAAGCATCCGTTTACCCGCAATGACTTGCGCGACGCGCTGGCGTTGAGTATGGCAGCGGCCCCTGTCGGGCAGCAAGCCCGACTGCAACAGCTGGCCACGCGCCTGCTGAAGCAATGGCCGCCGATGATTCCCGGCTTCCACACGCTGGAACTGGACGAATGCGTGACGCTGACGCTGGTGTTCGACGATATCGAGCGCGCGCTGCCTCAGGTGCGTGGTCGCTTCGATGCCATTTTCCTCGACGGGTTCGCGCCCGATCGCAATCCCGCCATGTGGTCTGCGTCGGTATTGGCGCAAGTCGCTGCATTGGCCGCACCCGGCGCGCGCTTGTCGAGCTGGTGCGTGGCCGGGGCGGTGCGACGCGCCTTGTCCGATGCAGGATTCAGCGTCGAGAAGCGGCCGGGCTATGGCGGCAAGCGTGATTGCTTGTCCGCGCAGTGGCCGCTGTCGCAGGTCCAAGTTCATGCCAGTGCGGGCAATTCATCCGCCGCAAGCGTGGAAGTGGTCGCGGATCCGGTTGTGGTCCCGGCCGAGGCCGTCGTGATTGGCGCAGGCATCGCCGGCGCCAGCATTGCCCGCCAACTGGCGCGCCGCGGCGTGCGTGTCACGGTGCTGGACCGCGACCGCGCTGCATCCGGCGGCTCCGGCAACCCGGTCGGTGTGGTGCGGCCGGAGCCCGGCGGTGCCGGCAATCCGGTCACGGAGCTGACGGCAGCGGGCGTCACCTGGTTGATACGCTGGGTCGAGCGCTACGAATCCCTTGCCGATCATGACCGACCGCTGCCGCATGACTGGTGCGGCGTGCTGCGCATCGCGCGTGACGAACGCAAGCGCGAAAAAATGGCCCAGCAAGCGGGGACGGCTGACCGCGAATGGCTGGCGTCTGTTGCGCTTGAAGAAGCGGCACGCCTGTGTGGCACCCAGCCGGCAGAAGCGGGATTTCATTTGCCACAGGCGGGCTGGATCGTGCCACCGGCGCTGGTGGCGGCCATGCTGGATCATGCGCTGATCGAAGTACGCGAAGGTGCGGAGGCCTGCACCTTGCGCAGGGAAGGTGCCCACTGGCAGCTGGCGCTGGTCGATGGCAGCGTGCTTCAGTCGCCGCTGATCGTGCTGGCGACGGCCTTCGATCCGGGTCTGGGGCCAACACGCTTGGGTATGGGGCGTGCGCGCGGCCAGTTGTCGATGCTGCCGGCGCGTGAAGGGCGGCCGTTGAACAAGGTTGTATGCCGTGATGGATATATATCGCCTGCCGTGAATGGCTGGCACGCGGTGGGTGCAACCGTGCAGCATGATGACGGCGAGGGTGCCGCACGTCGTGCTGATGACGAACAGAATTTCGAACGCTTGCAGCGCTTGCTGCCGGGATTCGCCGGCAGCGCAGCGGAACTTCAGAGTGGCCGGGTCGGCTGGCGGTCAACGACACCGGATCGCCTGCCGCTGGTGGGAAAGATGGAAGACGGCCTGTACGCCAGCCTCGGCCATGGCGCGCGCGGCGTGACGTGCGCGCCGCTGCTCGGGGAATTCCTGGCGGCGATGATTTGCAATGAGCCGTTGCCGCTGAGTGCAGCATGGGTTGCGCGACTTGATCCGCTGAGGCGTGCAGTGAAGGGCTCCTGAAGCGCGTTCAGGAGCGGGAATTCAGGTGCTCAGGCGAACAGGCGCGCGAGCTCGGCGCCGGGATTTTCCGCGCGCATGAAGGCTTCGCCGACCAGGAAGGCATGCACATCGGCGTCGCGCATGCGCTTGACGTCGTCGGTCTTCAGGATCGCCGATTCGGTGACGACCAGTTTGTCGGGCGAGATGCGTGGCAGCAGCTTGAGGGTCGTGTCGAGCGTGGTCTCGAAGGTGCGCAGATTGCGGTTGTTGATGCCCAGCAGCGGGGTCTTCAGCTTCATCGCTGCGGTCAGTTCATCGCCATCGTGCACTTCCACCAGCACATCCATGCCCAGCGCCAGTGCGCAGGCTTCCAGCTCGGCCATCAGGCCGTGGTCGAGCGCGGCGACGATCAGCAGGATGCAGTCCGCACCCCATGAACGCGCCTGGTAGACCTGATACGGGTCGATGATGAAGTCCTTGCGCAGCGCCGGGATGTTGCAGGCAGCGCGTGCCTGCTTCAGGTAGTCGGGCGCGCCCTGGAAGAATTTTTCATCGGTCAGCACTGACAGGCAGGCCGCGCCGTGCGCCGCGTAGCTCTGCGCGATCTCGGCCGGGCGGAAATCTTCGCGCAGCACGCCTTTGGATGGCGACGCCTTCTTGATTTCAGCGATCACGCCGGCGCCGCCGGCCGCAATCTTGCTGCGTAGGCTGTTGCCAAAGCCGCGGATTTGCGCGCGCGATTCGTGGTCGCTTTCAACTTCGCGGCGCAGGCTTGCATAGTCCTGGTGCTTTTTCGCGGCGGCGACTTCGTCGGCCTTCACGTCCAGGATTTTGTTCAGGATGTCGGACATGGTTCTGCTTATGCTTTGGCGAAGCTTTGGGTGAACTTCGCGAATTGTTCGAGTTTGGCGCGCGCAGCGCCGGAGGCAATGGCTTCCCGTGCGCGGGCCACGCCATCGGCGATGCTGGCCCCGATGCCGGCTGCATAGAGTGCAACGCCGGAGTTCAGCATCACGATGTCGCGAGCCGGGCCGGTGGTGTTGTCCAGTGCCTCGCGGATCTTCTTTACCGATTCGGCTGCGCCGGCCACTTTGAGATTGCGGCTGGAGGTCATCTGCAGGCCGAAATCTTCCGGGTGGATTTCGTATTCGCGGATCGAGTCATTTACCAGCTCGGCAACCATGGTGGCTGCGCCGAGCGAGGCTTCGTCCATATTGTCGCGCGCCCAGACCACGAGGGCACGCTTTGCGCCCAGGCGTTGCAGTACGCGTGCCTGTATGCCGACCAGATCAGGATGGAAAACGCCCATCATGATGTTGGGCGCGCCGGCTGGATTGGTCAGCGGGCCCAGGATATTGAAGATGGTACGGACGCCCAGCTCCTTGCGTACCGGCGCCGCATGCTTCATCGCCGCATGATGGTTGGGCGCGAACATGAAGCCGATACCGGTTTCATCAATGCACTGCGCGACTTGTGCCGGCTGCAGGTTGATGTTCACGCCCAGCGCTTCCAGCGCGTCAGCGCTACCCGACGACGAGGACACGCTGCGGCCGCCATGCTTGGCCACGCGCGCACCGGCAGCGGCGACGACGAAGATCGAGGCGGTCGAGATATTGAAGGTGTTGGCGCCGTCACCACCGGTGCCGACGATGTCGACCAGGTTGTGCGCGTCCTTCACGTCGACCTTGGCGGCAAACTCGCGCATCACTTGCGCGGCTGCCGCGATTTCGCCGATGGTTTCCTTCTTCACGCGCAGGCCCATGGTCAGCGCGGCGATCATCACCGGCGACATTTCACCGCCCATGATCTGGCGGAACAGGCCGAGCATCTCGTCGTGGAAGATCTCGCGGTGCTCGATACAGCGCAGCAGCGCCTCTTGCGGGGACAGGGTCATCGCGGCCTCAGGTGTCCAGGAAATTCTTCAGCAGCGCATGGCCATGTTCGGACAGGATGGATTCCGGATGGAATTGCACCCCTTCGATCTGGAACTCCTTGTGGCGCACGCCCATGATCTCGCCGTCGGCGGTCCAGGCGGTCACTTCGAGGCAGTCCGGCAGCGATTCGCGCTCGATGGCCAGTGAGTGATAGCGGATCACCGTGTACGGGCTGGGAAGATGCTTGAAGACGCCGACGCCGGTGTGTTGAATGGGCGACGTCTTGCCATGCATGACTTCCTTTGCGCGGATCACTCTGCCGCCGAACGCCGCACCGATGCTCTGGTGGCCGAGGCAAACACCCAGGATGGGCAGCTTGCCGGCGAAATGCCTGAGCACCGGCACCGAGACGCCGGCTTCATGCGGCGTGCAGGGGCCGGGCGAGATGCAGATGCGCGTCGGGTTCAGTTGCTCGATTTGTTCGAGCGTGATCTCGTCATTGCGATAAGTGCGGACATCCTCGCCCAGCTCGCCGAAGTACTGTACGAGGTTATAGGTGAACGAGTCGTAGTTGTCGATCATCAGCAGCATGTCAAATCTCCCCGTCCAGGCCGTCTTGTACTTGTTCGGCGGCCCTCAGGACAGCACGTGCCTTGTTCTCTGTCTCCAACCATTCCATTTCCGGAACCGAGTCGGCAACGACACCGGCCGCAGCCTGCGCGTACAGCATACCGTCCTTGATCACGCCGGTACGGATCGCGATGGCGAGGTCCATCTCGCCACCGAAGGACATATAGCCGCAGGCGCCGCCATAGATGCCACGCTTCACTGGCTCGAGCTCGTCAATCAGTTCCATCGCGCGCACTTTCGGTGCGCCGGATAGCGTGCCGGCCGGGAAGGTGGCGCGCAGCACGTCAAGGTTGGTCATGCCGGACTTGAGCGTGCCTTCGACATTGGAGACGATGTGCTGCACGTGCGAATATTTTTCGATCACGAACTTGTCGGTCACCTTCACGCTGCCGATCTCGGCGATGCGGCCGATGTCGTTGCGTGCGAGGTCGATCAGCATCACGTGTTCGGCGATTTCCTTCGGGTCGGCCAGCAGCTCGGTCGCCAGTTTCGCATCCTGCTCCGGCGTGGCGCCGCGCGGACGGGTGCCGGCCAGCGGTCGGATCGTGACCTTGCGATCGCCGTCACGCGTGGCTTCGTTGCGCACCAGGATTTCGGGCGAGCTGCCGACGATCTGCATGTCGCCAAAGTTGTAGAAATACAGGTAAGGCGATGGATTCAGCGAACGCAGCGCGCGGTATAGGGACAGCGGCGAATCGACATAGGGCTTGCGGATGCGCTGGCCGACCTGCACCTGCATCAGGTCGCCGGCCATGATGTATTCCTTGGCCTTCAGTACCGCGTTCAGGAAATCTTCCTTCTTGAAATCGCGGATCGCTTCGGTGCGCACCGAGGCCGAGGTCACCGGTACATCGACCGGGCGGTGCAGCATCGCGCGCAGTTCCTTCAGGCGCTGCTTCGCACGCGGATAAGCCTCGGCTTGCGTCGGATCAGCGTAAATGATCAGGTAGAGTTTGCCGGACAGGTTGTCGATGACGGCCAGTTCTTCGGTCAGCAGCAGCTGGATGTCGGGCACGTTCAGGTTGTCGGGTGGCGCGGTGTCCTCGAGCCTGTGCTCGATGCAGCGCACGGCGTCGTAACCGAAGTAACCCGCCAGGCCACCGCAGAAACGCGGCATGCCGGGACTGACGGCCACTTTGTAGCGTGACTGGAATTCGGCGATGAAGTCGAGCGGATTGCCGTTCACGCTTTCGATGACTTCGCCATGGCGAACCACTTCGATGCGCTTGCCATGCGAACGCAGCAGCGTGGTGGCTGGCAGGCCGATGAAAGAGTAGCGGCCGAAACGCTCGCCACCGACGACTGATTCCAGCAGGAAGGTGTTCTTGCCCTGATTCTGCGGCTGCGCCAGCTTGAGGTACAGCGTCAGCGGTGTTTCGAGATCGGCGAAGGCTTCGGCGATCAGGGGAATGCGGTTATAGCCTTCTGCGGCCAGCGATTTGAATTCGAGTTCGGTCATGTTTCTCTCCGGGGCCGCCATTGTAATGGGAGGGGGCGGCCAGGCTTTCGAAAAAACCCGCCAGTACAGTCGTGCACCGGCGGCAGGCTGTGATCAGAGATCAGGCTTGCCAGCGTCGCCACAGCCAGGCCTCGAAGGCGCCGGGCGGTGTCAGCTTAGGTTTTTTTACGAGAAACATGGTGGTGAGGATCAAGCGGCGAGAAGATCAGCCGCAACTTGCAACGATGCGACTATACCATCAGAGTCTATGGTTTGTACCGGTTTGCCATGGTTGTACCCGTAGGGCACAGTCAGCGAGCGGCAGCCGGCGGCGCGCGCGGCTTCGGCATCGTTCGACGAATCACCGATCGCAACGACCTGCGACGGCGCGAGTGCGAAGTCGTGGCAGACGGTGAGCATGGGTAGCGGGTCGGGCTTTTTCTTCGGCAGCGAATCGCCACCGTAGACCAGCTCGAAATAAGCATCGAGGCCGGTCTTGTCCAGCAGCGCTTGCGCAAAAGCGATCGGCTTGTTGGTGACACAGGCCAGCCGCAGGCCGCGCGCTTTCATCGCGGCGAGACCTTCGTGAACGCCGTCGTAAACGGTGCTGTAGTCGCCGTTGATGGCGAGGTAGTGTCGCTGGTAGGTCGCCATCGCGAGGTCGAAGCGTCGTTCGACTTCATCGGCATCGAAGTCCACGCCGAGCACGCGCCGCATCAGGTTCTCCGAACCCTTGCCGACGAATTCGATCACGGTCTCGATGGCCAGCGGCGCCAGGCCGAGTTCGTCGCGCATGCGATTGATCGCGACCTGAAAGTCGGGTGCGGTATGCACCATCGTGCCGTCGAGGTCGACGATGGCGGCGCGTATGCCCGCGATGACTGGGGGGGGCGGCCACTGCTGCTGTGTATTCATGCCGTTGCCAGCTGTGCGCGCATGGCGTCGATGATGCCCTTGTAATCAGGTTTGCCGAAGATGGCCGAACCGGCGACGAAGGTGTCGGCGCCGGCTTTGGCGATTTCCGCGATGTTGTCGATTTTCACGCCGCCATCGACTTCCAGCATGATGTCGCGGCCCGACGCATCGATCATCTTGCGCACGGTGGCGATCTTCTTCAGCGCTTCCGGAATGAAGGACTGGCCGCCAAAGCCCGGGTTGACCGACATGATGAGGATCAGGTCCAGTTTGTCCATCACGTGGTCAAGATGGTGCAGTGGCGTCGCCGGGTTGAACACGAGGCCGGCCTTGCAGCCATGGTCGCGGATCAGTTGCAGCGTACGGTCGATATGCTCAGTGCCTTCCGGGTGGAAGCTGATGATGTTCGCGCCGGCCTTCGCAAAGTCGGGAATGATGCGGTCGACCGGCTTGACCATCAGGTGCACGTCGATCGGCACCTGCACATGCGGACGTATTGCTTCGCACACCAGCGGCCCGATTGTCAAATTGGGAACATAGTGGTTGTCCATTACATCGAAATGGATGATGTCGGCGCCTGCGGCGACGACATTGCGGACTTCTTCGCCAAGGCGGGCGAAATCAGCAGACAGGATGCTGGGGGCGATGCGGTAGGTACTCATTCAGTGCTCAATCGATGCTCGGTGGGTGCTCGGTGGGTGCTAGGGCAGGGAATTGCTTGAATCAATGCGTCATTTTACCGTGCGACCATCTACCTGCGATGGGGGTGAGCTTGCAGCCAGCGGTGATTTCGTGTGCAATCGCGGCTGGCTTATTGCAAGGACATCAACAGCGCCATGGCAGTCTACGAGATGACGGTAACGGTTCGTACCCAGTATCTGGAAGAACAATCCGAGCCAGACCGGTCGCACTATGTGTTTGCCTATGCGATCACGATCAAGAATACAGGCAGCGTTCCCGCGCAGCTGATCGCCCGCCATTGGGTCATCACCGACGCTAACGATCACGTACAGGAAGTCAGGGGATTGGGCGTGGTCGGCAGCCAGCCGCTGCTGCAGCCGGGTGAGCAATTCGAGTACACCAGCGGAACCTCGCTGGCGACGCCGCAAGGCACAATGCGCGGCGAATATTTCTGCGTGGCTGAGGACGGCACCCGTTTCGAGACGCCGATCCAGGAGTTCGTGCTGTCGCTGCCGCGCACCCTGCATTGAGATGGCGGCGCCCGGAGATGGCGCGCGCCACAAATTCAGTCGTCATCGCCGTCACGTCCGGCAAACATCGTCCACCATACAATCAGGATCAGCAGGCCAAGCGCCAGCCCAGCTTCAAGAAATATCAGCCACATACAAGATGCCTCTTTTGTTCAAGCGCGCCAGTGTAACCCCGTTGCTGGTGGCCGTCGCCGTCAGCCTGACCGCCTGCGTGGCGCCGCCGCGCATTCCGGCACCGCCACCGCCTGCGCCGCCGAGGCCCGTTACAGCGAAGGTGGCCCCGGCTCCGACCCCGACTCCGACCCCGACCCCGACTCCGGCGCCCCAAGCCCCGAAGACAGCGCAGCCCTCTGACTATCTGCGGCCTGCCAGCTACGCCGATCTGCACGGATGGCAGGATGACGACCTGCGTGAGGCTTGGCCGGCCTTGCTCGCATCCTGCGGCGCCGTGGCGGCGCGCGCTGGCTGGGAGGAGGCCTGTGCTGCGGCCCAGGAAGTCGATGCGTCTGACGTAAAGGCCGTGCGTGGGTATTTTGAAGCCCGCTTCGTCCCGCATCAGGTGCGCAATCTCGATGGATCGGTCGGCGGAATGATCACGGGCTATTACGAGCCGCTGCTTCGCGGTTCGCGCCAGCGTGGCGGCGCCTACCAGACCCCGTTGCATGCCGCGCCGGCCGACCTGCTGACCATTGACCTCGCGTCGCTGTATCCGGAGTTGAAAAATTTGCGGCTGCGCGGACGGGTGGTCGGCAACAAGGTTGTTCCTTATTATTCGCGCGCCGACATGGACCAGCAGGGTCTTTTGGATGGAAGGGAATTGCTGTGGGTCGACAACCCGATCGAAGCCTTCTTCCTGCAAGTGCAGGGATCCGGACGGGTCGCGCTGGATGATGGGTCAGACATGGTGAGAGTTGCCTATGCAGACCAAAATGGTCATCCGTATCGTTCAATCGGGCGCTGGCTAGTGGACAAGGGCGAACTGACGTTGGACCAGGCATCCATGCAGGGCATCAAGGCCTGGGCACTGGCCAACCCGGGGCGAGTGCAGGAGCTGCTCAATGTCAATCCGAGCTATGTCTTCTTCAGGGAAGAAAAAATCGTCGATCCCGCCAAAGGTCCGAAGGGAGCGCTGGGCGTGCCATTGACCCCGCGTCGCTCGATCGCGGTCGATCCCCAATATATACCGTTAGGCGCGCCGGTCTTCCTGTCGACCACGCAGCCTAACACCGCCTTGGTGCTGCGCCGGCTGATGCTGGCACAGGACACCGGCGGCGCCATTCGCAATCCGGTGCGAGCGGACTTCTTCTGGGGATTCGGCCCGGAAGCCGGAGAGCAGGCAGGGAAGATGAAGCAGCAGGGTCAGTTGTGGGTGCTGTTGCCGAAGGCGCTGGCACTGCCGGCACTATAAACTGTCCCCAGAAAGCTGCGGCGTTGGTGCAGTTCATCCATCAGGCTCTGGCCGCAGTAGCTGGCCCAGACAAATACGGCAGCATCCAGCGTTTCATTATGCAGCTGGAACCACTCGACCAGCAGTTGCCCGCCTACGCGTCGGCCAGTGCCGCTCGCGCCCCCCATGACCGCCGGGTGCAGACAATGCAGCGCGCGCAGCACGCGCGCATGCTGCTCTAAATGGCAACGCGTCGCCGGGAAGTGAAGTTTGTCCATCAAGGCGTGCTCAAGGGCAAACGAATGTTCGGCCGCCTTCATCACGCCCACATAAGCGTCGGACACTTGAAATTCAGGGCAAATGCGTAGCCAATGGGCGGCATGCCTGAGCGAGCGATGCGCATCGCGGACAGGGCTGAAGTCATGGCGCATGGCGACACCTTGGGATCGACGATAGGTAAAGGCAGGCGAGAACTGCGGTGGAACAGGCGGATGGCGCGGCCACGCCTTGTCCTTCAACCTTAGTTCGACAGACAGGTATGTCAAGCCCTATTCAAGGGCAGACGTGGTCCGACGACTGGGCGCGCACGCTACAATCGCCAGCTGCGTCGAAACGGCCGCCTGGCCACAACAACAAGCAAGCATCGGAGCCTGACATGAACTATGAAAACATCCTGGTCGAGACCCATGGCAAAGTCGGCGTGGTCCGACTGAATCGTCCGAAGGCGCTGAATGCGCTCAACAACGAACTGATGGATGAGCTCGGCCGTGCCTTGCTGGCCTTCGACAGCGACGACGCCATTGGCTGCATCGTCGTCACCGGCAGTGAAAAAGCCTTTGCCGCGGGTGCGGACATCGGCGCGATGGCGTCATACACCTACATGGATGTCTATAAAGGCGACTACATCACCCGCAATTGGGAAACGATCCGTCGCATCCGTAAGCCGGTTATCGCTGCGGTGTCTGGCTATGCACTGGGTGGCGGCTGCGAACTGGCGATGATGTGCGACTTTATCATTGCATCGGATACGGCCAAATTCGGCCAGCCGGAAATCAAGCTGGGCACGATTCCTGGCGCCGGCGGCACGCAGCGACTGCCGCGTGCGGTATCCAAATCCAAGGCCATGGACATGTGCCTGACAGCACGCATGATGGATGCCGCCGAAGCGGAACGTGCTGGCCTGGTGTCGCGCATCGTCGCGGCCGACAAGCTGATGGGCGAAGTTCTTGAAGCAGCCACCGT
>JBDKLN010000105.1:0-8339 GCA_039806045.1 Pseudomonadota bacterium
ACCTTGAAGAGCAGTTCCGCCATGGCGTCTACCAGGGACAGTTGTTCCCGGTGCTGATCAATGCCGAAGGCTTTGCCGTGAGCAGCACGCGCAACTTGGCACGCGGCACCTATATGGGCGACTTGCCGTTTTTTGCGCAGGTTCGAGACAGTGGCATGACCCAGCTGATCGTGAACCGGCCGACGGTCGGTCGCGGCGGTTTTGCAGGCAAGACCATCATCCGCTTCACGCGCTCACTCAACCGGCCTGATGGCCGATTCGATGGCGTGGTGCTGATTGCAGTTGAACAGAATTATCTCGTCAGCTACCACGATGTCGCCAGCCTCGCGCCAGGCGATTTTATTTCGGTGCGCTTCACCGACGGACAATTGCTGGCCGCACGTGGCGGCAGCGGGATGGCCGGTTCGTTCTACCGCAAGGATCCCGGATTCAAAGGTTTGCATGGCACCCGCATCGAGGGCGGCGAACGCTTCGTCGACGACGAAGAGCGCATCGTCAGCTGGACCATGGTCGACGGATATCCGCTGGTGGCTGTGGCGGGTGTCAGCATGGTCGACGTGATGGCACCGTACACGCGCACGCGTGCCACCTATTTCACGTTGGCGACCATCTCCAGCCTGCTATTGCTCGCGCTGGGCGTGTTCGGCGCCTACTACCAGATACGACAGTCGGCACAGCGCCGCCATGATGCGCAGGTGCAGTCCACTTTCAGGCTCGCCGTGGACGGCGCGCGTGAAGCCTTCTACATGATGCGTCCGATTCGCGATGTCGATGGCAAGCTGAAAGATCTCGTGATCGAAGACTGCAATGAACGCGCAGCCGAGATGTCAGGCTTTCCGCGTGGCGAGCTGATTGGCCGCACGGTCAACAGCCTGTACGAGGGCAAGCGCCACGATCCCTATTTCAATTTTTTCCGTAAGGCTGCTGCCGAAGGTTTTGCCGAAGACGATTTCCATGTGCCGCACGGTCGCAAGCATATCGCCGGGTGGTTCCAGCGGCGCGCGCTGCGCTCGGGATCCGGCATTGCGGTGACGGTGCGTGACGTGTCCGAGGCGCGTCAGCAAGCCGCGACACTGGCCGCGATGGCGCGCACCGATGCGCTGACGGGCCTGCCGAACCGCCACTGGCTGAACGATTACCTGCCCGGCGCGCTCGAGCGTGCGCGCGAGCGCGGCCGACGCCTTGCACTGCTGTATATCGATCTCGACAACTTCAAGGACGTCAATGACTCGCTCGGGCATCGCGCCGGTGATGAACTGCTGGCATCCATCGCCGGCAATTTGCGTCTTGCACTGCGCGAACAGGATCATCTGGCACGCATCGGCGGCGACGAATTCACGGCCATCGTCGAGGATTTGGACGACGATGATGATGCCAGCCTGGTCGCAGGCCGCCTGATCGACGCCATCGGTCAACTCGGACCCGATTCGCCGTGGCGCATGTTCCGCATGAAGGGATCGATCGGCGTCAGCCTGTTCCCGACCGACGCCGGCGACATCGATGCGTTGCTGCGTGCCGCCGACATCGCGCTGTATGAAGCGAAGTCGCAAGGCAAGAACCAGTACCGCCACTTCAACGAAGAACTCGCGCAAAAAATTCGCGACCGCATCAATGTCGAGCGCGAGCTCGAGCACGCCATTCTGCGCGATGAGTTCGTCATTTATTACCAGCCGCGTGCCGACGCCCGCACCGGCCATTTGTCGAGCATGGAGGCGCTGATCCGCTGGCGCCATCCGCGGCGCGGCTTGTTGCCACCGGCGGAATTTATCGGCATTGCCGAGCATACGCGCCTGATCGTGCCGATCGGCGAAGTCGTCGCGCAAAAAGTTTGCCGCCAGCTGGCCAGCTGGCGCGACCAGGGGCAGCCGCTCAAGCCGGTCTCGGTCAACGTGTCGGCTTTGCAGCTGAAGGGTGACGGCCTGCGCGTGACCCTGACCGAGAACCTGGCCCGTCACTCGCTGCCGTCGTCACTGGTGTCGATCGAGCTGACCGAGTCCAGCATGCTGGATGAAGACGGAATCGCCCAGGAAGAGCTGGCGCGCCTGCGCCAGATGGGCATCGAGCTGGAAATCGACGACTTCGGCACGGGCTATTCATCCTTGTCGAAACTCCAGAGCCTGGCCATCGATGTGCTGAAGATTGACCAGTCCTTCGTCCGAAAATTGGGCAGCGATCCGCAGGCACAGGCATTGTGCGAGACCATGGTGTCCATCGGCCGCAGCCTCGACATCGCCGTCGTGGCCGAAGGTGTGGAAACCGAGGAACAGCTGCGCATGTTGCAGAACATGGGCTGTGATGAAGTGCAGGGCTATCTGGTATCCAAGCCCGTGCCGCCGGAGAAGATACCGGCGCTGCTGGGCATACAATTCTTCGAGCCCTTCAAGCTATCGGCCTGACACCGTCCTTGTCGGCGAGCCCGGGCTTGCCGACTTCGATTCAACTGACGAACAGTGCCTGCAATCCGGCCGGGTAGGGTGCACTGACCACACCTTTTTCAGTAATGATCGCCGTCACCAGCTCGGCCGGCGTCACGTCAAACGAGGGATTCCTCACCTTCACGCCGCTGGCGGCCCATTGTGTGTCCCGAAATCCGGTCACCTCGACAGAGGCACGCTCTTCGATCGGGATGGCACGTCCGGTGGGCACCTTCAAATCGATGGTCGACAGCGGGCAGGCGACATAGAACGGGATGTTGTGCCGCGCTGCCAGCACCGCGACCATATAGGTTCCGATCTTGTTGGCGACATCGCCATTGGCCGCGACACGGTCGGTGCCAACGATGACGGCATCGATCTCGCCGTGCGCCATCAGGTGGCCGGCCATGTTGTCGGTGATGAGCGTCACCGGGATGCCTTCCTGCACCATCTCCCACGCAGTCAGGCGCGCGCCTTGCAGGAAGGGGCGGGTTTCATCGGCAATCACGCTGATCTTTTTCCCGGACTGCACGGCCGAGCGGATCACGCCCAGCGCCGTGCCATGGCCGGCAGTGGCCAGTGCGCCGGCATTGCAGTGCGTGAGCACGCGCGCGCCGTCAGGCAGCAGTGCGGCGCCATGCGCGCCCATGGCTTCATTAATGGCGATGTCTTCGGCATGGATGGCTTGTGCTTCGGCCAGCAAGGCCTGGGCCTGGGTGGCAGGCGCCTTGCTGGCGTGTACGGCACGGCAGGCGCGCATGCGTTCCAGCGCCCAGAACAGATTGACGGCTGTCGGCCGGCTCGCCGCCAGCACCGTAAAGCCCTCATCGAGGGCTTGATCGAAAGCCACGCCGGAAGCGGTCTTCTGGCGCAGTGCTTCGAGGGCGATGCCATACGCGGCAGCGACACCTATGGCGGGTGCGCCGCGCACGACCATCGTGCGTATGCCCTGCGCGACCCCGTCGGCCGAGTCATACGATAGGTATTCGAAGACGGCCGGCAGCCGCGTCTGGTCGATCATCTCCAGTTGCCCGTGGCCGGGGGCATCGCGCCAGCGCAGCGTGACGACTTCATGTCGGCTTGGCGTCATGTCGGTCGGATCTCGCTCAATGACCTTCGAACTCGACCAGTGCATGCACGGCCAATCCCATCTTCTCGAGTTTTGCGCGGCCACCGAGGTCGGGCAAGTCGACCACGAACGCGCATTCGACCACGGTTCCGCCCATGCCACGCACCAGCATCACGGTCGCAGCCGCGGTGCCGCCGGTGGCCAGCAAGTCATCCACGACCAGCACCTGATCGGTCGCATCGATGGCGTCGTCATGCATCTCGATGCGGTCGTTCCCGTATTCCAGCGCATATTCATGCGCCGTCGTCTTGCCGGGCAGCTTGCCCTTTTTGCGGACCGGCACGAAGCCGACACCCAGCGCATAAGCCAGCGGGGCGCCGAAGATGAAGCCGCGCGCCTCGGTACCGACGACTTTGGTGATCTTGCGGTCATGGTAGCGCTCGACCAGCCTGTCGATCGTGGCCTTGAATCCTTGCGCATTCTTGATCAGCGTCGTGATGTCGCGGAACTGGATGCCCGGGATCGGGTAATCGGGAATAGTGCGGATCAGTGATTTGATGTCCATGCGTGCATGCGGTAAGGGCTGTGGCATTGATGAAGGTGAGCTGCGCGCGGATCCCGAAGACCCGGTCGGAACGGCGCCTGCGCGTTATGGCGAGTGTGCATTGCGGCCGTAGCCCTGGAACTTGTCGATGACATCGCGCATTTGCGCTTCCGACAGCAGCGCGGGCTTGCCGACCTGTCGTGCGAGCAGGTATTGCTCGCACAGGGATTCGATCTCGATCGCGATCGCCAGCGCTTCATCGAGGTCGCGGCCGAGCGCAATCAGGCCATGGTTGCCCAGCAGGCAGGCCTTGCGGCCGTCGAGCGCCGCGAGCGCATGCATAGACAAGGCTTCCGTGCCGAACAAGGCATAGGGCGCACAGCGCACCGAGTCGCCACCGGCAATCGCGATCATGTAATGAAAAGGCGGCAGTTCTTCGTGCAGGCAGGCCAGCGCCGTCGCATGCGGCGAGTGGGTGTGAACCACCGCATGCATGTCGGGACGCGATTGCAGGATGTCGCGATGGAAGTGCCATTCGGATGACGGCTTCCCGGGCCCGATCACATGGCCGTCGAAGCCGACGGCCACGATGCCGGCCGGCGTCATTTTGTCGACCGGCACCCCCGATGGCGTGATGAGGAAATGATCGCCGTCGCGGCAGCTGACATTGCCCGACGTGCCCCGGTTCAGGCCGGAAGCCTCCATCCGCCGGCAGGCGTCGATGATGTGCGCACGCAGGAGCAGCGGCTGCATGGCTCAGGCCTTCAGCAGGCGGCCGGCGACAGCCGACAGCTTCGCGACCATGGCCGGGTCGCGCGCTTCGGGTGCAGTGATCAGTGCATGTTGCAGCGCTGTCCGGCACGGGCAATCGGCGGCATGCGCATCGGCATGCAGCTGAGGCACCAGCGCCTTCACCAGGGTGCGTCCCTTGTCGGCATTGGCCAGCAGCACCTTGATGATCTGGTCGACCGTCACCGCATCGTGATCGGGATGCCAGCAATCGAAATCAGTCACCATGGCCACGCTGGCATAGCAAAGCTCGGCCTCGCGCGCCAGCTTGGCCTCCGGCATGTTGGTCATGCCGATCACGTCACAGCCCCATTGGCGATACATGTTCGATTCGGCGAGGCTGGAGAATTGCGGTCCTTCCATTGCGAGGTAGGTGCCGCCGCGCACGGTCGCCATGCCCGCCTCGGCCGCCGCTTTCTGCAGCCGATCGCCGAGGCGCGAACAGACCGGGTGCGCCATCGATACATGCGCGACCAGCCCGCGACCAAAAAAGGATTTTTCGCGCGCGAAGGTGCGGTCGATGAATTGGTCGACGATGACGAAGGTGCCTGGCGGCAGGCCTTCGCTCAGCGAGCCGACCGCCGACAGCGAGATCACGTCCGTCACGCCAAGGCGCTTGAGCGCATCGATGTTGGCGCGGTAATTGACCTCGGACGGGGGAATTTTGTGGCCGCGCCCATGGCGCGGCAGGAAGGCCATGGCCTGTCCCTGCAAGCGGCCGACAAGGATGTCGTCGGACGGATCGCCGAACGACGACACTGCCTTGACCCACTGGCGGTCTTCGAGGCCGTCGATGTCGTAGATGCCACTGCCGCCGATGATGCCGATGACACCCGTCACCTGTCGCTGGCTTGCGCTTGCCGTCATGGAGTGCTTTCCTTGATTCTTCAGCGTGCAACTTTACCAAAGAAAGCAAGCCGCCCGACCGCTGAGGCAGGGCGGCCGATGCCGGGCGCGCCTTACTCTTCCTGCAGGGCGCCCATCTGGGCACTCGCCTCGCAGACGATATGCATGCTCGCCTCACCCAGCGTTCCGGGCGAGATCGGCTCCCAGCCGGCATCCACCGTTTCCGAAAACACGACCTGGCCTTGCGTCATGTGACTGGTGTGGCCCGACAAGTGGGTGATGCGATACATGTGCGTCATGCAGTCGTATTCGGTACGCGAGCGCAGCGAGATCACGCCCGAGCGGTCGGGCTGGTCGTTGTCGTCCACTTCCCAGACCCGCACCCGACGCCCCTCGCGGCTGACGCTGTCGAGATCCATGTAGCGTTCGTAGCCTTCGCCGCCGTCGACATAAGTCCAGTCCGCGCAGGCCGGCAAGCTCAGCAACATCAGCGGTGCAATCCACAGCCCATTCTTTTTCACGATCTTCCCCCATCCGGCAGCACGCGCCGCCACATTGCTAAGTTAGCAATGCTGATTCAGGGAAAGTATGAGAAATGTCAATTTGCCGTTTGTCGGTTCGCAAATCGGCCCGATTTGGCGGCCCGGGATGCAAAAAAGTTTCTCTGGAGAAAAATGACGGCAAAATTTCCGGGTGTTAACATCTGCAAATTAGAACGATCCCACCGTCAGTCTGTGTGTCGGCTGCCGTGGCCGGGTTGGTAGCCGGAAACAGCCCGGTCGACCGATAAAAACAGTACGCAAGACTGGTGTTCGGCGATTTCCCGGACTAAATGATTATGGTGCACAGCACGCGATTCCGACGTTCCCGCCTGACCCGCCTGCTGGCCCTTGCCGGCCTGCTGGCGGCCGCGCCTGCCATCGGCGCGACCGGCATCGAATTGGCCGCTGCCGACCTGACCGACCTGGCACTCGAAGACTTGTTGCAGGTCGAAGTCACCACAGCCTCCAAATACAAGCAGGATGCGCGCGAAGCGCCGTCGCAGGTGCAAGTGATCACGGCGGAAGAAATTCGCCAGTACGGCTGGCGCACGGTGGGCGAGGCGCTCGGCAACCTGCCGGGCTTTTACACCTCCGACGATGGCGTTTACCAGTACCTCGGCGCGCGCGGTTTCCTGACCCCCGGCGATTACAGCACGCGCTTCCAGCTGCTGCTCAACGGGCAGCGCTTGAACGACAACATCTACGAGCAGGCGCAGTTCGGCCTGACCTTCCCGCTCGACATGGCGCTGATTGAGCGCATTGAAGTCATTTCCGGGCCCGGTTCGGCGATCTATGGCTCGAATGCGCTGTTCGGCGTCATCAACGTGATCGCGCGCGATCCGGCATCCCTGCACGGCTCGAACGGCAGCATCGGCTACACGTCCAATGGCTGGCGCGAATTGCGCGCGGCCACATCCACCCGGCTGGGCGAGAATGGCCCGAACTTCCTGGCGTCGTTCAGTTACGGCGACAAGGCCGCGCGCGACATCACCATTCCTGCGGCGCGTGGCGCGTCGGTGCAGTCCGATACCAGCGTGTCGGCCGACGGGGTGGCTCGCGGCCTGGACAGCGGATCGGTCGCCCGTGCCTACTTCGCCTTGCAGCATGACTCGGGACTGCGTGTCTCTGCCTGGGGCTTGCAGCGCGATGTGGTGCCGCCTTTGGCCTTGTATGGATCGGCGTTCAACGACAAGCGGAATTCCATGTATGACGCCAGCTACGGCGTCGCCGCCTCGCTGGATCGTCAAATCGACACGGACCTGCAATTTACCGGTCGCATCGCCTATCAGGAACAGATATTCAGCGGCAACTTCGTGTACGCCGGTACCCCGGCGACCCAATCTCGCGTCGATACGACCGGTGGCTGGATCTCCGGCGAGTCGCGTTTCGTTTACTCGGGCTTCGCATCGCACAAGCTGGTGTTCGGCGCCGATGCACAGCGCGACACCCAGCTGTCGATACGCAATGTCGACAGCTCGACCGGCAGCGTCGTCCTCGACGCAAGCGGCAATACCTGGCGTACCGGCGTCTTCCTGCAAGACGAATGGACGATGGCGCCGCGCTGGCGCCTCAGTGCCGGTGCCCGCTATGACCGTTACTCCATCGACCTCGCCCATACCAGCCCGCGTCTCGGACTGGTGCATACGCTGACCGACAGCACCACCGTCAAACTGCTGGCAGGGCAGGCCTACCGCGTGCCGAATGCCTTCGAGCGCCAATACGAAGACGGCTATTACCTGGCCAATGCGTCGCTCAAGCCCGAGATCATCCAGACCTACGAAGCCATCGTCGAGCAGCGCATGGCCAACGGGCAGTTGCTGGGCGCTTCGGTCTACAACTACAACTTCCACGACCAGCTCGACCAGACCACGGTTGGCAGCAACGTGCAATACCAGAACAAGGACCGCACGACGGTCAGGGGCGCCGAGGTATTCTGGCGTGCGCCCCGTCTGGGCGATGGCTCAGCCTTTGCGAGCCTCGGCATCAACAACGCCAGCAGCGCCGATTCGACCACGGTGCCCAACAGCCCCAGCTGGCTGGCCAAGCTGCGCGCCACCCATCCGTTGGGCAGCCCGCAATGGCAGGGGGCGATCGAGCTGCAGGCGATCGGCCCGCGCGACGTCGAGTCCGGCGCC
>JBDKLN010000106.1:0-5560 GCA_039806045.1 Pseudomonadota bacterium
AAGGCCCCGAGGCTTCGGGGCCACCGGACCGCCACGCATTGTCGGGCCAGCGATAGCTGAGCTCCAGGGCGCCGGTACGCCGTAACAGGTGGGGCGCAATGATGGCGGCATCCGGGAATTGCGCTGCGGCTGCCAGCAAGCCTTCGGCAAACTGAGGGCCGGGAAGGCAGTCGGGATTGATCAGCAAAGCATACGGCGTCTTCACGATCGCCAGTGCCTTGTTGTTGGCCGCACCGAAACCGATGTTGTCCGGACTCCTGATGAATGTGGCTCCGGGCAGGCATGCCCTGACTTTTTCAGCGGTGTCATCCGAGCTGCCATTGTCGACAATGACCAGGTGCGTGAAGTCGGCAATGGCGTCGCGCAGTCCTTCAATGCAGTGGGCGCTGTTGAAGGTGACGACGATGACAGTGATGTCGTTGACTGACGGGGAGGGCATCCGGGCCGCTATCGCAAGATTGATGTTTCAAACCCCGGGATTCTAACCAATGTAGACTGTCGCGCATAACTCTTGTGCAATTCACTGCCCGACCTGGGCCCCTGATGGCATGTCCCTGAAAATCGCTTTCCACTCCAACCAGCTGTCCATTACCGGCACCGAAATCGCGCTGTTTGACTACGCGACGGGCAATGAGCAGCAATTGGGCAATAAAAGTGTCATTTTTTATCACAAAAATAACAAGAATAATCATCCGCAGGCGATAGAGAAGTTCCGCCAGCGGTTCGATCTGGTCGGCTACGAGCAGTTTTCCGAAGTGGACGAACAACTCGCCCGCCATGGCGCTCACTTGCTGTACATGATCAAGTCAGGCAAGCGCGACGGCAGGCTGTCCCAGCGCGTGCCGACCATGGTGCATGCGGTGTTCCCGACCAATCCTCGGCAGGCGCATGGCGCGTCCTACGCATTCATTTCCGAATGGCTGAGTCGCCGTTGCTCGGCCGGCCGCATTCCCTGCGTGCCGCACATCGTCGAGTTGCCGGATGTGGCGGGTGACCTGCGCGCCGAACTGGGCATAGGTGCAGAGGACAAGGTCATCGGGACTTATGGCGGTCGCCTCAATTTCGATATCCGGAGCGCGCGCGAAGCCGTGATCGAGATGGCGGGTTCACGGCCCGGTCTGTGGTTCATCTTCATGAACACGGAGAAGTTCATCGATCATCCGAATGTGGTGTTTCTTCCGGGCTCGACGGAACTGGAGCGCAAGGTGCGATTCATCAATACCTGCGACGCGATGCTGCATGCGCGACGCCTCGGCGAATCGTTTGGTCTGGCGTGCGGAGAATTTTCGGTTCGTAACAAGCCGGTGATTACCTATCTGCACAACAAGCACACCCACCATCACGATGTGCTCGGAGAGAAGGGCTACTATTTCACGGACAAGGATTCGCTGGTTCGCATCATCGACAGTCTGGACCCGAAATCTCTACGGAACGGAAACTGGGACCAGTACACCGCACGTTACAACCGTAACGTGGTGATGGAAAAATTCGACCGACACTTGATCCGTCCGGCGCTGGCAAACCCGCGTCGTGACCGGCCGCCATTTGATATTGGCTTGCGCGAAATCGGCGCCTATTACGGCCTGAAACTCGGGATGTTCGCGAACTCGACGTTCTATCCCTGATGCGGACTGGCCAGTGTTGCGTCGCCTGAGGTCGTGTCAGCCGGACGATCGGCCTCGTTGTTCGACCCTGACAGATTCATGCTCAGCAACAGGGCCATCGCATACGCGAAGAACTGGCTTTCCCGCGAACTGAAGAACGGGGAATTCACGAGACTGTCGGCGATCAGTATGCCCACCAGCCCGTACATCAAGGCAGCACTGTTGTTGTCCGGCGAGCGCCTGCCTGCCTGAACCAGCATCAGGATCATCAGGATGTACAAACCCAGCCCGGCGATGCCGTGCTCGGCGCCCATCATCAGGAACTGGTTGTGCGGATGCCAGGCGTAGCGGAGGCAGTCGGTCGGGTCTTCCATGAATTTGCAGAATTCGGTGTGGAAAGACGCGGTGCCGTGTCCGACAATGGGTGCAGCGGCCATCATTTGCAGCGTGATCTTGTAGTTGTAAAGGCGATGGCCAATCGACGTGACGCGATTGTCTTCGCTATGCTCGGCTTCCGCGATGCCTTTCTGGATTCGCTGCGTCATCGCACTGGAGGTCCAGATGGCGATGCCGCCCACCGCCACGAGCAGCGCCAGTACCATCACCAATTTTTTGCCTTTAAATTTACCGAACATCCATCCCAGCAGTCCTGCCAATAGAACGACGAGACCTGTACGGCCAAAAGACAGGTGAGTGATGCTCACTGTGCCCGACAGGGTTGCCAACGCCCAAAACAGCCGCCTGTTGCGATCGGGCGCTTGCAGCGCCCGCTGCAACGCGATCACCACAAAAAGAGCCATCATGACGTTTTGCGTAATGTGGTCTCCGATCACGAAATGATTTTCGCCCCAGCCCGGTTTCTTCGAGGCGGACCAAGGCAGCACGAACCAGATGTTCAGCCACGACGACACCGCTATGAAGCCCATGGCGGTCATGAATGCGTTGAGCGCGATTTCTTGCAGCCGCTGCCGATCTGCCAACAACAGCAACAATACGAATGGGTAAAGGAAGCGCAGGTATTTTTGCCAGTGCAGCAGGATGTCTTTCCAGGGTGCCGGTGAATACGTCGTGCCGACAATGACCATCAGGTAGATCGCGCCCAGCGTCCACAGGACCGGTGCCCGTTCCACGATGCTTGCAAATCGCTGTCGATCAAAATCCGCGACGACGTAGATCGTGATCAGCAGCAGCACCCCATGCGAAGCCGCGATCCAGGTCGGAAACAGCAAAAAGAGCGCGCCCGCGAGGAAGGCCGGCCAGTATTTGCCATTTTGAGAATGTGCCATCAGTCCCGGCATCTTGGAGGTCTCAATCATTGTGTTCAAAGTCCCTGCGAAAATTCGTTCTGATTATAGAAGCCTGCGGAGCTTCCTTTTTTATTCAACGAAATTGATGGACTTCACCATGTGCGGACATATCGCACTCGCCGCTCCCGCCGCGCGGGGCACCGATCGTATCCTTGCTGTCGTCAGCGAGCGGCAATGTCGCCAAAGAATTCGGCGTCATAGCCCAATGCCGCATACCGGAAAAAGCACTCGAGGCTGACAAACAGGCAAAACAGGAAGCCTTCGGCGCCGTACAAGAAGCCGCGGCCGAAGACGTACAGTTTCAGGAAGCTCGCCAGTCCCGAGCCTATCCCGCGCATAACCCCGCCACGCTTGCCGGCCTGCGCGCGCTTGGCTGCGCCTAGCTGTACATATTGCGCCAGCTTCTTCAGGCAGCCATACACAGAAGTACGCGAGTAATGCAGCAAACGGGTCGAAAAACCCATCGTTGGAAGGGCAGGATTCACCAGCTCGGGGGTTTCATGCACCAGCCCGGCAAAACCCTTCAGCGACGCCGTGCGGAACATGCGCTTGACGCCGCCGGTGCTCTTCATCCGGGTCAGTTCGCGACCGAACGCGACTTCGCACCAGCGGATTTCCCAGATCGCATCGCGTCCGCTGTCGGCGGCGGCGCGGATTTCCTGCTGCAGCGCCGGCGGGATCACTTCGTCGGCATCAAGGAAGAAAATGTATTCGCCGTTCACATGGCGCAGCAGGCGATTGCGCTGCTCGGCAAAGCCCTGCCAGTCCGGGTATTCATGGACTTCCGCACCCATGGACGCCGCGATCTCGCGGGTGCGGTCAGTGCTGCCGCTGTCGATTACGATCACCTGATCCGCAAAGACCGCGCTGCGCAGGCAGTCGGCAATGCGGCGTTCCTCGTTCATCGCAAGGATGCCGATGCTCAGCTTCACGGACGGTGCGGCACGGTGGGTCATGCTCGTTCAGTTCCGGACCTGCTCATACACCGACTGTATGCCAGCGGCCTCGCGCTCGATCGAGAAATGCGCCGATACGCGCTCGCGTCCGCGTTCGCCCATCGCGAACGCGCGCTCGGGGTCACGCATCAGTGTCTCCAGCGCCGCAGCCAGCGCCGGCGCATCCCCGGTCGGCACGATCAGCCCGGTCTCGCCCTCCTGCACGATATGCTCGAATGCGCCGGTGCGGCTGGCCACCACCGCGCAGCCCGATGCCATCGCTTCCAGCGGCGTGATCCCGAAGGGCTCGTAGCGCGGGCAGGCGACCATGATGCTGACGTTCTGGTACCACGACGGAATGTCGTCGAGCGGCAGGTCGCCGAGGAACCGGATGCGTTCAGTCAGACCAGCCTTGCGGATCTTGTCGACCATCGCTTGCTTGAATGCGGCGTCTTCCGGCTGGCACAGGCCCGTGATCACCGCGGTGAAGTCGGGGAAGCGCGGCAGAACCTCCAGCATGGCATCCACGTAAATGTCCGTGCCCTTGGTCGGGCGGATGCGGCCGAAGACGCCGACGCCGAACTTGCCCGGCAGGCCGGTGCGCTGCCAGACGGTGCGCTTGTCTGCGGGGGGCGCGAAGCGCTCCAGGCTCGCGCCATGGAAAACGACCCGGGTGGTGTTCGGCACGAATGCCGCCGCTTCCGGCGTGGTCGCGACCACGCCGTCCATCTTGCTGATCATCCAGCGCGGGAACCATGAATGGCGGTGCTTGGCGGCCGACGTGAAGACCAGTTTGATCGGGAAGCGCAGCACATCGCGCAAGAAAATCCCCAGCATCATTTCCGGGTCGCGCCGCACATGCCAGATGCGCTTGCGGCCATCCGGCAGCGGCTTGCGGCTGATCCCCATGGCCTGCCATACGCTCAGGTGCGCAAAGCGTTCGCCGTTCTGCGCCTGCGCCAGCGCTGCGCCCGGCACCGGCGTGCCGACGAAGGCGACCGATTGCGTGCGCGACTGCACCGGCAACAGCGCATTGATGGTGCCGGAGACACCGGTGTAGCGACGGTGCAGGTTGGTGATGATGACTTCCGGGTTCATGGTGTCCGCATTTTATAGGGTTGCCAGCCGCGGATGCCGGCAAGGAGCGCCCCGCGGTCGGGGCGCGCTCACATCAGGATGATGTCGTACTGCTCCTGCGGGAAGGTGCTCTCGACCTGCAGCGAGATCGGCTTGCCGATGAAATCCCCCAGCATCGCGAGGTGCTGCGATTCCTCTTCGAGGAACATGTCGATCACCACTTGCGATCCGAGGATGCGGAACTCGCGCGGATTGAATTGCTTGGCCTCGCGCAGCAGCTCGCGCAGGATTTCGTAGGCGACCGTGCGCGGCGTCTTGACCTGCCCCTTGCCCTGGCAAGCGGGGCAGGGCTCGCACAGTACGTGGGCCAGCGATTCGCGGGTCCGCTTGCGCGTCATTTCCACCAGCCCCAGCGCAGAGAATTCGGACACCGTGACCTTGGTGCGGTCTTTCGCGAGCGCCTTGTGCAATTCGGCCAGTACCGCCATACGGTGCTCGGCATTCTCCATGTCGATAAAGTCGAGGATGATGATGCCGCCAAGGTTGCGCAGGCGCAGCTGGCGCGCGATCGCGTGCGCTGCTTCGAGGTTGGTCTTGAAGATCGTGTCGTCGAAATTGCGGCCGGTGACATAGCTGC
>JBDKLN010000107.1:0-6839 GCA_039806045.1 Pseudomonadota bacterium
GTCCGGATCAGGTGCCAGCCGTATCGATGATGCCGCCGCCCAGACAAACCTCACCGTCATAGAGGACGGCCGATTGCCCCGGAGTGACCGCCCACTGCGCTTGCGGGAACTGCAAAGCAAAGCGACCAGCATCCAGCCCCAGGTGTTCGCAAGCCATGTCCGGCTGCCGGTAGCGGGTCTTGGCCGACAGCGGTCCATCCTTGGGCGCTTCGCCGGCGACCCAGCTGACCTGGCCGGCGGCCAGCGTTGCCGACAGCAGCCACGGATGGTCATGGCCCTGCACGACGTACACAGTATTGTTGGCGACATCCTTGCGCGCCACATACCAGGCTTCGTGATTGCCGTCGGCATCCCGGTGCTTTTTCGAGCCGCCCAGGCCGATGCCCTTGCGTTGCCCCAGCGTGTAAAACGACAGGCCCACGTGTTCGCCGACGACGTCGCCGTCCGGCGTCTTCATCGGGCCGGGCTTGAACGACAGGTAGCGATTCAGGAATTCGCGGAACGGGCGCTCGCCAATGAAGCAGATGCCGGTCGAGTCCTTCTTGCGCGCGTTCGGCAGCTTCAGGTCGTCGGCGATGCGCCGGATCTCGGTCTTGTGCAGCTCGCCCAGCGGGAACAGCGTGCGCGACAGCTGGGCCTGGTTCAGGCGGTGCAGGAAATAGCTCTGGTCCTTGCTGGCGTCGATCGCCTTCATCAATTCGAAGCGGCCATCGCGCTCGCGCACCCGCGCGTAGTGGCCGGTAGCGATTTTGTCGGCGCCCAGCGCCATTGCATGGTCGAGGAAGGCCTTGAACTTGATCTCGGCGTTGCACAGCACGTCAGGATTGGGCGTGCGGCCAGCCTCGTACTCGCGCAGGAATTCGGCGAACACGCGGTCCTTGTACTCGGCGGCGAAATTCACGGCCTCGATATCGACGCCGACCACGTCGGCCACGCTGGCCGCGTCGATCCAGTCCTGGCGGGTCGAGCAATACTCGTCATCGTCGTCGTCTTCCCAGTTCTTCATGAACAGGCCGATGACTTCATATCCCTGCTGCTTGAGCAGCCACGCCGCGACGGATGAGTCGACGCCACCGGACATGCCCAGCACGACTCTTTCCTTACGCATGGCTGTGTTCAGTGACGCTGGGGTGGGTATAAATTGCGCTCAGCGGCAAGCGCCGGCCACGCAGGTAGTCGTCGACGCATTGCAGCACCAGCGGGCTGCGGTGTTTGTCGCTGATCGCGACGATCTCCTCATAGCTCAGCCATACCGCACGCAGGATGCCCGTGTCCAGCGCCCGGTCGTGAACGGCACCAGCGGTGCCGGCAAAGGCAAAGCGCAGGTAGGTGACGTCCTCACCGGTGCGGATGGACAGGTAGCGCGACATGTAGACGCCCACCAACGCTTCCGGATGGAAGTCGTGGGCGGTTTCTTCCAGTGCCTCGCGGCTGACCGCGTCGACCAGCGATTCATGCGGATCCAGGTGGCCGGCCGGCTGGTTGAAGCGGATGCCATCGCTGGTCTCTTCCTCGACGAGCAGGAATTTGCCGTCCTTTTCGATAATCGCCGCGACCGTGACGGAGGGTTTCCAGAGGGTAGACATGGTTTCCTTTAATAGAGCCTGAAAAAAAACCGTGTTTTATGGCGAGCCAGCGAAGCTGTGCGACGCAGGATTGCAGCGGAGGAAATACAGGGCCACAGTTTTGAAACAGCACATGTGTTTGCGGGTTTGCTCGATCGGAGCCTGATCAAAGACCCGCGATTTTACCGCTTTGGCGCTCAGGGGCTCCGGATGCGTCAAAGGAAGGGTTTGGCAGAGCGCAAGCCCTAAACGCCCGTCGCCGAAAACCAATAATTGTGCATTGCGCCAAAAATGTGGACAATGTGGGGTTTCGTAATTTCCAGAGGGCAAATCCGCGCCGCCCTCGACTTTGACTCTTGCCGAAATAGGAATGGCCCCGGCTTTTCCCATGGGAACGCGGGGGTTTGAGTGTAAGATTCGGGCGCATTTTTTTCATTTTTGGAGAACGCCATGAGAATCGGCATTCCAGCCGAGACGCGTCAGGGGGAGACGCGGGTAGCCGCCACCCCGGAGACAGTAAAGAAACTGGTCGCTGCCAAGCACCAGGTGATCGTGCAGTCCGGTGCAGGTGTGGCCGCCAGTATTCCAGATGAGGCGTTCTCTGCCGTTGGCGCGCAGATCGGCTCCGCAGCCGAAGCATTCGGTTGCGAGATGGTCCTCAAGGTCCGTATCCCGTCGGCTGAAGAACGCGGCCTGATGAAATCGGGCGCCGTGCTGATCGGCATGCTCAACCCGTTCGACAGCGAAGGCCTGAGCGCACTGGCATCGGCCGGGCTGTCCGCCTTCGCCCTCGAAGCTGCACCGCGTATCACCCGCGCACAGTCGATGGACGTGCTGTCGTCGCAAGCGAACATCGCCGGCTACAAGGCCGTGCTGATGGCTGCCAACACTTACCAGCGTTTCATGCCGATGCTGATGACCGCTGCCGGTACCGTCAAGGCCGCGCGCGTGCTGATCATGGGCGTGGGTGTCGCCGGCCTGCAGGCGATCGCGACCGCGAAGCGCCTCGGTGCCGTGATTGAAGCGTCGGACGTGCGTCCGCCGGTCAAGGAGCAGGTTGAGTCGCTGGGCGCGAAATTCATCGACGTCCCGTACGAAACCGATGAAGAACGCGAAATCGCCCAAGGCTCCGGCGGCTATGCCCGTCCGATGCCGGAAGCATGGATGAAGCGTCAGGCCGCCCTCGTGCACGAGCGCGCCAAGCAGGCTGACATCATCATCACCACCGCGCTGATCCCGGGTCGCAAGGCACCGGTGCTGATCAGCGAGGAAACCGTCAAGGCGATGAAGCCGGGTTCGGTGATCGTTGATATGGCCGTCGAGCAGGGCGGTAACTGCCCGCTGTCCGAACTGGGCAAGACCGTGATCAAGCACGGCGTGCACATCATCGGCGAAGGCAACATCCCCGCTACCTGTGCTGCTGATGCGTCGGCCCTGTACGCCCGTAACGTGATCGACTTCATGAAGCTGATCATCGACAAGGACGGCAACCTGGCCATCGATCGCAGCGATGAAATCGTCGCCGCCACCCTCGTTGCCCACGGCGGCGAGCTGCTGCGCAAGTAATCAAGAAGTCTGGAGTCGTAATGAACCGTATCATGCTTCGCGCAAAGATCCATCGCGCGACTGTCACGCAGTGCGACCTGAATTACGAAGGGTCGTGCGGCATCGACGAAGACCTGCTGGACGCCGCGGACATCCGCGAATTTGAAAAGATCGAGCTGTACAACGTCAACAATGGCGAGCGCTTCTCTACCTATGCGATCAAGGGCAAGCGCGGCAGCGGCGAGATCTCGCTGAACGGGGCAGCAGCACGCCTCGCTCACCTCGGCGACCTGTTGATCATCTGCACTTACGCGCCGATGACCGACGAGCAAGTGGCGACGTACAAGCCGAAGATCGTCTTCGTCGACGACAAGAACGCCATGACCGGCCTCAAAAAATAAATACCGGCTCCGGACAAGAGACAAACCGCTAACAGATAGCTAACAACCAGAGGACATCATGGAAGTCAGCCATACCATCATTAACTTAATCATTTTCGTGCTGGCGATTTACGTCGGTTACCACGTCGTGTGGACCGTCACGCCGGCACTGCACACGCCGCTGATGGCAGTCACCAACGCCGTGTCGGCCATCATCATTGTCGGCGCGATGCTGGCAGCTGCGCTGACCGAAGGACCGGTCGGCCAGTTCATGGGTACGCTGGCCGTCGCGCTGGCCGCCGTGAACGTGTTCGGCGGCTTCCTGGTCACGCAACGCATGCTCGAGATGTTCAAGAAAAAAGAGCCGAAGGCCAAGAAAGAGGGAGCATAAAGTCATGAGCATGAACGTCGTTACTCTTCTCTACCTGATCGCGTCGATCTGCTTCATCCAGGCGCTCAAGGGCTTGTCCCATCCGGCCACCGCGCGTCGCGGCAATGCCTTCGGCATGACCGGCATGGCGATCGCGGCCTTCACCACCCTCGCACTGATCGCCAAGCTGCAAAGCGAAGCGGTGGCCGCCGGTGGTGTCAGCGGCGGCTTTGGCCTGCTGATCGCCGGTGTGGTCGTTGGCGGCGGCATTGGTGCCATCCTGGCCAAGCGCGTCGAAATGACCAAGATGCCGGAGCTGGTCGCTGCAATGCACTCGCTGATCGGTTTGGCAGCGGTCTGTATCGCTGTCGCTGCGGTGTCCGAGCCGAAAGCCTTCGGCATCGTCGCGATGGCCGGTGACGCCATCCCGATGGGCAACCGCATCGAACTCTTCATCGGTACCTTCGTCGGTGCGATCACCTTCTCGGGTTCCGTGATTGCGTTCGGCAAGCTCGCCGGCAAATACAAGTTCCGCCTGTTCCAGGGCGCACCGGTGCAGTTCGCCGGTCAGCACATGCTGAACCTGATCCTGGCTGTCGTGATGGTTGGTGCCGGCCTGGTGTTCGTCGCCGCTGAAGGCGCTGCACCGGCATGGGAGCCGTTCCTGGTCATGACCGCGATCGCCTTCATCCTCGGCGTGCTGATCATCATCCCGATCGGCGGCGCCGATATGCCGGTGGTGGTGTCGATGCTGAACAGCTACTCCGGCTGGGCGGCGGCAGGTATCGGCTTCTCGCTGAACAACTCGATGCTGATCATCGCCGGCTCGCTGGTGGGTTCGTCGGGTGCGATCCTGTCCTACATCATGTGCAAGGCGATGAACCGCTCGTTCTTCAACGTGATCCTGGGCGGCTTCGGTGGCGAAGCAGCGGCTGCCGGCGGCGGTGCGCAGCAACAGCGCAACGTGAAGTCGGGTTCGGCGGACGATGCCTCGTTCCTGATGGCCAACGCTGAGACCGTGATTATCGTTCCGGGCTATGGCCTGGCCGTGGCACGTGCACAGCACGCACTGAAAGAACTGACCGAGAAGCTGACCCACAACGGCGTGACCGTGAAGTATGCGATTCATCCGGTGGCCGGTCGTATGCCGGGTCACATGAACGTGCTGCTGGCCGAAGCCGAAGTGCCGTACGACCAGGTGTTCGAGATGGAAGACATCAACTCCGAGTTCGGCCAGGCCGACGTGGTGCTGGTGCTCGGCGCGAACGACGTCGTGAACCCGGCGGCGAAGGATCCGAAGTCCCCGATCGCCGGCATGCCGATTCTCGAGGCGTACAAGGCCAAGACCATCATCGTCAACAAGCGCTCGATGGCTGCCGGTTACGCTGGCCTCGACAACGAACTCTTCTACATGGACAAGACCATGATGGTGTTCGGCGATGCGAAGAAGGTCATCGAAGACATGGTGAAAGCTGTCGAATAATTCGACGCTTTTCCCCCTCTGAAACGGGCGCAGCGATGCGCCCGTTTTTTTTGCATGTTCGCCACAGCCGACGTGGTCAATCACGCCCCTTGCACGATAGCCGTCGCAAGCAAGGCCGGAAATTCCCCGAATCACACAAGGTTGCGAGCATCTCGCCGGAAAGCTTGATGCGAGTCATGGCAGTTGCATGACACCTCCTTGAATTTTATCTCGAAAGCGAGATAATCAGATGGCGGCGAACTGGTGTGTGGAGACGCTTGATGTCCGTGTGGATCAGGAGCTGGAAGCGATGCCCGCAGATGTGCGGTCCAGATTGATGCGGATTGCACACTTGATCGAAGAGTTCGGACCGGTCGCCGTGGGCATGCCCCATATTCGGAGTCTCGGACGCAGCCTGTGGGAGCTACGGGCCGGTGGCCGTGACGCTATCGGGCGCGGCATTTATGTGGTGGCGAGCGGGCGACGCGTGGTTATCGTCCATGCCTTCATCAAGAAAACGCAGCAGACCCCGGAGCGGACACTGCAGATTGCCTTGCAAAGGGCGAAGGAGGCTCGATTGCTATGACTAAACTGTCGACACTGCACAAACGCTGGGCTGAAGATCCCGACTACGCCGAGGCCTTCGAAAGCCATCGCCTGGAATTCGAACTGGCACGCCAATTGATCGAACTGCGCGTCAAGAGCGGCCTGTCACAACAGGAACTGGCCAGCAAGATGGGTACATCGCAATCGAGCATTGCCCGGATTGAGAGCGGGGTAGCCTTGCCCTCCTTGCGAACTCTGCAGAAACTGGCCGAAGCGACCGATACCGAGCTAAGTATTTCATTCAAGCGCGCCGCCAAGGTGGCTTGAAAAAATTGAACGAACGCTCAGCGAACTCCGAACATCATCTGTTCGGCCAATGCGCGCTTGGCCGGCGGGAAGACATCAATCATGCCGAGGGAAGCTCCCAGCAGGTCTTGCGTGAGCGTGCCATCGGCTGAGCTGGCGAAGACACGCGCCATCAGGTCGGTCAGTCGTACGGTAGCGCCGCGGTCGGCCGTACGTTGGCGCTGGAATTGCGCGAGCGCGTCGGGCGTCGCGTCCCGGGCCAGCAGGCGCGCCAGCACCGCGGCATCGCGCAGGCCAAGGTTCAGGCCTTGCCCTGCCACCGGGTGCAGGGTTTGCGCCGCATTGCCGATCGCGACCGAGCGCGCCGTGGCGTCAGGGTCCGCATTCAACCCCAGCGCATAGGCATGACGCACGCCAGTGCGAATGAAGCGGCCAACGCGATGGCCAAAGGCCTGCTGCAGCGCTTCCAGGAAAGCATCATCCTTCAAGTCCAGCATCGCCTCCGCATTGTCGGGGCGCATGCACCAGACCAGCGAATAGCCATCGTCCTGCGGCAGCAAGGCCAGCGGGCCTTCGCTGGTGAAGCGCTCGAAAGCGCGGCCGGCAAGCATGCCTTCGGCGTGCACGGTGGCCACGATGGCGGTCTGGTCATAGTCGCGCTGCAC
>JBDKLN010000108.1:0-20133 GCA_039806045.1 Pseudomonadota bacterium
ATCAGGGGCAGCGGCAGCAGCGTGACGATGGTCAGCCACGGATTGATGGTGAACATGACCACGGTCGTCATCAACAGCAGCAGCACATCGGTCACGAAGTCCAGCGCATGCAGCGACAGGAACACGCAGATGCGATCCGATTCATTGCCGATGCGGGCGATCAGGTCGCCGGTACGCTTGGCGCCGAAATAATCGAGCGACAAGGTCATCAGGTGGTCGAAGGTGGCGGTGCGCAGGTGGGCACCGATGCGCTCGGACACCAGCGCCAGCAAGTAGGTGCGCCACCAGCCCAGTATCCACGCCGTCAGCGCCGCAATCAGCAGACCGGACAGGTAGAAAATCACGTCATGGGTGTCGATCGGGGCGCCGGTCTGTTGCGGGATCAGGATCTCATCCATCAGCGGCATCGACAGGTAAGGCGGCACCATCAGCGCCGCGGTCGAGGTCAGCGTCAGGAAGAAGCCCAGCAGCAGCTGCATCTTGTACGGCCTGGCAAAACGCCACAACCGGAACAGCACCCAGGTCGAGACCGGCTCCTGCAGCTCGCGGTGGCAGACCGGGCATTCCTCGCTGTCGTCCGGCAGCGCCGACTGGCAGCTCGGGCAACGCGCGGTGGCATCGTCTTCGGCGGCAGCCTGTCCGGCGCGGGCGGCCTGGACCTTGTCGAATTGCTGGATGAAGCGAATCGCGCCGACTTCCTGCTCCAGCGTGAAGCGCCAGCGGGCCAGCACGCCTTGTGGTCCATGCAAGGCCAGCGTGGCCACGCCACCATGGTCACTATGGTGCAGCGACAGCTGCGGCGCCAGCGCCCAGCTGGTCCACCCTGCGCCATCGGAATCGCTTATGATTCGCTCCGTCGTCAGCAAAATGCGGCCGGCCGCGAATTTCAGCGTGGCGTCGAGGTCCGGCTCCAGCGTCGCGAGGACCTGTTCCCCGGAATGCAGCGGCGGTGTCGAACGCGAACCCGGTGCGCCTTCCTCCGGGTGCGGATGGTTTTGACCGTGCGAACTGTGCGAGCTGTGCGTGACGCTGGACGACATGTATTTGGAAAGCAGGCCAACAAAACCGCTATCTTACCCTTTTGTCCGGATTCCCTTCCCGATGAGTTCTTCCGACACCGTCCAGCCCATGCCCGCGGGCCCGCTGGAGATCAAGGTGCTGCGCGTGACCTACCTGCGCGGCCCCAACATGTGGACCTATACCCCGGTGATCGAGGCGTGGATCGACCTCGGCATCCTTGAAGAGTGGCCCAGCGATCGCCAGCCCGGTTTTATCGACCGCCTGTTGTCGGTCTTGCCAAGCGTGGCCGCCCACCATTGCAGTCCCGGCGTGCCGTACGGCTTCGAACAACGGCTGCGCGACGGCACCTGGATGGGCCACATCCTCGAACATGTCGTCATTGAATTGATGGAGATGGCCGGCCTCGAGGCCGGTTTCGGCCAGACCCGCGAAACCACGAAGTCCGGCACCTACCGCATGGTGTTCCGGGTGCCTGACGAAACCGTCGGCCGCGTGGCGCTGGCGTCGGGCCTCGCGCTGCTGCATGCGGTGATCAACCGACAAGATTTCGACATCGAGCCCGAGCTGGCGAAGATCCGCAAGGCAATCGACGAGCACTACCTCGGCCCGAGCACCGCGCATATCGTCGCCAGCGCCACCAAACGCAAGATCCCGCACATCCGCCTGAACCAGGGCAACCTGGTGCAACTGGGCTATGGCGCGCTGCAAAACCGCATCTGGACCGCCGAGACCGACCTCACCAGCGCGATCGCCGAAGGCATCGCCGGCAACAAGGACCTGACCAAGTCGCTGCTGCGCAGCTGCGGCGTGCCGGTGCCCGAAGGCGAAGTGGTGCACAGTGCCGACGAAGCCTGGGAAGCGGCCGACGACATTGGCCTGCCGGTCGTGGTCAAGCCGCGCGACGGCAACCGTGGTCGTGGCGTGATGCTGAACCTGCGCAGCAAGGAGGACATCCTTGCTGCGTATGAAGTCGCGCGTGCCGAAGATCCGGACGTAATCGTCGAACGCTTCATCGACGGCCCCGAGCACCGGGTGCTGGTGGTCGGCGGCAAGGTGGTCGCGGTGACGCGTGGCGAAAGCGCGTGGGTAACAGGTGACGGCAAAGCGACTGTCGCTCAGCTGGTCGACGCGCAGATCAACAGCGACCCGCGCCGCGGCAATGCCGACATCCATCCGCTCGAGACGCTGGACCCGCATACCAACAGCGTGATCCAGGCCAACCTGCAACGCCAGAAGTTGACGCCGGAATCCGTGCCGGCCGACGGCCAGCGCGTGCTGATCGCCGCCAACGGCAACCATGCGATCGAATGCACCGACAAGATCCATCCGGAAGTCGCACATACCTGCACGCTGGCGGCACGTGTGGTGGGTCTCGACATCGCCGGCATCGACCTCGTCTGCAAGGACATCTCGCAACCGCTGGAGTCGCAGGGAGGCGCCATCGTCGAAGTCAATGCCGGCCCCAGCCTGCTGATGCACCTGAAGCCGGCCGAGGGCCAGCCGCAGCCGGTGGGTGATGCCATCGTGTCGGCGCTGTTCCCCGAGGGTCAGCGCGGCCGCATTCCCATCGTCGGCGTGTCCGGCACCGAAGGCACGACCCCGATCGCGCGACTCGTCGCGTGGCTGATGCAGCTGTCGGGCGCGCGCGTCGGCGTGGCCTGCCGTGACGGCCTGTTCGTCGGTGCGCGACGCCTCGAAGCCGGCAATGCCGCACACTGGGAAGCCGGCCAGCGCCTGCTGATCAATCGCAATGTCGAAGCCGCCGTGTTCGAGAACGACCCGATGACGCTGCTGACCGAGGGCCTGGCCTATGATCGCTGCTGGGTCGGCATCGTCACCGACACCCGGGCCGTGCCGGGCCTCGACGAACACCTGATGACCGAGCCCGAGCATCGCTACAAAATCATGCGCACGCAGGTCGACGTGGTGGTCGAGACCGGTGTCGCGGTATTGAACGCCACCGACGAGGTCGCGTTGTCGATGGCCGAGCTGTGCGACGGTGACGTGATCCTGTACGCCGCCGATGGCCAGCACCCGGCGCTGCTGGCGCAGCGCGAGGCCGGCAAGCGCGTCACCTATGTCAGCGACAACAAGATCATCCGCGCCAGCGGCAACGATGTGGTCGATGCCATCAGGCTCGACCGCGACCTGTCGCCGGCCGCGCATGAGCTGCCGACTGACGTGCTGCTGGCCGCGATCTCCGGCGCCTGGGCGCTGGGGCTGGACACGCAGCTGATCCGCACCGGACTCGAGACCTTCGGCACCGTCGACACCCAGACGCTGGTGATCGCCTGAACCCTTAGCCCCGGCACAAGAGACAAGCAGGAACACGAACATGGAATTGATGCAGACCCGCGCATTGCGCGGACCCAATCTGTGGAGCCGCTACACCGCGCTCGAAATGGAAGTCGTGTGCACGCCCGATGAATGCACGATCGACGGCATGACCGGCTTCCAGGACCGGCTGCGCAGCCTTTGTCCCGGCGTGGCCGACCTGCGCGCGCCCGGCTACCACGGCCCGCTGACCCTGGCCCATGTGCTGGAAGCGACCATGCTGGCGCTGCAGGCGCAGGCCGGCTGTCCGGTCAGCTTCAGCCTGACCAATGCGACGCCGGTCGAGCGCCGCTATCAGGTGGTGGTCGAGTACAGCGAAGAAGACGTCGGCCGTCGCGCGCTGAACATGGCGCTGCAGCTGGCCGACTATGCGTATGCCGAGGCACGCGGCACGTTCGCCGCGGACGCCGAAACTCCGGACGTGGCCGCGATGGTGGCCGAACTGCGGGAGCTGGACGAAGACGAACGCCTCGGCCCGTCCACCGGCTCGATCGTCAACGCAGCCGTTGCGCGCGGCATCCCGTTCAAGCGGCTGACGCAAGGCAGCCTGGTGCAGATCGGCTGGGGCCATCGCCAGCGCCGCATCCAGGCCGCCGAAGTCGATTCGACCAGCGCCGTGGCCGAGACCATCGCGCAGGACAAGAACCTGACCAAGCACTTGCTGCATGCGGCCGGCGTGCCGGTGCCGCTGGGCGCGCCGTGCGACACGCTGGCGCAGGCGTATGAGGTCGTGCAGCGGATCAGCTACCCGGTCGTCTGCAAGCCGCAGAACGGCTCGCAGGGCAAGGGCGTGACCGTTAACATCCAGACCCGCGAACAACTCGAGCACGCTTTCCAGCATGCGGCGCAGGCCGCACGCGGCCCGGTGCTGGTCGAGAAGTTTTTCCCCGGCAGCGACTACCGCCTGCTGGTCGTCGGCAACCGACTGATCGCGGCAGCGCGGCGCGACCCGCCGCAAGTGGTGGGCGATGGCAAGAGCACGGTGAAGCAACTGGTCGACGTCGTGAACGCCGACCCGCGCCGTGGCGACGGCCATGCGACCTCACTGACCAAGATCCGCTTCGACGATATCGCGATGGCTTGTCTGTCCGACCAGGGTTTGAAGCCCGACTCGGTGCCCGAGAAAGGCCGCCGCGTCGTGCTGCGCAACAACGCCAACCTGTCGACCGGCGGCAGCGCCACCGACGTCACCGATGACGTGCATCCGGAAACGGCGTCGCGCGCGATCGATGCCGCCGCGATGGTCGGCTTGCATGTGTGCGGCGTGGACATCGTCTGCGAAAGCATCATGCGTCCGCTCGAAGAACAGAATGGGGGCGTGGTCGAAGTCAATGCCGCGCCCGGCCTGCGCATGCACCTGAACCCGTCCTACGGCAAGGGCCGCAACATCGGCGAAGCCGTGATGCAATTGATGTTCGAGCATGGCGATGACGGCCGCATTCCCGTGGTCGCCGTCACCGGCGTCAATGGCAAGACCACCACCACCCGCCTGATTGCTCACGTGCTGGCGACCAAGGGCCTGTGCGTGGGCATGACCAATACCGATGGCGTGTATGTCGGCGGTCGCCAGACCGACAGCGGCGATTGCAGCGGCCCCAAGAGCGCGCGCAATGTGCTCGCCCATCCGCATGTGCAGGCCGCGGTGCTGGAGACGGCGCGCGGCGGCATGCTGCGCGAAGGACTTGGCTTTGACAAATGCTCGGTGGCCGTCGTCACCAACATCGGTGAAGGCGACCATCTCGGCCTGAACCACATTCACACGCCGGAAGACGTGGCGCGCGTGAAGCAGATGATCGTGCAGAACGTCGCGCCGACCGGCCATGCGGTGCTGAATGCCGCCGACCCGCTGGTGGCCGGCATGGCGCCGCACTGCCCGGGCAAGGTGATCTTCTTTGCGCAGAACGCTTACCACCCGGTGCTGGTCACGCATCGCGCGCGCGGCCATCGCGTGGTGTTCGTCGACAACGGCGACATCGTGGTCGCCGAGGGCGCGCACCAGCAGCGGATGCCGCTGGCGAACGTGCCGCTGACGCGTGGCGGCCTGCTCGGTTTCCAGGTCGAGAACACGCTGGCTGCGGTCGGCGCCTGCTGGGCGCTGGATCTTCCATGGCAGCTGATCGTCGATGGCGTCAGCAGCTTCAACAATGACGTCAAGGGCGCGCCGGCACGCTTCAACCTGATGCGCTACCGCGAGGCGACGGTGGTGGCCGACTATGGCCACAACCCGCATGCGATGCGCGCGCTGGTGGCGGCCTTCGACGCGCTGCCGGCGACCGACAGCACGAGGCGCACCGTCATCATCAGCGGTGCCGGCGATCGCCGCGACGAAGACTTGCGCGAACTGACGCGCGTGCTGGGCGCGGCCTTCGACAATGTGGTGCTGTTTGAAGATGCGTGCCAGCGTGGCCGTGCCGATGGCGAAGTGCTGGCGCTGCTGCGCGAAGGCCTGCAAGGCGCGACCCGTGCCAGCCATGTCGAAGAGATTCGCGGCGAGTTCATCGCGATCGACCGCGGGCTGGAGATGCTGAATCCCGGTGACCAGTGCCTGGTGCTGGTCGACCAGGTCGAAGAAGCGCTCGCGCATCTCGCGAAACGGGTGGCCGGCGACTGATAATCGTTGCCGCGGTCACAAAGAAAATGGGGACGGCAACGTCCCCATTTTCTTTGGCGATCGATTTGCTTGCAAAGGGTTACTGCGACGGCTCTCGCCCGCTCAGGTGCCCGCGTAAGCGTGAATCTGGTTGCCGTCGCGCGAGTGGATCTGCAGGTTGAAGGACACGATGATGCGGTCCTTGTCGCCTTCATAGGCCATGGCCTTGTGCTGAAGCCACGGCGGGAACAGCACCAGCATGCCCTCTTCCGGCTGGATGTCGAGGGTATTGGTCTGCAGGTAGGCATTGCCCATGTCCATGTAGGCGCCGCCCTGCAACTGGCTGTACGGTCCGTAGAAACGCGTCGCGCCGTTCAGCTTGCCCAGCGTCGGATGCGACTGGCGCTTTTCCGTGTCATCGATCTGCACGTAATAGACGCCGGACCACGAGCAATTGCCATGCGTGTGCACGTCATGGAAGGCTTGCCCGTTCTGGATCTGGAACCAGCAGCCGGCAAAACGCAGGTCCAGCGACAGACGGCCTTGCGGCCAGGCTTGCGCATTCGCTTGCTTGGCCAGTTGCTGCGCACTGCCGGCAATGAATTGCACCAGTTGCGCGAACTCGGGTAGCTCTACCCTATCGAGCAAGTCGTCCGGGCTGGCAAAGAAAACCTGACGCTCGCTCTCCATGGCCAGCCGTATCGCGCCGAACGCTCGCGCGAGTACGGGGTTGACGGTCGCAGCGTCGCTGAAGCGCTGCACATCGATCGGGGTCGGCCAGAGCACCTGCATCAGCGCGCCGCCACGCTGCCGGCGGCCGCGCCTTCGGCTGCCACAGGCATGGCCAGCTTCCAGCCGGTGCGCTTCTCGAAGGCGGCGACGTCTTCCGGCGAATCGAGATCGATGATGAAGCGGTCATTCTCCGTCGCGTGCACATGCACCTGCTGCGGGTGGCTGTCGATGTACTTGCGGCAGGCGACGGCTTGTCCGCCTTCCAGCATCTCGCCGACCAGCTCGCCCGAGAACAGCACCGGATTGCCGCGCTGTCCCTGCACTTCCGGGTAGACGATGGAAGTGCCGGGCGCACGCTTCTTGAAAGCACTGATCAGCTCGGTGAGTTCGCCGCTGCCGACCAGCGGCTGGTCGGCCAGCGCGACGATCACGATGTCGAACTTGCTGCCCAATGCCTCGAGGCCGAGACGCACCGACGACTGCTGTCCCTGCTCGGGTGCCGGGTTGCGCACGATGGTGACCGGGAAGGTTTCGACCGCCGGTTCGATCTGCTGATGGTAGTAGCCGGTGACGACCACCACTTCATCAATGCCGGCGCCGCTCATCGCGATCAGGTGGCGATTGATCAGCGGCACGCCGGCCAGGCTCATCATGCATTTCGGCACGCCGCCCATGCGCGAGCCCTCGCCCGCCGCCAGCAGCACCGCGCCCACGCGCAAGCGTGAGTACAGCCCGCCCCCTTGTTTCAGCATGCATCCCATGTCGTCATCCTTCGTTCAATCGTCAATGTTCAAAGCGCGCCACCCTGCTGCCGCAGCAGCGCGTCGGCGCGGAAGCGCGGTTCGCCCAGGTGGACCAGATCGTTCAGGCTGTGCAGCGTATTCACTGCCAGGAAGCCGTCGATCAGGTCGCGGCTGCGCAGCATCGCTTCCGAGCCCGGCAGCTCGCGCGTCGGGTGCAGCCAGAACAGCGACGCGCCGCGCTGCTTCAGCGCCCGGATCGCGCGCTCGGTGTCTTGTGGCGGATCGGTATCGTAGCCATCGCTGAGAACATACACCAGATCGCGCGCGCCGAGGCGTCGGCCGGCATGCACTTTCAGGAAAGTGTCGAGATTGCTGGCAATGCGCGTGCCGCCACCGAAGCCGAAGGTCACCGCATTGACCTTTTCCTGCACGCGGCCACTGCTGCGCCTGAGCAGTTGCGTGACCTCGGCCAGCCGTGTGTGGAACACGAACACGCGCGCCTGCAGCAGCTGCGCGAACGCGCGGCCTATCCGCAGGAAGAATTGCGCGTGCGCTTCCATCGACTTGCTGACGTCGACCAGCACGTAGATGCGCGGCATGACGGTATCGCGCTGCCGGAACTTCAGCTTCACCAGCTCACCGCCGCTCGACAGCCCCTGCCGTATCGTCGCCGGCAAATCAACCCGGCGCGGCCGGTGCGCATGCCGCCATTTGCGGACCAGCTTGCGGCGCAGGCGCTGCTCGAGCGGCGCAATCAATGATTCCAGCTGCGCGCTATCCTCGGGCATCCAGCTGCGGAAATCCTTGTGCAGCGGATCGACTTTGCTGGCGCCGCCCATCGCCTGCTCATTCGCGAGGCCGTCGCCGCTGCCGCCGCTGAAGTCCAGCCCCACCGGCGGGCCGCCTTGGTTCGGCTTGCCTTCCATGTCCGACTGCATCTGCGCGACCATCTCGCGCAGGTCGCGTGACTTGCGCTGGACACCGCTGCTGCGGGTGTTGCCGCGAATACGGCGCGGGAACCAGTACGCATCGTAAAGCTCGGGGAATTTGCGCCACTGCGCGGCAGTGGAAGCCGCAATGCCGCGCCAGCCATGCTTGAGCCGACGATGCTGCTCGGGATCGAGCGCCAGCGCAACGTCGAGCATGGCCTTCAGTTCAGCCAGCCCGATATGGAAACCGTGGTCGCGCAGGTAGCCCGCGAAGCGGCGTATCTCGGAGACTGGATCGGCGGCCGGAAGCAACGACTGCTCGGCAGAGGCGGATGGGTCGTTGCCGGGGTCGATGCCGGGCTCATTGCCGGGGCCGGTGCCGGTTGCATGGCCGGCGCAAGGTTGGGCCATGGTCATCGCAGTGGCGGCAGTGTCAGCGCATTGCGCCGGCCACGCCGACATCGACGCCGACCCTGGCCTCGCCCTGCAGGCGCGCGATGATTTCGCTGCCCATCTGCCACTGGTCGGCACGGGTCTTCAACAGCGCCGCGAGGCAGGCGCGCAAGGCCTCCGGCTCGGTCGGCAAGTCCTTCAGGCCGAGCGCGCACAGCGCGCGCACCCAGTCCAGCGTCTCGGCGATGCCGGGCACTTTCTCGAGGTCTTGCAGGCGCAGCTTGTGCACGAAGGTGACGGCCTGCTGCACCAGGCCGATGTCGGCCTGCGGCAGCAGCTTCTTCACGATTTCGATTTCCTGCGGCACCGATGGGTAGTCGACATAGTGATACAGGCAGCGCCGGCGCAACGCATCCGACAGGTCGCGCGTGCCATTGCTGGTCAGGATCACGATCGGCCGCGTGGCGGCCTTGATGGTGCCGAGTTCCGGCACCGAAATCTGGAATTCGCCCAGCACTTCGAGCAGGTAAGCTTCGAAGGCTTCGTCGGCGCGGTCGACTTCATCGACCAGCAGCACCGCCGGCGCAGGCGAGGTGATCGCCTGCATCAGCGGACGCTGCAGCAGGAATTCCGGGGAGAACAGATCCTGCCGCAGCGTCTCTGATGCGCCTTGCCCGGCTTCGCGAAGGCGAATCTCGAGCAATTGGCGGCTGTAGTTCCACTCGTAGACGGCCTGGTTCAAGTCCAGGCTCTCATGGCATTGCAAGCGGAACAACGGTCGCGACAGCGCATGCGACAGTGCATGCGCGATCGCGGTCTTGCCGACGCCGGCCTCGCCCTCGAGCAGCAAAGGCCGCTCCAGCGTGAGGGCCAGCCAGACCAGCGTCGCCAATCCTTCATCGGCCACATAGCCTGCCCCATCGAGCAGGCGCGTGACCTCGGCCGGTGCCGGCACCTTCATGCTCAGGCCTTGCGACCGAACAGGCCGAGGAAGAAGTTCTTCAGCAAGGCCCAGAAAATGGCCAGGCCGTTGAGCTCGGTGACGACCGGTGCCGCGGCGGCCGGCGCTGACGGCGCGCCGGCTGCCGAAGCCGCCGGTGCTGCTGCACCTGCCGGTGCAACGGCGATTGCCTTGGCCTCGAAGTTGCCGGCGAACTGGCCGAGGATCATGTCGGCCACCGAGGTCATCATGCGGCCGCCGAACTGCGCGAACTTGCCGTTGACGATGACATCGGCCGTGCCGAGCAGGCTGGTGCTGCCGTCGGCTTCCGCGCGCAGCGTGGCCGTCAGCTGCATCGACGCCGACGAACCGCCCTTGTCGGCGCCCTTGCCCAGCATCGTGATCGAGAAGCCGGCCGCATCCACGGCCTGCACCTCGATCTCGCCGGCGAAGGCGGCCGTGGCCGGACCGACCTTCACCTTGACCTGGCCCTTGTAATGGGTGTCGTCGGTCTTTTCGGTGATGCTGGCGCCAGGCATGCAGGTGGCCAGCTCCGGGATGTCCGACAGCACCTGCCAGCAGGCGCCGATCGGCGCCTTCACCGGGTAGGTCTTTTCGAGTGTGACTTGCATGTTTGTTTCCTTGTTTCCTTGTTACTGGGTGAGCCCGTGTTCCTTCAGCGCCTTCCAGACGCGGAAGGAGGTGTGAGGCATCTCGAGGTGGGTCACGCCGAGGTGGGCGAACGCATCGACCACGGCCGACGTGAAGGTCGGGATCGAGCCGACGTGCGGCGACTCGGCCACGCCCTTGGCGCCGATCGGGTGGTGCGGCGAAGGGGTCACGGTGAAGTCGGTCTCCCAGTGCGGCGTCTCGACGGCGGTCGGCAGGAAGTAATCCATCAGCGTGTTGCCCTGGATATTGCCCTGCTCGTCGAACGACAGCAGCTGGCCCATCGCGACCGCGAAGCCCTCGGTCAGGCCGCCGTGGATCTGGCCTTCGATGATCATCGGGTTGATGCGGGTGCCGCAGTCATCCAGCGCGTAGAAGCGACGGATCTTGGTTTCGCCGGTCGCCTTGTCGATATCGACCACGCACAGGTAGATGCCGAACGGGAAAGTGAAGTTGGGCGGGTCGTAGTAATGCACCGCCTCCAGCCCCGGCTCCATGCCTGCCGGCGGCTTGTTGTAAGCGCACCAGGCGATGTCGTTCATGGTCTTGAACTTGTCGTTGCTGCCCTTGACCTTGAAGCGATCGATTTCCCATTCGAGATCGTTCTCGCCGACTTCCAGCAGGTGGGCGGCGATCTTCTTGGCCTTCGCGTGGATCTTGCGCGCAGCCAGTGCGATCGCGGCGCCGGCCACCGGGGTCGAGCGCGAACCGTAGGTGCCGAGGCCGTATGGCGCAGTGCTGGTGTCGCCTTCTTCCACCTGAATGATTTCGGACGGAATGCCAAGCTCGGTCGCGATGATCTGCGCATAGGTGGTCTGGTGGCCCTGGCCCTGCGTGATGGTGCCCATGCGGGCGATCGCGCTGCCGGTCGGGTGCACACGGATTTCGCACGAATCGAACATGCCGACGCCGAGGATGTCACACATCTTCGACGGGCCGGCACCGACGATCTCGGTGAAAGTCACGAGGCCGATGCCCATCAGCGTCGGGCTGTTCGGATCGGCGCGCTTGGCCGCCTGCTCGGCGCGCAGCGCCTTGTAGTCGACGGCCTCCAGCACCTTGTCGAGTGCGGTGTGGTAGTCGCCCGAGTCGTATTCGAAGCCGAAGGCAGACGTGTACGGGAACTGTTCCTTGCGCACGAAGTTCTTGCGACGGATCTCGGCCTTGTCCATGTTGAGCTTCTGGGCCAGCACGTCGACCATGCGCTCGATCAGGTAAACCGCCTCGGTCACGCGGAACGAGCAGCGATAGGCAACGCCGCCCGGCGCCTTGTTGGTGTAGACGCCCTTGACCGAGCAATGCGCGGCCGGGATGTCATACGAACCGGAGCAGATGTGGAACAGGCCGGCCGGGAATTTCGACGGGTCGGCGCAGGCGTCGAACGCGCCATGGTCGGCGACCACGTTCACGCGCAGCGCCTGGATGCGGCCATCCTTGGTCGCGGCCAGCGCGCCATCCATGTGATAGTCACGCGCGAAGGCGGTCGACGACAGGTTCTCGACGCGATCCTCGATCCACTTGACGGGACGACCGAGCACGATGGACGCGACGATCGCGCACACATAGCCCGGATACACACCGACCTTGTTGCCGAAGCCGCCGCCGATGTCGGGCGACACGATGCGCACCTTCGATTCCGGAATGCCCGACAGCATCGACACCACGGTGCGAACGACGTGCGGTGCCTGGCTGGTGATGTAGGTGGTCAGCTCGCCGCGGATCGGGTCGAACGACGCGACGCAACCGCAGGTCTCCAGCGGGCACGGGTGCACGCGCGGGTACAGCATGTGCTGCTCGACGGTGACGTCGGCGGCCGCGAAGGCAGCGTCGGTCGCATCCTTGTCACCCGCATCCCAGGTGAAGATGTGGTTGTGGTGCTCGCGCTTGCCGTGCGCGCCCTCGTGCTTGCCGGCGAGGTCTTCGCGCAGCACCGGAGCGCCCGGCTCGAGCGCCTTGTACGGGTCGATCACGACCGGCAGTTCTTCGTATTCGATCTCGACCGCTTCGACCGCGTCGGCGGCGATGTAGCGATCGTCGGCGATGACGATGGCCACTTCCTGCATCTGGAAGTGCACCTTCTCATCGGCCAGCACGGCAGCGACGTCGCCGGCCAGCGTCGGCATCCAGTGCAGCTTCAGCGGCTTGAGGTCGTCAGCGGTCAGGACGGCATGCACGCCGGGGATGGCGAGCGCGCGTTCCTTGTTGATCTTCTTGATGCGTGCATGCGCCAGCGGCGAGCGCACGATGTCCATGTGCAGCATGCCGGCCATCTTGATGTCGTCGACATAGTTGCCTTTGCCCTGGATGAAGCGGGCATCTTCCTTGCGCAGGCGGGATTCGCCCATGCCCAGCAGGGCGGCCTTGCGATCGGGTGCGTTCATGAATGGTCTCCGCGAATGGTTTTATGTTCGTCTTGTATGGGGGGGAAGGTTCGCAGGTCGATCTCAGGCAGTGACGCTTTTCTCTTCGCGCAGCTTCTTCGCTGCGTACTGCACGGCCTTGATGATGTTCTGGTAGCCGGTGCAGCGGCACAGGTTGCCCGACATGCCGGTACGGATTTCGTCTTCGGTCGGGTCTGGGTTTTCCTGCAGCAGACGGTAGGCACGCGCCAGCATGCCCGGCGTGCAGAAACCGCACTGCAGGCCGTGCTCCTGATAGAAGCCTTCCTGCACCGCATGCAGCGCACCGCCCTTGGCCAGGCCTTCGACGGTCACGATCTCGGAACCTTCGCACTGCACCGCGAGGATGGTGCAGGACTTGATCGACTGGCCGTCGATGTCGACGGTGCAGGCGCCGCAGTGGCTGGTTTCGCAACCGATGTGGGGACCGGTCAGGTTCACTTTCTCGCGCAGGAAATGAATCAGCAGTGTGCGCGGCTCGACGGCCTCTTCCACCTTTTTGCCGTTGATGGTCATGCTGACGACTTGTTTGCTCATTGCGTCTCTCCGTTGTTCCGTTGTTCTTGTGGATGTCGTGGTTGCAGTCCGGGCTGCGGGCTTATTTGCAGCGCGATGCGGCAAGCTCGATGGCGCGCTTGGTCATCTCGCCGGCCATCGCGGTCTTGTACTCGGCATCGCCACGCAAGTCTTCGGCCGGCTCGCAAACGGCACGCACCGCCATGGCGACCTGCTGCAGCAGTTCCGGCGTGATCGCCTGGCCCTGCATCAGCGCCTCGGCCTCGGTGGCGCGGATTGCGGTCGGCGCAACGTTGGTGAGGCCGATCGTGACGTGCTCGACCTTGCCACCGCTCATGCGCAGCACGATGGCCGCAGCGGCCGTCGCCCAGTCACCGGTCTTGCGCTTGAGCTTGCGGTACGCATAGCCGGTACCGGCCGCGAACGGCGCGACTTCGATCGCGGACAGGATCTCGTCGGCTGCCATGTCGGTCATGTAAGTGCCGTGGAAAAAATCCACCGCTGCCACGCGGCGCACACCGCTCGGGCCGTGCAGCACGAAGGTCGCGTCCAGCGCCTTGGCGATCGCCGGATGGTCATTGGCCGGGTCGCCATGCGCGATATCGCCGCCGATGGTGCCGCGGTTGCGCACTTGCGGGTCAGCGATCTGCTTGGCCGCCTCGACCAGCAGCGGCACTTTCTGCTGCAGCAGCGGGGAAGCGATCAGTTCGTTTTCCGTCGTCATCGCGCCGATCACGATCTTGCCCCCCTCTTCGCGGATGCCGCGCAATTCGGGGATGCGGTTCAGGTCGATCAGGCTGGTCGGCTCGGCGAAGCGCAGTTTCATCATCGGCAGCAGGCTGTGGCCTCCGGCCAGCAACTTGGCGTCGTCGCCCAGTTTGCCCAGCAAGGCAACCGCTTCGGCGACGGTGGCCGGACGGTGGTAATCGAATGACGGGGGAATCATCGGGTCTCTCTCCTCTGCGTTCGCCTGCCTCGCCGTGCCGGGACTGCCGGATTGCAGCACCTTCTGGCGCAAGTGACGACTATTTGGTTTCTGAAATGGCTACGAGTTTTTTATTTGTACTTGGTCGACATTTTTGTGACTGCTGGGTTATATTAACACCGAATATCACCACCTATGCAAGCGATATTTCTCTTGAAGAACCTTACGAACTCATTAATCCCGCTCCTGCTGCTCGCGGTGGTCGCCGCCGCGCTGGTGCAGGTCGGCACGCTGACGGCCGGCGGCCCGGTATTGCTTGCACTGACGCTGGCTGCCGTGGGCAGCGGCTGCCTGGCCCTGATGCTGTTGCGGCCGCAGCGCGCCGGACTGTCGCCGCCGAATGTGATGCTGTCGCTGGGCATAGGCGGCATGGTGCTGGGGCTGGCGACCGACCTGTGGGCAACGCCGCTGCACATCATCGAATCCCTGTGCGCCGGCAGTGCCGGCCGCAGCTTCGGTGATGCGATGCTGTTCCACGCACGCCTGCTGCCGGCCATGCATGTGCTGATGGTCGCTGGCGGACTGTCGGCGATACCAACCTTGCGGGTGTTGCGCCCCGAGTGCCGGCGCCTGTGCTCGATGCTCACGCAGAATGCGCTGTGCTCGACCTGGATGCTGGCTGGGATGACGGCCGGCGCGACGCTGTTCGCGCAGTCGGTGGCGGCCATCGACAGCATCAGCCTGAGCCGCATGCTGGCCGGCATGTTCGCCGGCATGGTGTGGGGCATGGTCGTGAGTGTGTCGGCCTACCGCCTTTTCTTCATCGCACGCGATCGATTCGACGCGTCGCCCCGCCCGCTGCCGCGCCAGCCCTGACGGCACAAGCGCATGCGGCAAATATTTGCCGCGTTTGCGGCCGGCTTTTGCCGCCCCGTGTCGGAAAACCCGGGTTAATCTGACTGGAATGAATGTTGCTCAGTGCTTTGCCAAACCGGCGACCCCTGCCGGAATTTTGTGCAAACACGATGGCAATCACGACCACCACCACGACGACGACCACGGCGACCAACGCCACGGGCGCGATCTCGGGCAATGCCGAACTGCAGAAGATCAAGAAGGATCTGGCCGCGGCATTGGTGGCAGCCGGCGTCACCGACGCAAAACCCACGGATACCTATCCGAAGGGTTTCCCGATCACGGTCGATGCGAAGGGACGCGTCCAGAATGCGACCACCTGGACCGAGGCTTACAAGATGGTCACCAAACGGGTTGAGGATAGCAACCCGTCCACGCCGGGCACGCTGGTCATCGACAGCACGCTGCTGGCGAATAACCTGAAAGCCACCAAGACCCTGGCGGCCATGGGCGTGACGTCCTTGTCTTCGTTCGCCAAAGGCATCTCGGCGACCGGCGCCATCGACGCTTTGTACAAAGACACGTCGAACGGCAAGCTGGCGACAGTGCTGGCGCAGTCCGGCATCTACGACACCCAGGCTTTCCCGGACGGGACCAATGCATTCGCGGCTTTCAAGCTGATCGAAGACCCGAACGAACCGGGCAAGGTATCACTCGACCGCTACAAGGAATACCAGGCGGCATCCAGCGCACTGAAATCGATGGACATCACCACGCTGGTCAATTTCCCGCGTGGCACGACCATGGTGGAGGCCAAGGCCATGCTCGAACCCAAGGCCGACCTGATGCTGAAAATGGTGGGCGTTGATAAAAGCTATTTCAAGGATTCGAGCATCTCGTCGCTGACGGCCATCACGACCCTGATGCATCTGCCGGACAGTATCCGCGAGATGAAAGCGCTGCCGACCGGCATGACCTCTGCGGATCTCGCCAAGCAAGCGACCGCCGCCAAAAAACTGGTGGCGATGGGCTATGACAGCCTGACGCCATTCGCGGCGATGAAGTCGTTTGCGAAGGAAAAAGCGAAGCCGGTGACGGCGCTCGGCGTGGTGCAGAAATTGCCGGCGCCGGATGACCTGCCGGGACCGACTTCGACAAGTACGGAACGCCTGTTCACCGCCACGCCGAAGTCGGTCAAGCGCAGCTATGGCATGCCGAACCCGGTCAAAAGCACGATTTACACCGCCCTGCCCAGCGAAAAAGTGACGTCCAACCCCATCCCGAATTTCCGTGTGGTCACAGCCGCCGAGGTCATCGCCTTCAACAAGGTATTCTGGCCAATACGTCCGATCTCCGGCGCCAATTAAGCTTAAACCCGCCTTGCAGCACCTGGCGCGCTTTCTTGCGTAAAAATACTGTCATCAGCAGCCAATTCCGGCGTCTTTACACTTTTTATATGACAGAAATATTTCCTGTCGCCTAAAATTCAGGCAGGAAACAGTTTTTGGAGATAAAAAATGAAGAACTTCTGGTTGATCGCCGCCGCGTGCGTCAGCATCGCCGGCCCGGCCCTCGCGGATGATGCGGACAGTCCTTATAAGCCGTTCATCGTTCTCGACTCGTCGTCCGAACGCGATACATTGGCGAACCAGTATGTCGCCGCCAACATCACGATCGGCGTGAAAGCGGCCAACAAGGTCGAGTACTCGATCAAATCCGGTATCAGCCTGAAGGATGCGGCATCGGGTGGCTCGGACTCGATCAGCAGCAACATCGAAGGCAAGATCAAGAAGTCCTACGACATTGGCACGTTTTTCACACCGTATGTCGCTTTCCGCCTTGGGCAGAAAATCAAATCAGACGCGACCTCGTTCACGCATTACGCCTTTGATGCGGGCCTGAAAATCCCGATGACCACCAGCACCGCGCTGGACGTCGGCGTTCGCCACCGCGATGCGTTCGATTCCGATGAACAATTCAAGAGCTTCCGCGTCCACACGACCCTGCTGTGGGATGTGAACCCGTCCAATACATTGGGCTTGCGCTGGACCAAGAGCAACGCATCGTATGACGGCGTGGCCACGACCGAAGAGCGCGAAACCTGGCGCCTGCACTGGCAGCACAATTACTGATCACGGCCCCAGCAATATCGAATCAGGCCCCGCATCGAAAGATGCCGGGTCTTTTTCTTTGCTCATGCATGCTGCGACGCAGCAATCCATGACGCGCATCGTGCATCTCTGACACGATCGGTCTTTCCTGACATAATCCTCCCATAAAGCTGACAAATACCTGACGGTCATTTGTTAGACTCCAATCTTCTTTTATTGTGTTACAGAAACATATTGATCGATCGCCACAATGACAGATCTCATTTCGCCCTTCCGTTTGCCGGTCGTCTGCTCAGTGCTGGCCCTGCTGCTGGCCGCCACCGCTGCGCCGTCCGCCACCGCCCAAACCGAAGCCGCGGAGCAGGCCGCGCTGACCGTCCTGGGCATCGACGATCTCGTCATGCTTGCAGTGCAACACAACCCCGGACTGAGAGCCAGCCAGCGCAGCGTCGATATCGCGACGGCGGCCGTCACCACCGCAGGTGCCCTGCCCAACCCGAGGCTGGAGATCGGCGGCGGACGCAATGCAACGGCGGTCGGCGCCTCGCAGGCAGGCCAGGTCTCCAGCGTGGGCGTGTCGCAGTTCATCGAAAACCCCGCTGTGCGCAGCGCTCGCATCCATGGCGCGCTGTACGCCGAACAGGGCAGCCAGCAGTTGGTCGCGCTGACGCGCAATGAACTGGTCGCCCAGGTGCGCCTGCGCGTTTATGAATATGTGCTTCGCCGGGAAGAGGCGCAGGCCGCAACCGATGCGCTGCTGCTGCTGGAGCAGACGCGGGAACGCATCAAGGTGCGCGTCGAATCGGGCGAAGCCGGCAAATACGAACTGATCAAGGCCGATGCCGAGATCGTGAATGCACGGCAGCGCGAAGAGACCGCGAAGCTGCAGATCTCGCAGGCGGGCATCACCCTCAACCGCCTCGTTGCCGGCAAACTGCCCGCGCGCTGGGAACTGGATGCGGAACTCGAAGAAACCGAGAGCCTGCCCTCGCTGGCCGCATTGAAACAAGCGGCATGGCTGAACAACCCCGAATTGCGTGTGCTGCAGGCCGAATTCGACCGCCAGCAATCACGCATCGATGAAGTCACCGCCAGCCGCCTGCCCGGCATCGAACTGCGCCTTTCGCAATTGCGTGAGCCAGACGTGCGGCAGGACATGGTCGGCGTATCAGTGCAGATCCCTCTGTTCGACCAAAAACGCGGGCCGCGCGCCGAAGCCATCGCCGAGCGCGAACGCACGCTGGCCCGGCTCGAGGGACGGCGCGCGGAGCTGATGCAGCAACTGGAACTGGCCTGGCATTCGGTCGAGATCGCGCGCGTGCGCATCCAGGCCTTGTCCGAAGGCGCGGTGCGCTCCGCCGAGGCAGCGCTGCGTGTGTCGGAAGCAGCCTATCGCTTTGGCGAGCGCGGCATCCTTGAAGTGCTCGATGCGCAACGCGTGCTGCGCGCAGTACGGCAAGACTTGCTGCTGGCCCGCTTCCAAATGCAATCCTCGCTGATCGAATTGGAAGCGCTGGCTGGCCGTTATGCCGGCACGCGCTGACAAATCCCCCAAGCTTCGCATCATGCCGCCACCACTTCCGACGACATTCACCCTACCTGCCGAACGCCCTCCCATGATGACCTCTTCGCTGCCCCGCCGCCTGCCGCGTTTCCTGCCGGCGCTGATGATCTGCACCGCACTCGCCACTGGCGCTTGCGGCAAGAAGGAGGCGCCTGCCAGCAATCCGGCCGACGCGCGCCCTGCCCGCGATCCCATGATCGTTGAACTCGCTCCGGAGATGAATAGTCAATTCGCCATCGAACCGGTGGCGATGGCCAATATCACCCTTACGCAAAAAGTGGCAGGCCGCATTGAGGCCAATGAACGCCTGACCATGCGTATCGGCGCGTCCGTAACCGGCCGGGTGGTGCAAGTCCTTGCAGAAGTGGGCGACCGCGTGAAAGCCGGCCAGCCGTTGGCAAGGCTGGCCAGCCCAGAGTTGACCAATGCGCAGCTGGCCTACCTGCGCGCACTGTCTGCCACCAAGCTGGCGGAACGCTCGGTCGAACGCGCCCAGGCACTGGTGGCGGCCGACGTGATCGGCTTTGCCGAGCTGCAGCGGCGCGAAGTCGAACTGTCGGTCGCGCGTGCCGAGCTGCGCGCCGCGCAAGACCAGCTGCGCCTGATCGGGCTGGCGCCATCCATGATCGATCGCCTGCGCGATACCGGCGCCATCGCACCGGAGGTCGCGATCACGGCCACCCGCACCGGAGTCGTCATCGAGCGCAAGGTCAGCCAGGGCCAGGTCGCGCAACCGGGTGACCCGCTGTTCACAGTGGCCGACCTGTCGACGGTGTGGGTGGTCGGCGCCTTGCCCGAACAGGACGCGAACTCGGTCAGCCTGCACCAGCAGGTCGAGGTCGAGGTCGCTGCGCTCGGCGCGCAAACGCTGAAGGGCCGCATCATCTACGTCAGCGACACCGTGCAGCCGGAGACGCGCACCGTCCCCATCCGCACCGAAGTGCAGAACCCGAAATCCGAGCTCAAGCCGCAAATGCTGGCCACCCTCAGGCTCAACGGCACTTACGTCAGGCAACTGGCGGTGCCGGCCATGGCCGTCGTTCGGGAGGGCGACAAGGACTATGTGTTCGTCAGGCTGGCGGACCATCGCTACCGGCTGACCGAAGTCACGCTCGATCCGGCAGCCGGTGAGCTGCGCCCCGTGCGCAAGGGCATCGAAGAGGGAACGCCGATCGTGGTCGACGGCAGCTTCCACCTGAACAGCCAGCGCAAGCGCGCCGAGTTGGAGTGACGCGATGCTGGCCAACCTGATACGCGAGGCGCTGGCGCAGCGCCTGGTCATGGTCGTGATCGCCATCGCGCTGGCCGGCTTTGGCCTGCGCGCGAGCACCAAATTGTCGGTCGACGCCTTCCCCGACGTCACCAATGTACAGGTGCAGGTCGCCACTGAAGCGCCGGGACGCTCGCCGGAAG
>JBDKLN010000109.1:0-6827 GCA_039806045.1 Pseudomonadota bacterium
AGGCTCACTTCGCGTCCTGGTGCGTCAGCTTGGCCAGGTGGGTCTCGGCGAACTCCAGCGAGTCGGCCAGGATGCCGTCGCTGCAACGATCCATGCGCACCAGTTGGGCGCCCAGCAGCATGTTGGCCATCAGGCCGACCGCCGTCGTCAGCAGCGCAATGCCGAGGCCGCCGGTCAGCGTCTTGAGCATGGTGGCCGACTGCGATGCATCGAAGGTCTGCATCTGCGAAATGTCGAGCGCGAGGATGGAGAAGCCGATCACCTTGCCCAGCAGGCCCATCTTGATCTGGATGCCGTTGACCCACCACGCCGATTCGCTCGGGCCGTGCATGCGCTCGGCCAGCACTTCGGTCAGCTGGCCATTCTCATAATCGTGACGGCGCGCCTTTTCCATCAAGGCGCTAAAGTAGTCGTTCACGGCACCGGCATGGCCGGTCGGCGCCTGTGCCGGGCCGAACTGCGGGCGCACTGCCTGCATCCACGCGTCGAGTGCATGGCGCTCGCGCATCATGGCCCACGCGCGCGTGCCGACCCACAGCGTCGACAACACGAAGACGGCGATGATCATCATCGTAATGCCGGTGGGATCCGCCTCGATCAACACGCCCCAGACATTGGCGCGCCACAGGATGAAGCTTGCGAAGATCAGCAGCCCGGTGAAGGCCAGCCACTGGAAGAAAAAACGATCCGCAATCGATGCGCTCTCCACGCCGGCACGCAGGCCGGGGAGGAAGCTGGCACGGGATTGAAAGATTCGGGAAAGCGGTATCAACCGACGCGCCACAGCGTTCATGCCTACGTTACCTTGTCTCTTGCTTGTTTTTCAGTGCCTGCCGCAAAACGCAGTGAGTTGGCGTCGTTGCGATAGACCAGCGGTTTTTCTTCCACCGCCCGATGCCGCGCCTGTAGCACGATTTTTTGCACGTCGTCGTGGTGTGGCGACTTGCTGCATACCGGGTCCGCATTCTCCGCGTCGCCAGTGAGGGCGTAGGCCTGGCAGCGGCAGCCGCCGAAGTCCTTTTCCTTTTCAGGACAAGACCGGCAAGGCTCCTTCATCCAGCCAAAACCGCGGAAGCGATTGAAAGCGTCGGAGTTATACCAGATATCACGCAAACTTGCTTGAGTGACATTCGGGAATTGCAAGCCGGGCAAGCTCTGCGCGGCATGGCAAGGCAGGGCCGAACCGTCGGCCGCGACCGCCAGGAACACCGAGCCCCAGCCATTCATGCAGGCCTTCGGGCGCTGCTCGAAATAATCGGGCACCACGAACAGCAGCCGGGTCGACTTGCCGAGCTTGGCACGCCATTCATTGACCACGGCCTCGGCGCGCACGAGCTGCTCGCGGGTCGGGATCAGCTGCTCGCGATTGACCATGCCCCAGCCGTAGTACTGGGTATTGGCCAGCTCCAGGTACTCAACGCCCATCTCGACAGCCATCGCGATGATGCGATCGACGTGGTCAAGGTTATAACGGTGCAGCACGACATTGAGCACCATCGGGTAGTCGTACTTCTTGATCAGCTTGGCGACCTTGTTCTTCAGGTCGAAGGTCTTGGTGCTCGACAGGAAGTCATTCATTTCCTTGGTCGAGTCCTGGAACGACAGCTGAATATGGTCGAGCCCGAGTTCCTTCATCTTCGCGATGCGTTCCTCGGTCAGGCCCACGCCGGACGTGATCAGGTTGGTGTAGAAGCCCAGCTGGTGCGCATGCCCGATCAGCTCTTCGATGTCATCGCGCAGCAGCGGCTCGCCACCGGAAATGCCGAGCTGCGCCGCGCCCAGCTTGCGCGCCTGCGTGAATACGTCCTTCCACTGCTCGGTGGTCAGCTCGTTCTTGTTGCCTGCATAGTTCAGCGGGTTATAGCAGAACACGCAGTGCAGCGGGCAGCGATAAGTGACTTCGGCCAGCAGCCACAGCGGCGGCGCGATCTGGGGTTGGGCGGTGACTTGGATATCCATGGACGTCTCAAATTGCTTGGTCGGTGGGTGGATCAGGCGATCCAGCCATTCTCTGCTGCGATCGCGAGGAAACCGGTCACATCCTTCTCGAGACCCGTCGCATTGAACGCCTGCTCGATGTCGGCAATGATGGCCTTCACATCGCGCTCGCCGTCGCAACGCTTCAGTATTTCAGAAGCACTCGGGTTCAGCTTGACCATGCCTTCCGGGTACAGCAGCACATAGGCCTGCTGCGCCTCTTCATATTGCATGCGAAACAGGCGCGCCAGCTTCGGGCGCGCATCGAGGTCAAACGTTGCATCGCTCATGGGTAAGCCTTTTCGATCGCATCCGAGATCTGCCACAGGATGTCCAGCTTGAATTGCAGGATATCGAGCGCTCGCTCCTGTTGCTCGCGGGTGGTGAAATAATCCAGCGTGACTTGCAGACCGTGTTCGACATCGCGCTGCGCGAGCGGCACGCGGCTGCGGAAATACGCGAGGCCTTCATCCTTCACCCACGGATAATGCGTCGGCCAGTTGGCCAGCCGGTCCTTGTGGATTTTCGGCGCGAACATCTCGGTCAGCGACGAGCAAACCGACTCTTGCCACGGACGCTGGCGCGCAAAATTCACATAGGCATCGACTGCGAATTTCACGCCCGGCACCACTTTCTTCAGGGACCACAGCTCATCGCGCGGAATGCCGACCGCATCGCCCAGGCGCGACCAGGCTTCGATGCCGCCTTCGCGATCGCCATGGCCGTCATGGTCCATGATGCGCTCTATCCATTTGCGGCGCACATCACGGTCCGGGCAATTGGACATGATGGCGGCGTCCTTGATAGGAATCATCACCTGGTAGTAGAAGCGATTGATCACCCAGCCCCGGATCTGGTCCGGCGTGAGCTTGCCTTCGTTCATGCGAATGTTGAACGAGTGATTGATGTGGTAGTTGTCACCCTTCGCGCGCAGCTTCGCCTCGAATTCCTCGCGGCTCCAGGGCATTTGGGCTTCCAGCTTGGTCGGTGCGTTCATTGAATTCCTCACAAAATGAGCGGAGTGAAACGGAGCGGTCGCTGGCTAAGCGCGCTGCTGAAGACAGTACGAACGTAGGGCGAAGCGGGGAAGCGGCTTAGCGACGCCAGCGGCATTTTTGAGGAATTCACAGTTCAATCTCCATGCCGTCATAGGCCACTTCGATGCCGTGGCGTGCCAGCGTGGCGCGCTCGGCCGAGTCTTCGTTCAAGATGGGGTTGGTGTTATTAATGTGGATGAGGACCTTGCGGCGATCGCCGGCACTGTCGAGTACCTCGATCATGCCGCCCGGGCCCGACAACTGCAGGTGACCCATGTCGGCCGCGGTCTTTTGCGTCAGGCCGAGCGTGATCATTTCATCGCCGGTCCAGACCGTCCCGTCGACCAGCACGCAGTCAGCCTGGTGCATGGCTTGCAGCACATGCGGCTCGATCTCGCCGAGGCCGGGCGCATAGAACAGGGTCTTGCCAGTCACCGTGTTCTCGATCAGCAGGCCATTGTTGTCGCCCGGCTGCGGGTTCGCACGATGCGGCGAATACGGCGGCGCCTTGCTTTTCAGCGGCAGTGGATGGAAGCGGATGCCTTCGATGCCCGGCACGTCGATCGGGGCAAAGCGGGTCTGGTCGGCCGACAGGCCCGTGATCTCGTGATGCTCGACGCCGCAGTAATGCGACAGTACCTTGGCCAGCGGCAGGCCGTGGTTCAGGTCGTCCCAGACCGAGTCCGTGCAATACAGGTTCAGCTTCTTCTTCCCCTCGCGCAGCATCAGCAGCCCGGTAATGTGGTCAATCTGCGCATCCATCAGCATCACCGCAGCGATGCCGGTATCGCGGATCGCGCGCGCCGGCTGCAGCGCTGGATTGGCCTTCAGTTGGGCGAGGATGTCAGGCGAAGCATTAATCAGCACCCAGTCCGTGCCATTGGCCGACACGGCAATCGACGACTGCGTGCGCGCCTTTGCATTGATGCTGCCGTTGCGGACGCCTGCACAATTGGGGCAATTGCAATTCCATTGCGGGAAACCGCCGCCGGCGGCGGAACCGAGTACGCGTATTTTCATGATTTTCTGGAGGGGGTAATCGGTGGGCTGCTTATGCCAGCTTGCGCAATTCGACCAGAGCCGGCGCAACCGCGAGCGGCTTCCCGGCGGCATTGCCAGCCGGGGGCGCAGGCCGGGGGCGGCATGCGATGCGGGCAGTCTCGCGGTTTGAATGCATAATCGTCTCCTGCTGCTGGCATCGGAAGGCCTTGATTTCACTGGGATTCGTGTGTGCCTTGCAGGCACCCGGACAGTGGCGGCTCATCTTGCTGCAGCGTTGTTGTCGCTTTCTTGTCCGATCCATTTTGCACTGCCGACTCACAAAAAAACAGATGCCCCAAGACACCGCTGGCAGTTCATCCGCCAATACCCGCAACGCTTTCGACGAGCGCCTGCTGCCGGTCGGCGATGGCCATTCGATTTATGTTGCGCAATATGGGCGGCCCGGCGCCCCGCCGGTCGTCGTGCTGCATGGCGGCCCTGGCAGTGGCACGCAGCCCTCGGTCCTCGACTGGTTTGACCTGTCGGCGCAGCACGTCATCCTGTTCGACCAGCGCGGCGCCGGCCGCTCGCTGCCGCCGGGCGGCCTGGTCGCCAATGACAGTGCGCGGCTGGTTGACGATATCGAGTTGATCCGCAAGACGCTGCGCATCCAGCGCTGGATGGTGGTCGGCGGCTCGTGGGGCGCGACGCTCGCGTTACTGTACGCGGAACAGCATGCGGCACGCATCAGCGCACTGGTGCTGCGCGGCAGTTTCCTGGCCAGCGAACGTGAGCTGCACTGGTTCTTCCAGTCGCTGCGCGCGATGGTCCCGGACGGTTGGGCGCAATTGACCTCGGGTTGGGATGAGTCCGCCAGTGCCCGGGTGCTGGCGACGCTGGCGGCGGCCTTGCTGCAAAGCGGCGCCGATAGCCCTGCCGGCATGGATGGTGCCGAAGCCGCGCGACGCTGGGGGCGCTACGAAGGATCCGTGATGCAGGCCATGGCCGGCAAGCTCGGGCCGAGTCGCTCGACGGACACTGACGGCCAGCGCGATACGGAAGATGCGGCCGCGGCACAGCGCGCCCTGAATAAGTACCGCTTGCAGGCGCATTACCTGACGCAGGGCTGCTTCACCAGCGAAGCTCGCTTGCTGGCCGCGGCGGCACAGCTCACCGACACGCCGGTGGTGCTGGTCCATGGTACCCATGACCTGGTCTGTCCGCCGGAAAATGCGCTGCGGCTGCTGCAAGCGATGCCGCATGCACGCTTGCACTGGGTGGCAAAGGGCGGACACACGCCGGCCGACCCGGCGCTTGCTGCAGCATTGAAACAAGCGATCGCCGATCTGACCGCCCGCTGATGCGGCGCCGCGCCGGACAGCCTGCATCGCTTCGGCGCCCCGCGTGCGCGAGCGTTTATTTCTGCAGCTTGCGATAAATCGTGTTGCGCGACACGCCCAGCGCGCGCGCCGCAGCGGACACATTGCCGCGGTGTTCCTCCAGCGCGCGCTGTATGGTCAGCAGCTCGACATCTTCGAGCTTCGCGCCACTGGCCGCCGACAACGCGACCATCATCGTGCCAGCCTGCGCCGGCGACGCTGACGCGGTCACGGCGGACGGCAGGCTGCTGACGTCTTCGAGGAAATCTTCCGGCAAATGCTCGAGCCGCACCTCGCGCTCGGCGCCGGCCATCACGATGGCCGTGCGCAGCAGGTTGGTCAGCTGGCGGAAATTGCCCGGCCAGTTGTGCCGCTTGAACAAGGCCATGACTTCCGGCGAGACACTCATCGGCTCGGATTCGGACTCCGCGGCGAGCAGCCGGTGAATGACGACTTCGAGGTCGGTGCGCTCGCGCAGGGGTGGCAGGCGCACGACCAGACCGTTGAGCCGGTAATACAAGTCTTCGCGGAATTCGCCCTTGGCGATCATGTCACGCAGGTTGCGGTTGGTCGCGCAGATCAGCGCGACGTTAACCGGGATCGACTTGTTCGAGCCCAGCGGCATGACCAGCCGTTCCTGCAGCACACGCAGCAGGCGCGCCTGCAAGCTGAGCGGCATGTCGCCAATCTCGTCGAGGAACAGCGTGCCGCCATTGGCTTGCAGGATCTTGCCGGTGCTGCCCTTCTTGCGCGCGCCGGTGAAGGCACCGTCTTCATAGCCGAACAGTTCGGATTCGATCAGGGTCTCGGGAATGGATGCGCAATTGACCGCAACGAAGGGCCCGCCGTTGCGCGGCGAATCATTGTGCACCGCCTGGGCGAGCAGTTCCTTGCCGGTGCCGGTTTCGCCAGTGACCAGGATCGGAATGTCGCGGCCCATCACCAGATTTACTTTGCGGATCAGCGCAGAGACTTTTTCATCGCCTGTATCAAGGTAGTGCAGGCTGGACAGCCTGTGCTTGCCATTGGCGTCGCCGTCCGCAGCCTGCCTCGGCATTGCGTCGCTGCGCGCGCGCGCATCATTTCTTTCTACCGGACCCGACTGAATGAACAGGTTAGGCGTGCGCAGCTCGGCACGGGCGGACACGCGCACACCGGTGTGCAGGCACAAGTCGAGCAGCGTCGGCGCCGCAGTACGGTAGTGATCGAACAGGGCCGACACCGGCATACCGAACAGGGAGCTGAAGGTGTGCGTCTGCAGCGCCGACAGCGGCAGGCCCAACTGGAACAGGCCACTGCGGTTGGCCGACAGGAAGCGGCCCGACATCGAGAAAGACGCAATGCCTTCCATCAGCGTGCCGATGAATTCGGGGCGGCTGTGGAAATGCAGCGTGATCGCATCGTCGAACGCGGCCGAGAACAACTGGTTCTCGATCATCTGCGCAGACATGCG
>JBDKLN010000110.1:0-21461 GCA_039806045.1 Pseudomonadota bacterium
CGAGATCGCCTCGCCCGATGCGCCGGCGCGGCCGGTACGGCCGATGCGATGCACATAGTCTTCGGCGTTGTACGGCAAATCGTAGTTGATCACGCAGGGCAGTTCGGCGATGTCAAGGCCACGTGCCGCAACGTCGGTCGCCACCAGCACGTCGATGCCGCCGTTCTTGAAAGCGTCCAGGGCCGTCATGCGCTCGTTCTGCGTACGGTCGCCATGGATGGCCGTCGCCTTGATGCCCTGCTTTTCCAGCTCGCGCGCCAGGCGCGATGCGCCGATCTTGGTGTTCGAGAAGACGATCACCTGGCGGATCTCGCGCTCGCGCAGCAGGTGCACCACCGCATCACGCTTGGCTTCTTCATCGACCTTGAACACTTCCTGGGTCACGCGCTCGGCGGTCGCATTGCTGCGCGCGACTTCGACCAGCACCGGGTCCTTCAGGAAGCTTCCGGCCAGCTTCTTGATCTCCGGCGAGAAGGTGGCCGAGAACATCAGGTTCTGGCGCTGCTTGGGCAGCAGGTTGATGATGCGCTGCAGATCGGGCAAGAAGCCCATGTCCAGCATGCGATCGGCCTCGTCCATCACAAAGATCTCGGTCTGCGACAGGTTCAGCACTTTTTGCTGCACATGGTCGAGCAGTCGTCCCGGGGTTGCGATCAGGATTTCGACGCCGGCGCGCAAGGCGGCCGTCTGCGGCGCCATGTCCACACCGCCGAACACGACGGTTGAGCGTAGAGGCGTATGACGTGAGTAGGCCTTCACATTGTCGGCCACCTGGTCGGCCAGTTCGCGGGTCGGCGTCAGCACCAGCGCGCGCACCGGATGACGCGCCGGCGAGGCGCTGGTATTGGCGTGGGCCAGCAGCTGCTGGATGATCGGCAGCGAGAAGCCGGCGGTCTTGCCGGTACCCGTTTGCGCGGCCCCCATCACGTCCTTGCCCTTCAATACGACCGGGATCGCCTGCGCCTGGATGGGCGTCGGGTTCACATAGCCCTGATCTGCCAGCGCCTGCAGTATGGGCGGTGCAAGGCCGAAATCCGAGAATTTGGGAAGGGGTGCAGCAGGTGCGACTTGATCCGCAGAAGCATCGGGTGCAGAGGGCACGGTGTTGGGGGTATTGAGATCGGACATGCGATTGACTAGGTTTAGCGCAGCAGTATAGCACTCGTGCACCGCGGGTTCACGCGCCAAGTATTTGATTGCAAAAGGAAACGCGATCGGGTTCGAAACACGTCGACGCAAGCGGACCTGATCGCGTCGCGCCCCGGTTTACCCTGGGCGCGAAAGCGACTTGCGCTCGTCCATGACTGACAGCGCCAGCATGCTTTGGCAAAGCGGCTTACAGGCGGGTTACAAGCTGCACCACACACCCCAGAAAGACAGACGCAAAATAAAAAAGGGTTAGATGATCGCTCATCTAACCCTATTTGATTGGTGGGCCCCCCGAGAGTCGAACTCGGCACCAACGGATTATGAGTCCGCTGCTCTAACCAGGCATGAGCTAGAGGCCCTGATGAGCCTGCCCTGTCAGGTCGCTGGCTGCGTTGCGCCTCCTGGCCGTACAGTCCGTACTGCCTGCGTCGGCGCGCCTTGCCATCAACCTGACAGGACAGGCTCAAAGCCTGTCAACTACCTTCGAGGAAGCTCTTCAGCTTGTCGGAACGGGACGGATGGCGCAGCTTGCGCAGTGCCTTGGCCTCGATCTGGCGGATGCGCTCACGAGTGACGTCAAACTGCTTGCCGACTTCTTCCAGCGTGTGGTCGGTCGACATCTCGATGCCGAAACGCATGCGCAGCACTTTGGCTTCGCGCGGCGTCAGCGAGTCGAGGATGTCCTTGACCACGCCACGCATCGACGCATGCAGCGCCGCATCGGCCGGGGCCAGCGTGTTGTTGTCCTCGATGAAGTCGCCCAGATGCGAATCGTCGTCGTCACCGATCGGCGTTTCCATCGAGATCGGCTCCTTCGCGATCTTCATGATCTTGCGGATTTTGTCCTCGGGCATTTCCATCTTCAATGCCAGCGTCGCCGGATCCGGCTCGGCACCGGTCTCCTGCAGGATCTGGCGCGAGATGCGGTTCATCTTGTTGATCGTTTCGATCATGTGAACCGGGATACGGATCGTGCGCGCCTGGTCAGCGATGGAGCGCGTGATGGCCTGGCGGATCCACCAGGTTGCGTAGGTCGAGAACTTGTAGCCGCGGCGGTATTCGAATTTGTCCACCGCCTTCATCAGGCCGATGTTGCCTTCCTGGATCAGGTCGAGGAATTGCAGGCCGCGATTGGTGTATTTCTTCGCGATCGAGATCACCAGACGCAGGTTGGCCTCGGTCATCTCACGCTTGGCCTTGCGCGCCTTGGTCTCGCCGGCAGCCATCTTCTTGTTGATCTCGCGCAGGTCCGGCAGCGGCAGCACGACGCGCGATTGCAGGTCGATCAGCTTTTGCTGCAATTCCTTCACGGCCGGCACGTTACGCGCCAGCACGACGCTGTACGAATGATTGCCATCGACTTCGCCGTCGACCCACTTGAGATTGGTCTCGTTGCCCGGGAAGACCTTGATGAAGTGGGTGCGCGGCATGCCGCACTTGTTGACCACGACATCGAGGATCTGGCGCTCGATCTGGCGCACTTCATCCACCTGGCCGCGCAGCGTGTCGCACAGCTTCTCGACGACCTTGGCGGTGAAGCGAATGCCCATCAGCTCGTTGGTGATGGCTTCCTGCGCCTTCACGTAGGGCTTGGAGTTGTAGCCTTCCTTCTCGTAGGCCTTGCGCATCTTGTCGAACTGCGACGAAATGGTGGCGAACTTGGCCAGCGAATCGCGCTTCAGCTGCTCCAGCTGTTCGGCGGAGAAACCAGCGGCACCGCCGTTGGAATTGTCTTCCTCTTCTTCGCCTTCCTCGCCTTCCTCGTCGTCCTCCTCGTCTTCGTCATCGGCCGCGGCCTTGACGGGCGCCGGCGCGACCGGCGCGTCGTCGGGCGCATTCGGGTCGACCAGGCCGTCGACGACTTCGTCGACCTTGCTCTCGTCCTTTTCGATGCGCTCGGCCAGTGCGAGGATCTCGGAAATCGTCATCGGACAGGCAGAAATCGCCTGCACCATGTCTTTCAGGCCGCTCTCGATACGCTTGGCGATCTCGATTTCACCTTCGCGCGTCAGCAGCTCGACCGAGCCCATTTCACGCATGTACATGCGGACCGGATCAGTCGTACGGCCGAAGTCGGAATCCACCGTCTGCAGCGCCGCTTCGGCAGCCGCATCGGCATCATCATCATTGGCAACGGTGGCGACGTTGTCCGACAACAGCAGCGCCTCGGCATCCGGCGCGTGCTCGTACACGGCGATGCCCATGTCGTTGAAGGTGCTGATGATGCCTTCGATCGCTTCCGGATCGACGATGTTTTCCGGCAGGTGATCGTTGATTTCTGCGTGCGTCAGGAAGCCGCGATCCTTGCCCAGCTTGATCAGGGTCTTCAGCTTCAGCCGGCGACGCTCGAGTTCTTCCTCGCTCGCCTCCGAGTCGGACGAGAATGCATCCTTGAGGAACTGCTTTTCCTTGTTTTTGCGGTCGCGTGCGCGCGCCTTGTCGGCGGCCTTCAGTTCGGCACGTTCGACGGCGTTGAGTTGCGCAATCTCTTCATTCTCCGGCTGGAAGTCGCGCGGCTTGCGGCCGCGGCGGCCCGGCACCTTGATGCCGGGCAGGACATAACCGGAGGTATCGATGGCTGCCAATGCAGCGGCATCGGTGGTCTGCTTGACCGACAGGATCTTGTGGTCGGACTTGGTTTCGACAACTTTCGGTTCAACGGCCTTGGCTGCCTTGACGGCGACCTTTGCAGGCGCCTTCGCAGCGGCCTTCGGCGCTTCCTTCGCTGCCACCTTCACAGGCGCAGCCTTGGTGGACGTGGCTTTCTTCGCCACGACTTTGGGTTCGGCTTTCTTGGATGTCACGGATTTCTTTGCTGGTGCTTTGGGCGTGACGACAGGCTTGGCAGCTTTGCCTGTGGTCTTCGCCGCGGATTTGCTTGGAGCGGGAGCGGCCTTGGCCGGCGTCTTCGGCGCCGGCTTGGCTGCGGTGCCGGCCTTTGAGACAGCTTTGCTGGTGACTTTGTTCGCCGCCTTGTTTGCAGCCGCGACTTTCGGCTTGGCGGCCGGTTTCGCTGCTGCGGTCGTTTTCTTCGCCGTCTTGGCCGCCGTCTTCACTGGCTTGGCCGCGGTCTTTGCGCTTGCCGTAGCAGTGCGCGCCGGGGCCGCCTTGACGGGCTTGGCCTTGGTTTCGGTCTTTTTAACTGGTTTTTTTGTCGCCATGGGTCGATCCACCATTGGGTATTTGCGGATGCTGCACAGGGAACCAGAGGGGCGGCCGGGCTGTATCTCAGCGTAGCGGCAGGACGGTGACTTGACCGGTTTATCTGCCTTGCATGGGTGGCCGCCTGTCCGGCAGGGTCAACTCAGTAAAACTGTGGGTGAAACTCTGTAAGACATTGAATGAAAAGCCTTTAATTATAGCACAGGGAAACAGTTTCCTTTCCGGGAAGGCCATCCTTGAGCGCCTCGAAACGTGCCGAAACGACAATTCTGAACTGCACCTTTCCGACATGGGGCCGGACCGGGGCTTTTCTAGATCCCGGTCAGGCCTTTACAGGCCGCAGCGATCATCGCTCCGTATCTTTTTCGGCAGCAAGGCGCAGTTTCTCCAGTTGCGCGGCAATGTCGCGGTAGCGCTGGCGCGCCGCATCGTCCGGCAGGCCAGCGGCAGCAAGCTGGTCTTGTTCGGCCTTCAGGATTTTCATTCTAGTCTGCCTGATCGCACCGGCAAGTTCGCGGCGCGCGAGATCGATCTCGGACGGTGTTTCGGCCGCGATCTCGCCGAGCAGACGATCCAGTTCGTCGCCCTGCCCGCGCAGTGCCTCAGCGAGGCCGGCAAAGCCGGATTCGCCGGTGACTGAACGGGCTGCGGTGGCGACAGCACGCAGCATCTCGCCCTGGTCCGGCGCGGTACCGGCGATCAGGTCGAGCGCCGCATCGTTGAGCTCCTGCGCCAGCGTCGGGTGCGCAAGCAGGATGCGCAGCACCTGGCGCTCGAGTTCGACCGGCGGTTTGCGGCGGATGGCCGGCGCTGCTGGCTTGCCGCGCGGCGTTAGCGGGCGCGCAAGTTCGAACAGAGACTCCAACTCCGGCACCGTGCTGTCGGTGACTTGCGACAGCTGGCGCAGCACCTGCAGCCGCAATGCCGATGCCGGCATCTGCGTGATCATTGCCTTCGCATCGAACTGCGCACGTGCGCGACCTTCCGCCGTCGACAGCTCCTTGCCCTCGGTGACTTCGGCGATCAGGAATTGCGACAACGGCGTGGCATCGTGTACCACGCGCTCGAAGGCATCGTTGCCGTACTCGCGAATGTAGCTGTCGGGATCATGCTCGGTCGGCAGGAACAGGAATTTGATCGTGCGGTTGTCAGTGGCATGCTGCAGGCAGGCCTCGAGCGCGCGCCGCGCGGCGCGCCGTCCGGCGGCATCGCCATCGAAGCTGAAGATCACCTGATCGGTCTGGCGCAGCAGCTTTTGCACGTGGATCGGGGTGCAAGCCGTGCCCAGCGTGGCGACCGCCTGCTCGAAGCCGAATTGCGCGAGCGCCACGACGTCCATATAGCCCTCGGTCACCAGCACATAGCCCTTGTCGCGGATCGCTTGCCGCGCCTCGAACAGGCCATACAGTTCGCTGCCCTTCTGGAACAGCGGCGTCTCCGGTGAGTTCAGGTACTTCGGCTCGCCGGCCCCCATCACGCGGCCGCCAAAACCGATGACCTGCCCCTTGGTATTCCGGATCGGAAACATGATTCGGTCGCGGAAGCGGTCATAACGTTTGCGCGAACTGCCCTCTTCGTCGCTCTTGTCGATCACGAGCCCGGCCTCGACCAGCGCCTCGTTGTCGTAATCGGGGAAGACTTGCCGCAGGCTGTCCCAGCCATCGGGCGCATAGCCTATCCAGAAACGGCCGGCGACCTCGCCGGTCAGCCCACGGCCTTTCAGATAATCGACCGCATGGCGCGCGCCGCGCAATTGCTGCCGATAGAAATTGCAGGCATGCGTCATCGCATCCGACAGCGCAAGGCTCTTCGCCTGCTGCTCGGCGCGCTGCGCCGGCGGCAAGCGGTCTTCCTGCTCGGGCACGACCATGCCGACACTCTGCGCGAGATCCTTGACGGCCTCGACGAAGCCCATGCCGGAGAATTCCATCAGGAAGCCGACGGCCGTGCCATGCGCGCCGCAACCAAAGCAGTGATAGAACTGCTTGGTCGGACTGACGGTGAAGCTCGGCGACTTCTCGTTATGGAACGGGCATAGCCCGCTGAAATTCGCGCCGCCTTTTTTTAGCTGCACATAGCGACCCACCACGTCGACGATATCGACGCGGTTCAACAGGTCCTGTATGAAGCTTTGCGGGATCATGCAGCGCTTACTTGGACAGTGCTGCCTTCACCATCGCGGACACGGCCGTCATGTTGGCACGACCAGCGAGCTTGGGTTTCAGTACACCCATCACTTTGCCCATGTCTTGCGGACCGGCGGCGCCAACGGCGGCCACCGCTGCGGCGACTTCGGCCTGCACTTCGGCCTCAGACATCTGTGCCGGCATATAGGCCGACAGCACCACCAGTTCAGCCTTTTCGATGTCAGCCAGGTCCTGGCGACCACCGGCCTCGAACTGCGTGATCGAGTCCTTGCGCTGCTTGACCATCTTGTCGATCACGGCCAGCACCTGCTCATCGGTCAGCTCGATGCGCTCGTCAACTTCCTTCTGCTTGATCGCTGCCTGCAGCAGGCGGATCGTCGCGAGCCGCTCGCTTTCCTTGGCGCGCATCGCGGCCTTCATGTCATCACTGATTGTTGTTTTGAGGCTCATGCTTTCTCCAGTATGACAGCCCCGCAGGGCCGTATAAAAACGCCAAAACCCGCTGCGGATACCTCTCCGGAGCGGGTTTTCGTCCAGTCGCCTCGCACAACGGCGAGGCCGGGAATCAGTACAGCTTCTTCGGCAGTTGCTGGCTGCGGATGCGCTTGTAGTGGCGCTTCACGGCAGCGGCGAGCTTGCGCTTGCGTTCTGCAGTCGGCTTCTCGTAGAACTCACGGGCACGCAGCTCGGTCAGCAGACCGGTTTTTTCAATGCTGCGCTTGAAGCGACGCATGGCGACTTCGAACGGCTCGTTTTCTTTAACGCGAATGGTGGTCATGGATGAAAAAGTATCTGTTTAAAACTGCTGAGCCGGCGATTATACCAGCCGAAGGCGCCGAAAGGAAGTAGCTTGATGAACCGGCCGAAATACCGCGCATTGCCGCCGTTTGATGCCAAATTAGTATCGAAAATCGGTGAAGTCAGCCCGGTCACGCCCGCGCACATGCTGCCGGTTCGTGGAGCCGGTTCGACAGGCGCGTCACCTGCCCCCATGCTCAGACCGCCTGCCCGGCTGCCACGCCCGAAGCCCAGGCCCACTGGAAGTTGTAACCGCCAAGCCAGCCAGTCACGTCCACCGCCTCGCCGATGAAATACAGGCCCGGCACTTTTTGCACCATCATGCTCTGCTGCGATAACGCCTTGGTATCCACGCCGCCCAGCGTCACTTCGGCCTTGCGGTAACCCTCGGAGCCGTCCGGCGTGATGGTCCAGCGGTTCACCGCATCCCCCAGCTTTCGCAGCGTCTTGTCTGTCTGGTCAGGCACGCGCGCATCGCTGGCCAAGCCGTTCGCCTGCAGCAGGCCCTCGGCCAGACGGGTTGGCAGGTATTGCGACAGCCAGTTGCCCAAGGTTTTCTTTATCTGGGTCTTGCCTTCCGTCAGCGCCTGCCCGATATCCTGCCCCGGCAGCAGGTCCAGCGTCAGCGCCGCGCCATCGTGCCAGTAACTCGAGATCTGCAGCACCGCCGGACCGGACAGGCCGCGGTGCGTGAACAACAGGTCTTCGCGAAAATGGCCACGCGATTGCTTGTCTTTCTTGTCGCCGGTTTCGATATCGATCTGCAGCGAGATGCCCGCCATCGCGACGAAAGGCTGCCACGCCGCCCTATCGAAGGTCAGGGGCACGAGACCCGGGCGCGGCTCGATCAGTGGCACATCGAATTGTTTGGCAATGCGATAGGCAAAATCGGTGGCACCGATCTTCGGGATCGACAAGCCGCCGGTGGCAATCACCAGTTGCTGCGCGATCAGCTCGCCCTGGCTGGTCACGATGCGAAAAGCCTCGCCCTCCTTCGCGACGTTCGCGACGCGGGCCGGCATCAGCCATTGCACGCCGCCCGCATCGCATTCCGCCTTCAGCATCGCAATGATGTCTTCGGCGGAACGATCGCAGAACAGCTGCCCTTTGTGCTTTTCGTGGAAGGGAATGCGGTGGCGCTTGACCAGGTCGATGAAATCCTGCGCCGTATAGCGAGACAGCGCGCTGCGGCAAAAATGCGGATTTTGCGACAAGTAATTGGCCGGGCCCGCATCGACGTTGGTGAAGTTGCAGCGACCGCCACCCGAGATGCGGATTTTCTCGGCCAGCTTCTCGGCATGGTCGATCAGCACCACACGGCGACCGCGCTGCCCGGCGACGGACGCGCACATCATGCCGGCTGCACCGGCGCCAATCACGGCGACATCAACGGTACGGGTCATGCAGCGCCCGCTACAGGACGGATGGTGTTCACCGAGCCAATCTTGATCGCTTTGGCGACCTGAACGCACTGCGCCAGCTGATCGGCGATCGGGGCCGGGACCGGCTGCTTGCCTTGTAATGCGTCGGCGATCCATGCCGCCGTGGTGGCGGCATCGCTGGCTGCCGGCAATGGTGGCATGTCGTCGACCGGCTGCTGGCGCTCGATCAGTTCGACCGCCTTGTTGGCATGGAACCAGGTCACGGCCTGCGCGCGCTTCGCGTTGGCCACCGTCTCGCCTTCGGTGCCGCGCATCAGGAACACATCGCCACGCTCGGCCGGGGCCTGCGTGCTGAAATAATCGGTCAGCGTCGTCAGGTATTCGGGATGCGTGTACGACACCAGCCGCAATGCAGGCTGCGCGAAGGGCTGCATGATCTTCACCAGCGTATGGGTGGAATTGCGCAGCCCCAGCACGCGGCGAAGCTGCAGCAGTCCGTGCAATTTGGGCGCCAGCGCGTCGATTGCGATGAAGGCTGGATCACGGCGCGCGAATGCTGCGGCAATGTCGTCGCGCGTGGTGGCAGGATGGTGTCCCATCACCTGCAAGATTTCGGCCGTCGTCACGCGTCCGGGATCGGTGCGGACACCATGGATCAGCACAGGCACGCCTTCACGCGCCAGCAACAGCGCGAGCAAGGGCGTCAGGTTAGGCATCTGGCGTGAGCCGTTGTAACTGGGGATGACGACCGGCGCATAGTCACCGGCGGGCGCGGCAATGGGATCGAAACTGGCTTCGGCTGCATCGAGGAAGCCCGCAATCTCACTCACGGATTCACCCTTGATGCGCATGCCGATCAGGAAGGCGCCGAGCTCGAGGTCGGATACGCGCCCTTCCAGCATCGCTTCGTAAATCGCGTGCGCGTCGTCGCGCGTCATGTCGCGCGCACCCTTCTTGCCTCGCCCTACCTCGCGGATGAAGGGCGCGGCGATAAATCGGTTTTCTGCATTCATCGCGCAAGGGTACTACGAAGCGCATGAAGGCCGCTGAGCGCCAGCGTGCACGAGGCAACGGTGCTGCACAAGTACCGCAGGTCGCGAGGACACGACCTCAGCCTGCGTGGGCTCCTGCATTCGCGATGCGCTTCAATTCCGGCACGCAGGACCCGCAGTGGGTGCCGCACTTGAGCTTTTGCTGCAGCATCGCCAGCCGGTCGATGCCACTGTCGGCTTGCCCGCCGCCGGCCTCGTCCGCCAGCGCGAGCACCGCAGTGATATCGCCCTCGGCGACATTGAAGCAATTGCAAACGATCTTGCCGCGTTCCTTGAAGCCCTGCGGTGCGGTGGCCGTTGGTTGCAACAGCTGACGACCCAGCTCGGCCACCGGATGGCCGTCTTCGAGGAAGGCACGCAACCAGCGCTCGGCAGCCACGTCGCCCGCCAGCGCAACGGCGGCCAGCTTGCCATCGGCCACGCGCACGCGGCGCGACACGCCACGGCGCGCATCGTCATAGCGCAGGACTTCCGCGCCATCGAGCGCGAACGCTTGCAGGATGTCATCGATGGCGACCGCCGTTTCATTGGCGGCACGCAGCAGCACGCCGACCTTGTCGCGGCCGAACAGCGTGACTGACGCAAATGAAAAATCCTTCATCCGCGCGCGCAATGCCAGCTGCAAGGCCAGCGCCTGTTCCTGCGCGACCCAGCCGAAGGCGAGGAAGCGCCACGGCAGTTCCATCTTCCTGATTGCGACGGCCGCGTATTTCAATTCGGGCTGCTTCGACACCGGGTCGAATGCCGGCGAAGTCAGGCCGTTGACGCCGTAACTGTCGCGGCCGGACAAGTACTCTTCGCCCCAGTGCATGGGGATATAGGCTTGACCACCGCGCAGCTCATCGCTGGCTTGCACAGGCAGGATCTGCGCGCCGCGACGACTCCTGACTTCGACCAGATCGCCATCAGCCAACAGGCGGCGCTGCATGTCATCGCCCGCCATGAAGACGACCGGCTCCGGCGCATGCGAGAACAGCTGCGCGACAGTACCAGTGCGGCTCATGCCATGCCACTGGTCGCGCAAGCGGCCGGTATTGAGCTTGAACGGGAAGCGCGGATCCACTTTGTCGACCGGCGGCTGGTATCGGGTATTCGCGAACTTCGCGCGGCCGGTCGCCGTCGGGAACTGCCCGTCTTCGTACAAGCGCTTGCGGCCGTGCGCCGCGCCTTCCGGATACGGCCATTGCTGCGGCCCCTGCTGTGCCAGCAACGCATAGGATAAGCCCGTGATGTCGAGGTCGCGCCCGCGGGTCGATTCGCGGTGCTCGTTCCACACCTGCTCGGGTGTCGCATACGGGAACAGCGTGGTCGTGCGGCCCAGCGCGGCTTCGAGCCGGCGCGCAATGCCGACCACGATTTCCCAGTCGTGGCGCGTCTGCCCGGGCTTGTCCAGCACCGGCTGTACGCGCGTGATGCGGCGCTCCGAATTGGTGACCGTGCCTTCCTTCTCGCCCCAGCTGGTGGCGGGCAGCAGCACGTCGGCATAGGCGGCCGTGGCCGTGGTTGCATAGGCTTCCTGCACGATCACGAGCTCGGCCTTCTCCAGTGCCTCGCGCACCAGCGCCTGCTCGGGCAAGGACTGCGCCGGGTTGGTACAGGCGATCCACAACACTTTGATGTCACCTTTGCGAACGGCCTCGAACATTTCGATGGCCGTCTTGCCCGGCGTGGCAGGTACCTCATCGACGCCCCACAGCGCCGCCACTTCGGCGCGATGCTCGGGATTAGCGAGGTCGCGATGCGCCGACAACAGGTTGGCGAGGCCACCGACTTCGCGGCCGCCCATCGCATTCGGCTGCCCGGTCAGCGAGAACGGGCCCGCGCCCAGCTTGCCGATCTGGCCCGTGGCGAGATGCAGGTTGATCAGCGCCGCATTCTTCGCGGTACCGGCCGAGCTCTGGTTCAGGCCCTGGCAGTACAGCGACAACGCCGCCCGCGCCTTGCCGAACCAGCGCGCAGCGGTGACAAGGTCTTGTTCGCGGATCCCGCAGGTCTGAGCGACGAAAGCTGGCGTGTAGTCGCGCACGGTCGCCTTCAGCTCGGCGAAGCCCTCGGTGTGGTTGGTAATGAACTCGACATCGAGCAGGTCTTCCCACAGGCACAGGTGCAACATGCCGTTGAACAGCGCGACATCCGTGCCCGGCAGAATGGGCAGGAACAGATCGGCTTCGCGCGCGGTATCGGTACGGCGCGGGTCGGCGACGATGACTTTCAGGCTCGGGTTGCTGCGGCGCGCGTCCTCGATGCGACGGTACAGGATCGGATGCGCATAGGCGGTGTTGGAGCCGGCGATGAAAATGACGTCGGCGTGGTCGAAGTCTTCGTAACAGGCCGGCGGCGCATCCGCGCCCAGCGTCTGCTTGTAACCGGCAACGGCGCTCGACATGCACAGCCGCGAATTGGTGTCGATGTTGTTCGTGCCCAGCAAGCCCTTGGTGAACTTGTTGAACACGTAGTAATCCTCAGTCAGCAACTGCCCGGACACGTAGACGCCGATCGCATCCGGCCCGTGTTCGCGCAAGACGGACGCGATTTTTTCGGCGATGAAGGATTGTGCATCCTCCCAGCTGGCGGGCGCACGCGTATCGCCACGCGAACGGCGCAGCTGCGGCAACAGCAGCCGCGCCTGTTGTTGCAGCGCTGGCTGCATGGTCAGGTGTAGCGTGCTGCCCTTGGTGCACAGGCGGCCGAAATTGGCCGGATGATCCGGGTCGCCGCGCACCGCCGTCACCTGCGTGCCGTCGGTGCTCGCAATCACCCCGCAACCGGTGCCGCAATAGCAGCAGGTGGTCTTGATGTCGCGAATCTGGTTGTCGCGCATGTTGCTGACCTCGAAGACACTCATGCCGCGTCGACGGCTCCGGCCATCAGTTCATTGGCGTCGAGGAAGACCTTGCCGTCTTCGATCTTGACGCTGAATTTCTGCGTGCAGCCTTCATCGGGCGAGATCGCACAGCCGGTCGGCAATTCGATATTCCAGTTGTGCAGCGGGCAGGCCACGCGCTCGCCAAAGACGATGCCCTGCGACAGCGGGCCGCCCTTGTGCGGGCATTTGTCGAGCAGTGCGAAGACCTTGTCTTCGCTGTTGCGGAAAATGGCGACATCATCGGCATGCGCGCGGCTGACCACGCGCGCGCCGAGCACCGGGATGTCAGCCACGGCACAAATGTTTTTCCATCGTTGGGTCATGGGGTAGTGCCTTTCATCCTGAAGACAGGTCATCCCGGCGCAGGCCGGGATCCAGTGACGTCCATCGTCTGCCGAGAACGATACTGGGGCCCGGCTTGCGCCGGGGCGACGGTTGCAACACGTCTTTACTGCATCGCTATGCGGTCAAGGGCTGGAACTGGCGCGCATCGACATGGGCTTCGACTTGCTGGTGCCAGGGATCCGGTTCGCCGTCGAGCGAGAACAGCAGTCGCTCATACAGCGCCTTCCTGCGCTCGTGGTCTTCGAGGATGGCCTTTTTGACGTGCTCGAGACCGACCCGTGCGATGTAATGCACGGTGCGCTCCAGGTACCAGCCCTCTTCACGATACAGCTGCAGGAAGGCGCCCGCATATTCCAGCACTTCTTCATGGGTCTTCAGCTTGCAGAAGAACTGCGCCACCTCAGTCTTGATGCCGCCGTTGCCGCCGACATAGATTTCCCAGCCCGAATCGACGCCGATCACGCCCACGTCCTTGATGCCGGACTCGGCGCAGTTGCGCGGACAACCGGACACGGCCAGCTTGACCTTGTGCGGCGCATACATGCGCGCCAGCGCGCGCTCGAGTTGCTGCCCCATCAGGGTCGAGTTCTGGGTACCGAAGCGGCACCATTCGGAACCGACGCAAGTCTTCACGGTGCGCAGGCCCTTCGCATAGGCGAGGCCGGACGGCATGCCAAGGTCTTGCCAGACCGCCGGCAAGTCGGCCTTCCTCACGCCCAGCAAGTCGATGCGCTGGCCGCCGGTGACCTTGACGGTCGGGATCTTGTACTTGTCGACCACGTCGGCAATGCGGCGCAACTCGGTCGCATTGGTCTCGCCGCCCCACATGCGCGGAATCACCGAGTAGGTGCCGTCCTTCTGGATGTTGGCATGCGCGCGCTCGTTGATGAAGCGCGACTGCGGATCATCCTTCGCCTCGTGCGGCCAGGTCGAGATCAGGTAGTAGTTCAGCGCCGGTCGGCAGCTGGCGCAGCCATTCGGCGTGCGCCACTCCATGAACTGCATCACGGCCGGAATCGTCAGCAGCTTTTGCTCGCGGATCGTGTCGCGCACCTGCTGGTGTGTGTGGTCGGTACATGCGCACATCGACTTGGTCTTGGGCGACGCCGAATAATCGCCGCCGGCCGTCGATGCGAGGATCTGTTCGACCAGTCCGGTGCAGGAGCCGCACGAGGCCGAGGCCTTGGTGTGTTTCTTCACATCGTCCAGCGTGAACAGGCCTTTTTCCTTGATCGCCTTGACGATGGTGCCCTTGCAGACGCCGTTGCAGCCGCAGACTTCGGCGGTGTCCGGCATGCTGGCGGCCTGGCTGAAGCCTTCGTGGCCAGTGTCGCCCGGGCGGCTGAGGTTGGCCTCGCCAAACATCAGTGAATCACGGATCTCGCCGATGTCCTTGCCTTCGCGCAGCAGGCGGAAGTACCAGCTGCCGTCAACGGTGTCGCCATACAGGCAGGCGCCGACCAGCTTGTCGTCCTTGATCACCAGCTTCTTGTAGACGCCGCCGATGGGGTCGGACAGCACGATCTCCTCGGTGCCCTCGCCCCCCATGAACTGGCCAGCCGAAAACAAATCGATGCCAGTGACTTTCAGCTTGGTCGACGTGACCGAGCCTTGATAGCGACCGATGCCGAAATTGGCCAGGTGGTTCGCGCAGACCTTTGCCATTTCAAACAAGGGCGCGACGAGGCCATAGGCGATGCCGCGATGGTTCACGCATTCGCCGACCGCGTAAATGCGCGGATCGAAGGTCTGCATCGTGTCATTGACGACGATGCCGCGATTGCAGTGCAGGCCAGCCGATTCGGCCAGCGTGGTATTGGGGCGAATGCCAACGGCCATCACGACGAGATCCGCCGGGCGTTCGCTGCCATCGGTGAAACGAATGGCTTTCACATGACCGTGCGCGTCGCCGACCAACGCCTGCGTATTTTTCTCGAGCAGGAAATCAAGGCCGCGGTCTTCCAGCGATTTTTGCAGCATCTTGCCGGCAACCGGGTCGAGCTGGCGTTCCATCAGCCAGCCCGGCAGGTGCACGACAGTGACTGCCATGCCGCGCAGCTTCAGGCCATTCGCCGCTTCCAGACCCAACAGGCCGCCGCCAATGACGATCGCATGGTTCTTCGTCTGGGCTGCCTCGATCATGGCATTGGTATCGGCGATGTCGCGATAACCGATGACGCCTTTGAGATCCTTGCCGGGCACCGGCAGGATGAACGGATTCGAACCCGTCGCCAGCAGCAACCGATCATATTCGGCGGTGGTGCCGTCATCGGCGATCACGACACGCTTTGCGCGATCGATCTGCGTAATCTTCTTACCAGTGTGCAACGTGATGTGGTTATCCGCATACCAGTCCAGGTCATTCAGGATGATGTCCTGCACTGTCTGCTCGCCCGCTAGCACCGGCGACAACAGGATGCGGTTGTAATTCGGGTGCGGTTCGGCGCCGAAGACCGTGATGTCATAAATATCCGGCGCGATCTTGATGAGTTCTTCGAGTGTACGCACTCCGGCCATGCCATTGCCGACCATGACCAACTTCAGCTTCTTCATTAAAGCTCCTACGATTTTCGAGCCCCGCCATTGGGGCCGTGTAAAACAGGTTCGATCCTGTAATAGCAAGAGCGATGCCAGTCGATAAAAGAGGGATTTGGAGCGATTCGAAAGTAAATCGCACCGAAATCAGGACACACCCGCATGCGATCGCACCTTTTCAGTGCGACGCCCACACCTCGCTTGGGATGCGTTGTGCCCGAACAGTTTCAGCGCACATTGAACGCGCAAAAATCGATAAGGAATGCATGGCACAAGGCTTGCGTTAGCGAGGGCTGGTATCAACCTCAAGGCAACGGAGCCATGAACAAAACATCATTCTGGAAAGCCGGGCACGCGCCGACGCTGCTCGCATCGTTCTTCTATTTCGATCTGAGTTTCATGGTGTGGGTGTTGCTCGGCCCGCTGGCCGTGCAAATTTCTACTGACCTGCACCTGACCGCCGCACAAAAAGGCCTGATGGTTGCCACGCCATTGCTGGCCGGTGCGCTGTTGCGCATCGTGATGGGCGTGCTGGTCGATCACCTGAAGCCGAAAAAGGCCGGGCTGATTGGACAACTGGTCGTCATTGCCAGCCTGTTCTGGGCTTGGCGCGGCGAGCTGACCCAATTCAATCATCTGCTGACGCTGGGCGTGTTGCTGGGCGTGGCAGGTTCGGCATTTGCCGTAGCACTGCCGCTGGCTTCGCGCTGGTACCCGCCTGAACATCAGGGCACTGCGCTTGGGATCGCAGGTGCGGGCAATTCCGGCACGGCGTTTGCTGCGCTGTTTGCACCAGGACTGGCCATCGCCTATGGCTGGCAGAATGTGTTTGGCCTGGCGCTGATCCCGCTGGCCGTCGCGCTGGTCGTTTATCAGATTTTCGCGAAAGACGCACCCTCTTCGCCGCCGCCAAAATCGCTGAGCGAATACCTGCACGTGCTCAAGGACAAGGATGCCTGGTGGTTCATGTTCTTTTATGCCGTCACTTTCGGCGGCTTCTCCGGCCTCGCCTCGTCGCTGACCATTTACTTCAACACCCAATACGGGCTCACGCCGGTGATGGCGGGCTATTTCACGGCGGCCTGCGTGTTTGCCGGTTCGCTGGTGCGCCCTATGGGTGGCCGGCTGGCGGATCGTATCGGCGGCATCAAGACGCTGTCCATCATGTACACGCTGGCAGCGATCTTCCTGTTCGTCGCCAGCCTCGGCCTGCAATCGGCAATGGCTGCGGTGGTGGTGTTCGTGCTGGCGATGTTGGCACTGGGCACCGGCAATGGCGCCGTGTTCCAGCTGGTACCGCAACGCTTCCGCAAGGAGATTGGCACCATGACCGGATTGGTGGGCATGGCAGGCGGCGTAGGCGGCTTTTATCTGGCGTCGAGCATGGGCTATTCGAAGCAAATGACCGGCAGCTACCAGCTGGGCCTGTCGATCTTCGCGGGGCTGGCGGTGCTGGCGCTACTGGGTCTGTCGTCGGTCAAAGGCCGCTGGCGCACCACCTGGGGCAGCGCGGCGATGACCACCGCCAAGATTTGAATCTTGTATGCTGCGGCCATGCCATTAGCCCTGACTGCCGCCCATCATTCGCAAACCGGACTGCGCGACCATAACGAAGATTTCGTCGGCATGGTCACGCCGTCCGAGCCGGAAATCTCGACCAAAGGCATGATCGCGGCCGTGGCCGATGGCGTGTCTGGCAGCGCTGGCGGACGCGAAGCGGCGGAATACACGGTGCGCGGACTGCTCACCGATTACTACGCCACGCCCGATACCTGGCCCGTCACACAAGCGCTGGACCGGGTGGTCAAGGCGATCAACAGCTGGGTGCAAAAGCAGGGCACGGTGCGCGCCGAAGCCGGCGGCATGGCCACCACGCTGACGGCGCTGGTCGTGCGCGGCAATTTTTATTACTTCGCGCACGTCGGCGACACCCGTCTCTACCTGCTGCGCAATGGCACGCTCAAGCGCCTGACCACCGACCATGTGTGGGACCGGCCCGAGATGCGCCACGTGCTGACGCGCGCGATCGGTCTCGACTCGCAACTGGCGATCGACCATGGCATGGGTGAATTGCAGGCGGGTGACATCTTCCTGCTGGCCTCGGACGGCGTCTGGGGCGCATTGCCCGACTATGACCTGAGCTGGCACCTGACGACACTCGCCGACAAGCCGGAGGCACCCGAGGCCACGGCCAAGCTGCTGGTCGATGCGGCGCTGGCCGCAGGATCGAAGGACAATGCGAGCGCCATCGTCGTGCGGATCGCACAACTGCCGGAAGAAAACCTGCGCGATGCGTTATCGGGATCGCAGCAATTGCCGGTTCCGCCGCGTTTGAAAAGCGGCCAGTCAATCGACGGCTATCTGATCGAAGAAGTCATTCATGAATCGCCGACCACGCTGCTGTACCGCGTTCTGGATCCGCGCACGCAGCGCAAGCTGGTCATGAAGACCCTGCATCCGGACCGCGCGAACGATCCGCAGGAAATCAGCGCCTTCGCCCATGAAGAATGGCTGGCCAAGCGTGTGGTGGCACGCTTCTTCCCGCAAGTGATCGCGCCGGACGAGCGTAATTTCCTGTACTTCCTGTCGACCTGGCATCCGGGTCACACGCTGCAGGCGCTGCTCGATGCCGGTGGCCACCTGACGGTGCCTGACCTGGTCACGCATGCGACGAAAGTCACGCGCGCAATCGGCGCGCTGCACCGGCGCAGTATCCTGCATCGCGACATCAAGCCGGCCAACATCCACCTGGGTGACGATGGCGAGCTGCGCGTGCTCGATCTCGGCGTTGCGCAATCAGGCATGGAAGCCGAGCAGCAGGATTTGTCCCCCCAGGCGGGCACGCCTTCGTTCCTGGCGCCCGAACAGTTCGACGGCCAGCCGGCTTCACCCCAGACCGATTTGTATGCGACCGGCGTCACGCTGTACTACGCGCTGACGCGCCACTATCCGTACGGGGAAGTCGAACCTTTCCAGCGGCCGCGCTTCGGTGACCCGGTACCGCCCAGCCGTTACCGACCCGACTTGCCGTCGTGGCTGGAAAACCTGTTGTTGAAGGCGGTCGCGAAAGACCCGGCCGACCGTTTCGAGACGGCGGAAGAAATGCTGCTGGCGCTCGAGCGAGGCGCGTCGCGCCCGTTGCAGGCGCCGGCGCCGCAACCGCTGATGAAGCGCGATCCGCTGGCGCTGTGGAAAGTGGTCGGCGCAATCTCGCTGGTGGTCAACCTGCTGCTGCTTTACCTGCTGGCGGTCGGCTGAGTGTGTGGCAAGTCGCGCCCCAAAACGGGGCTGGCGGCAGCGGTGTGCACCAACATGGCACGCACCGTCGTGGCAAGACCGGGCATCAGCCGAGCAGTTCAGCCACGTCCAGCATGCGCTGCGCAACCTCGACCAGCTTCAGGTTCTTGTCCATCGCCAGCCGGCGCAGCTTCGAATACGCCTCATCCTCGGTGCACTGCTGGCGTTCCATCAGCAAGCCCTTGGCGCGCTCGACGATCTTGCGCTCGGCGAGCTTGTTGCGGGTTTCCTCAAGTTCCGAACGCAACTCCTGTTCGACCTTGAAGCGGGTCACGGCCACGTCCAGCACGGCTTTCACGCGGTCCGCCGACAAGCCGGCCACCACATAGGCCGATACGCCCGCCTTGATGGCTTCGTGCATCTTCGCGCGGTCGTCATCCTCGGTGAAGCAGACGATGGGACGGCGCGCGTTGGCGGTGGCGGCGACCACGCGCTGCAAGGCGGCATCCGATTGTTCGTCAATGATGATCAGGTCGGGCTGCAACTTGGCGATCTCGGATTCCAGGTCTTCCGACGGCGGCAGGGCCGCGAGGATGTTGTAGCCGTTTTCCAGCAAGCCAATGCGCAGCGCCCGCGCACGGTCCGCCTGCTCGATGGCCGCTTCGTCGGCGCCGTCGGGCGCCACCAGCGAATTCACCACAACGATCTTCAGTCTTCTTGAATCATTCATAATTTGATAATCAAAACCGGACTGACCCAGCCCGCGCAGGCCGTACTTTACAATACGCGTTTGCAAGAACCTTGCCATCCTCCCCCTCCCGAATGTTAGTCCTTGGCGTCGAATCCTCGTGCGACGAAACCGGCCTCGCTTTGTATGACACCGAGCGCGGTCTGCGTGCGCATGCGCTGCACTCGCAGATAGCGATGCATGAAGAATATGGCGGCGTCGTGCCGGAACTGGCGTCGCGCGACCATGTGCGGCGCGCGCTGCCATTGCTGGAACAGGTGATGGCCGACAGCGGCGCATCGCTGGACGACATCGATGCGATCGCCTACACACAGGGCCCGGGACTGGCCGGCGCCTTGCTGGTCGGCGCCTCGGTCGCCAATGGCCTGGCGCTCGCGCTCGACAAGCCGGTGTTGGGCGTGCATCACCTCGAAGGCCATTTGCTGTCGCCGCTGTTGTCGGCCAGGCCACCGGCCTTTCCCTTCATTGCGCTGCTGGTGTCGGGTGGCCACACGCAGCTGATGCGCGTCGATGGCGTCGGCCGATATGAACTGCTGGGCGAAACGCTCGACGATGCGGCGGGCGAAGCCTTCGACAAATCGGCCAAGCTGCTCGGCCTCGGTTATCCGGGCGGGCCGGCAATTTCACGGATGGCCGAGTTCGGCGACCCGAACGCTTACAAGCTGCCGCGCCCGATGCTGCATTCAGGGAATCTGGAATTCAGCTTCTCGGGACTGAAAACCGCGGTGCTGACGCTGGTAAAGCAGCACCCGTCCAACCTGTGCGAGCAGGACAAGGCCAATATCGCGCGCGCTTTTGTTGATGCGATCGTCGAGGTGCTGGTCGCGAAATGCCTGAAGGCCCTGAAGGACACCGGCATGAAACGGCTGGTGATTGCGGGCGGTGTCGGCGCGAACAAGCAATTGCGCGCGGCGCTGAACGCGGCCGCAACGCGCAAGCGATTCGAAGTGTTCTATCCGGAACTGGAACTGTGCACTGACAATGGCGCGATGATTGCGTTCGCCGGTGCCCTGCGCATGCAAGCCAACCCGGCAGCGGCCAAACGTGATTACGGCTTCAATGTGAAGCCGCGCTGGCCGCTGGATGCGATCGACGCCTGATGTCAGGTAATGAGAATTAGAACCTGTCTCTTCAGGTCGATGGCAAGGCGCACCGATGCAAACAGTACGACTTGTACGGCAAGTCGGTGCAACGCGGCCAGCGGCCTGACGAGGCAGGCTCTCAGCTGGCCTTCTTGCCGATCCGGCTCTCCTTGCCACTCAACAGCTTGCCAATGTTCTTGCGGTGACGGTAAATCAGCAACACGCTCATCAGCGCCACGGCCGCGAGCTTGGCATCCGGACCAAACAACAGACCGTAATAAAACGGCGCAAACACGGCGGCGATCAGCGCAGCCAGCGATGAATAGCGGAACGCATACGCGACCACGACCCAGGTCACCAGCGTTGCCAACCCGAGTATCGGGTTCAAGCCCAGCAGGACCCCCAGCGCAGTCGCGACGCCCTTGCCGCCTTTGAAGCGGAAGAACAGCGGCCACAAGTGGCCTGCAAACACGGCGATCGCCACCAGTGCAATGCCGGCATCGCCGAGGCCGAGCCGGTCATCGAATTGCACAACGAGGCCCACCGGAATCCAGCCCTTCACGCAGTCGCCGAGCAGCGTCAATACGGCCGCCAGCTTGTTGCCGGTGCGGAGGACATTGGTCGCCCCCGGGTTGCCGGAGCCGAAGGTACGGGGATCGTCGAGACGGAACAGTTTGCTGACGACGATCGCGAAAGAGATCGAGCCCAGCAAATACGCGACGATGGCGGCGGCAACGGTGGTCAGTACCGGATTCATGCAATTCCCCTGTTGGTGTGGCCGCCATTATGCATGAGCAAGCACGGGCGGGCCTGATGCGCGACGAGCAGCGGCTCAGGCGCGCGGGTGGTGCTGCGCATGGATCTGCTTCAGGCGTTCGCGTGCGACGTGCGTGTAGATCTGCGTGGTCGAAATGTCTGCATGCCCGAGCAGCAGCTGAACCACGCGCAAGTCGGCGCC
>JBDKLN010000111.1:0-4982 GCA_039806045.1 Pseudomonadota bacterium
GAAAATGCGACGGCAGCAAAGAAAAACAAGGCGAGTTTTATCATGAAAATCTCCTTTTCTTTTTTGTAATCGATCTCGATCGCACGATTCATTCAGTGGCGAGACATCATACACAAACCCACATCGGCCATTTCGACGGAACGGGCATATCGATACATTTATTGGATAATGTCGGCAGTCGTCCAAGAATTCGGGCGGATAAGCTGAACATGCAAAGGATCACGATGCGCCAATTACTGATCGCCGCCGCCATCGCGGCCATGACGTTTGCCGGTACCTTGAGCGTCCCGACCCCGGTTGTCGCTGCAGAGGCTTCCGCCGAAATCAAAGCGGATAGCGAGGTCGCTGACATCCGCAAGTTGTTTGCCGATTACGCTCGCCTGATGAATGAAAAAAATGCGGATGCTATCGCAGAGAAGATTTACGGCATACCAGCGATCTATCATCAGCCCAATGGCGACCATGTCGCCTATACGGACACGGCCAGCCTTGCCCTGACCTGGAAGCGCTATATCGACGCGATCGAAGCGAAGCAAGGTGCAGTGACGCTCGAAATTACCGATGTGAAGCCGTGCCTGCTCAATCAGAATACCGCGGTCGTCACCACTCGCTCCATTCGCACGGTGCTTAAGGACGAGTCGGCCATCCAGAGCGGCTGGCTGTATATGTTGAATCGAAAGAATGGCCAGTGGAAGATCAGCGAGATCTCAGCCCGCGACCTTGACAGGCCGCTATCCTGCCCGTGAATCATTTTTCGGTTTTTCCCTGCATGACCATGATGGTCTGCTGCATCATTGCGCGCTGACGTCGAATTGCCGATGAGGGTGATACGGTCGCATGACACTGCAAAAACTGACGGACGCGTTGACTGCCGTGATTTACCGGCTGGCCATCTACGCCAACAATAACCTGATCGATGATCCCGCCATGCTGGCGTTCGTCTTTTGCTAACGTGGCTGCCGGCTCGTCAGCGCTGGGCGTGGCGCATCACACATTCGATATACGCGACGCCATCCGGCGGCGAGCCATTGCGCTGTGACGTCCACAGCATCTCGCCCAGGCATTCCATGACCTGATGCTGGGCATCGTGTTCGCCCGACTTGGCAGCCAGTGCCTGAAAGGCGGCGCGTATGCCGGGTGGCTGGTCGATCGACACCTGCTCCGTGATCGACAGGTGCATGGACAAATGCAGGAAAGGGTTGGACTGGCCCTTGGCAATGTCATAGTCGGCCGTTTGCGCAGTTTCGGGGTCGGCCAAGTCGTGATGGTATTCGGGATGCTGCAGCATCCAGTCGCGCGCAATCGCTTCCAATGGCGTCAGCACCTCATGGGACCGCGTCTTGCGCCAGGTCTCGCAGAAGAAGCGGCGCACTTCGTCCTTGGTGGGATTGAACATCGCTCCGCTCCCCGTATCTAGTCCAGTCCGAACGCCAGCACCCAGGTGCCGAGTGCGGCAAACAGCATGGCAGCTGCCACGCGAACCCATTTCATCGGCAGCCATTGGGCGGTGGTCTGGCCCAGCAGCACGGCGGGTGAGATGGCGATCATCTCACCCAGCGTGGCGCCAGCCATCACAGACGCGAAATCGCCGTACGTCGCGGCCATCACCAAGGTCGCAATCTGCGACTTGTCCCCGAGTTCGGCGAGGATGAAGGTCACGAATGCGGTCAGTACCAGACTGTGCGATGACTTCGGCGTCATGTGCTCTTCATCGTCATCATCGCCTTCCGGCACCAGCGTCCATAGCGCGACCGCATAGAACATCGCGACCAGTACCCAGCGCAGCAGGTGCGGTGGCAGGAAATTCGAGATGGTTGTGCCCAGCAGCGCGGTGATGCCCATGGTCAGCAGCGTTGCGATGAAGATGCCGGTCAGGATGGGCCAGACGCGCTGGTAGCGCACGGCCAGCAGCAACGCCAGTACCTGCGTCTTGTCGCCCAATTCGCCGAGGGCGACGACGGCGGCACTGTTGATGAAGGCTTCCATGGTCTTGTGTTGGGTATCCGAGGGGCGCAGGGTGTCGAGCCTGCCCGTGGCGCGTTCAAATGCCTTTGGCGGGCATCGGTGTCTTGTTTTTGAATTCGCAGAGATCGGCGATCAGGCAGTTCCAGCATTGCGGGTTGCGCGCCGTGCAGGTATAGCGGCCGTGCAGGATCAGCCAGTGGTGCGCATCCATCAGGAATTCCTGCGGAACGAATTTCATCAGCTTGTCTTCGACGGCTTCCACGTTCTTGCCGGGAGCGATGCCGGTCCGGTTGGAGACGCGGAAAATGTGCGTGTCGACGGCCATGGCCGGTACGCCGAATGCAGTATTCAGCACCACGTTCGCCGTCTTGCGGCCCACGCCCGGCAAGGCCTGAAGCGACTCGCGATCACGCGGTACCTGTCCGCCGTGCTTCTCGAGCAGCTGGCGACAGGTCTCGATCACGTTCTTTGCCTTGGTACGGTACAGGCCGATGGTCTGGACGTAGGGGGTCAGGCCCTCGACCCCGAGTGCGTGGATGGCCTGCGGCGTGTTCGCGACCGGGTACAGCTTGCGGGTGGCCTTGTTGACGCCGACATCGGTCGCCTGCGCCGACAGGATCACCGAGATCAGCAGCTCGAACGGTGTCGTGTATTCGAGCTCGGTGGTCGGATGCGGATTGGCTGCGCGCAGCCGTTCGAATATCTCGCGGCGCTTGTCTGCGTTCATGTGCTTTTTCCTGCGCCGGCGTCCGCCTGTTGGCGCGCGGCTTCCTGTTGCGCGGCTTCTTTTTGCTGCCGTGCGCGCTCGATCGCGGCCTGGATGATCGCGCGCTTGCGCTCCTTCTCGGCAAGCTCGGCGTCGGATTGCGGGTCGGATGACTCGACTTCTTTCAGCTTGGCGGCAGCCTTGGCGGCCAGCCGGGCTTCGTTCTCTGCCGCGTCGCGCCTGAGCCGCGCATGGCGTGCGTCGTGGCGCTGGCGTGCGTCATCGGCCTGCTGTTGCGTCCAGGCTTGCCAGCCGGTCTTGCCGGGCGTGACCGGGAGCATCGCGATGCAATCGACCGGACAGGGCGCCACGCACAGATCGCAACCGGTGCATAGCGATGCCACCACCGTGTGCATCTGCTTGGCCGCGCCGACGATGGCATCGACCGGGCAGGCCTGGATGCACAGCGTGCAGCCTATGCAGGCCGCTTCGTCGATGAAGGCGACCGGACGCTCGCGCTCGATGCCGTTGGCCGGGTTGATCGGGAGGACGGGCTTGCCCAGCAGCGCGGCAAGCCGCGCGACGCCTTCGGCACCACCGGGAGGGCACTGGTTGTAGCCGGCGCTGCCGTCGGCGACGGCCTCGGCATACGGGCGGCACGCGGGGTAGCCGCACTTGGTGCATTGGGTCTGGGGCAGCAGGTCCTCGATGCGGTCGGCCAGCGATGGAGTGGGGCAGGACATAGGCCGACATTATCCGCGATTTGCCGCAGCGAAGCCCTGCCGGCGGTGATGGCGGTCGCTGCGTTCAATGGAAACGACAAGGCCGCCCGCAGGCGGCCTTGTGTGAAGCGCATTCGGCGTCGCTTACGCGTGCGCCTTGATGAACTCGGTGATGCGCGGCGCGATCATCTCGCGCCAGCGGCGACCCGAGAAAATGCCGTAGTGGCCGCATTTCGGGGCCGTGTAGTGCTGCTTCATCTCTTTCGGGATGCTGGCGCACAGGTCATGGGCGGCACGCGTCTGGCCGGAGCCCGAGATGTCGTCCAGCTCGCCTTCGATCGTGAACAGCGCGACGGTCTTGATGTCCTGAGGACGCACGCGCTTGCCTTCCACATCCCAGGTGCCTTCGGGCAGCGCATGGTCCTGGAACACGGTCTTGATCGTCTCGAGGTAGTACTCGGCCGGCATATCGAGCACGGCGTTGTATTCATCGTAGAACTTGCGATGCTCTTCGGCCGACTCGTTGTCGCCTTCGCGCAGGTGCAGGTAGAACTCCCAGTGGCTCTGCGCATGGCGGCGCGGGTTCATCGCGACGAAGCCGGCATGCTGCAGGAAGCCCGGGTAGACGCGACGGCCATAGCCCGGATAGTTCGGCGGCACGTTATAGATCACGTTGTTCTCGAACCACGTGAATGGTTTGTTGGTGGCCAGGTCGTTGACGGCCGTCGGCGATTTGCCCGGGTCGATGGGGCCGCCCATCATCACCATGGTCTTCGGCATGATTTTTTCTTTGGCCGAGGCCATCAGCGAGATGGCGGCGAGCACCGGCACGGTGGGCTGGCAGACCGAAACCACGTTCACGCCTTCGCCGAGGAAGCGGATGAAGTCTTGAACATAGTAAATGTAGTCATGCAGATGGAATGCGCCCTTGTCCATCGGAACCATGCGGGCATCGGTCCAGTCGGTGATATACACATCGTGGTCTGTCAGCAGCGCACGCACGGTATCGCGCAGCAAGGTTGCATGATGGCCAGAGAGCGGTGCCACCAGCAGCAACGTCGGTTGCTTGAGCTCCTTGAGCTTGGCGTTGTGCTTGTCCTTGCGGAAGTGGATCAGCTTGCAGAAGGGCTTGTCGACAGCCACGTCTTCAATGATCGCCGTTTGCACGCCATTGACTTCCGTGTGCGTAATGCCAAATGCAGGCTTTTCATATTCTTTGCCCAGCCGGAACATGAGTTCGTAGCCCGCAGCAATGCGTTGCGCGAAAGGGCTGTGCGCGAAAGGTGACACCGGGTTGGTGAACAGTTTCGACGATGCCTCGGCCCACTGGATGAGCGGGCTGAGCAAGGTGCGGTTCATTTCGTGCAGTTGATAGAGCATGAGGACCCCTCATTCAAGACGCTCGAGATTGTGTCGCGAATTCGATATTTCCGCAATGCAGCAAACACAATACTCGAACATTTGACCGAAGTAAGCCTACGTGGCGCTTGCGAACGCCACATTATTGCTAGAACGCCAATCTCTTGTATTGCAGTCGCGCCGTTGCAACGATTTCTCAATGTAACACAACCGTAATTTGCATCGCGAGG
>JBDKLN010000112.1:0-11464 GCA_039806045.1 Pseudomonadota bacterium
GATTTTGCGGTGGTGGCCTGACTCACTGGCAGCGACGGTCTCCCACGGATTGGCTTGCAAGCCGATGCCGCTGCGCGGGCGAGGCGCGTGCGACTCGAAACCCCCGCCACGCGCCACGGAGGGACGGGTATACCTGCCTCAATTGGAAAATCAAGCTTGAAAAACAAAAGGCCCGGTCTTTCGACCGGGCCTTTTGTTTTTCAAGCTTGGTGCCCACGGAGGGACTCGAACCCCCACACCTTGCGGCACATGGACCTGAACCATGCGCGTCTACCAATTCCGCCACGTGGGCTTGAAGAAGACGAGATTATAGAGCATCGGCAAAAGATGTCAACACACGTCGAATGAATTTCCCTCTGAAATTTACGCGCGCTCGCGTTTTTCCGCATCACCGTCGCTCGTCCGTTACACTAGCGATGTTTTTTACCTAATCCCGCGCGCCTCCTTTTGAGCCACTACCCTTACAGCATTCCCAGCCGCGAAGAGATTCTCGGCATCCTGCGCACTGCCGGCGAGCCACAAACCCTGGCGGCGATCGCGAAAGCCTTGTCGGTCAAGGACGGCGAACTCGATGGCCTGAACCGGCGCCTTGCTGCCATGGAGCGCGACGGCCAGATCAAGCCGGATCGCAAGGGGCGCATACAGCTCGCCAACACCACCAGCTTCATCGAAGGCCGCGTGTCGGCGCATCGCGATGGCTACGGCTTCCTGATTCCCGACGAAGGCGAAGATATTTTCTTGCCGGACAAGGAGATGCAGAAGGTCATGCATGGCGACCGCGTGCAGGTACGCGTGACCGGTATCGATCGCCGCGGCCGCCCGGAAGGCTCGATCGTCGAGGTGCTGTCGCGTGCCAATTCGCATGTGATCGGTCGCCTCGTGAGCGAGAACGGCGTCTGGCTCGTGGTCCCGGAGGACAAGCGCATCAGCCATGACATCCTGCTGGCTGGCTCGCCCGGGAAGGCCAAGGCAGGGCAGGTGGTCAGCGTCGAACTGACGGAACAACCGTCGCGCTACGCGCAGCCCGTCGGCAAGATCGTCGAAGTGCTTGGCGCGATCGACGATCCTGGCATGGAGATCGAGATCGCCGTGCGCAAATATGGCGTACCGCACGAATTCTCGGATGCGGCGCTGCAGCTGGCCGCGAAGCTGCCGTCTGAAGTGAGGGCAGCGGACCTGGCCGACCGCGTTGATCTGCGCGACGTGCCGCTGGTTACGATCGATGGCGAAGACGCGCGTGACTTCGATGACGCGGTCTACTGCGAGCCCGTCAAGATCGGCCGTGCCAAAGGCTACCGCCTGATCGTCGCGATCGCCGATGTCAGCCATTATGTGAAGCCGAACGACGATCTCGACGTCGATGCGCTGGAGCGCAGCACGTCAGTCTACTTCCCGCGCCGCGTGATCCCGATGCTGCCGGAGAAGCTGTCCAACGGCCTGTGCTCGCTGAACCCGGATGTCGATCGCCTGACGCTGGTGTGCGACGCGGTGATCAATGCGAAGGGCGACATCCACGCGTACCAGTTCTATCCGGCCGTCATTCATTCGGCGGCGCGCCTGACCTATACCGAAGTCGCCGCCATCCTCGGCAACACCCGCGGTCCGGAAGCGCAGCGCCGCATCGGGCTGCTGCCGCACCTGCAAGACCTGTACGACCTGTTCCAGGTGCTGCTGTCTGCGCGCAAGGAACGCGGCGCGATGGATTTCGAGACGACCGAGACCTATATCGTCTGCAATGCCGCCGGCAAGATCGAACAGATCCTGCCGCGCACCCGCAACGATGCCCACCGGCTGATTGAAGAGTGCATGCTGACCGCCAACGTTTGCGCGGCCGACCTGCTGGAGCGCCATAAGCATCCGGGCCTGTATCGCATCCATGCGGGGCCGACCGAAGAAAAGCTGAATCAGCTGCGCACTTTCCTGAAGCAGCTCGGCCTGTCGCTGGGCGGCGGCACGACACCCTCGGCGTCCGACTATGCGGCGCTGATGGATAAGATCAAGGGCCGGCCGGACGCCGTGCTGCTGCAGACCATGCTGCTGCGCTCGATGCAGCAGGCGGTCTACAGCCCGGACAATATTGGCCACTTCGGTCTGTCGTATGACGCGTATGCGCATTTCACCAGCCCGATCCGCCGTTATCCCGACCTGCTGACGCACCGCGCGATCAAGGCTGTCCTCGCGGGCAAGCAGTATCATCCGAGAGGCATTGCCACTGAGGCGCTGAACACCGCGCTATCGCCGGCGGCGCGCAAGATGCAGGCGAAAGACAGGGCTGCGGGCAAGAAGCGCGCCGAGGGCGACCTCGCAATCTGGGAAGCGCTCGGCATTCACTGCTCGGCCAACGAGCGCCGCGCCGATGAAGCCTCGCGCGATGTCGAAGCCTGGCTGAAGTGCTACTTCGTGCGCGACAAGCTGGGCGAAGAGTTCACGGGCACGATTGCCGGCGTCGCGTCGTTCGGCATCTTCGTGCAACTCGACGCGCTGTATATCGAGGGCATGGTGCATGTGACCGACCTCGGCGCCGATTACTTCCAGTACGACGAAGCGCGCCATGAGCTGCGCGGCGAACGTACCGGCATTCGCTACCAGCTGACCGACCGCGTGACGGTGCAGGTCAGTCGGGTGGACCTCGATGCGCGCCGCATCGACCTGCGCCTGGTGCAGGAGCCGGGCATCCACACGCAGCTGCGCAATGAATCACGCCGTGCCGACGAGGCCCATGCGCGCGCTTCCAAGACCGGCGGCCTGTTCGGCGCCAAGAAGGCCGCGAAGAAGTCTGCGAAGAAAGCCGCTCCCGCCAAGCCGCCGGGCGTGAAAGCGCGTACCGAAGCAAGAACCGCCGCCCGTACCGGGGCGCACAAGGCCGCCGCGCCTGCGCGCAAGGGCAACAAGAAGAAGCGCAAGTAAGGAATTTCCATGAAAACCCGGATGATCTTCGGTTTCCACGCCGTCACCGCGCGTCTGCGTCATGACGCCTCCACGATCGAAGAGATCTATGTCGATGCCTCGCGCCATGACCGCCGCATGGGCGACCTGCTACGCGCGGCCAAAGGTGCGAATGTGCGCATCATCCAGGCTGACGACGAACGTCTTGACGCCATGGTCGGCACGCGCCGCCACCAGGGCGTTGTTGCGCGCGCGGGTGAGCTGTCGCTGGCCCGCAATCTGGCCGAACTGCTGGATGGCGTGCAGGGCCCGCCCTTGCTGTTGCTGCTCGACGGCGTGACCGATCCGCACAACCTCGGTGCCTGCCTGCGCGTCGCTGATGGCGCCGGCGCCCATGCCGTGATCGCACCGAAAGACCGTGCGGTTGGCCTGAATGCGACAGCCGCCAAGGTCGCCAGCGGCGCTGCCGATACCGTGCCTTACATCACCGTGACTAACCTGGCACGCACGATGCGCGAGTTGCAGGAGCGTGACATCTGGCTGACCGGCACCGATGACGAAGCCGAAGGCACGCTGTACGACGTCGATTACACCGGCGGCACCGCCTTCGTGATGGGCTCGGAAGGCGAGGGCCTGCGCCGGCTCACGCGCGAGAATTGCGACCGTTTGGTAAGCCTGCCGATGATGGGCTCGGTCGAGAGCCTGAACGTGTCGGTGGCCTCGGGCATCTGCCTGTACGAGGCACGCCGCCAGCGACTCAAGGCGAGTTGACGTCGCTGGATTCCGGCATTCGCCGGCATGACGTAAATGTGGCCGGCCGACAGGTAACGTCCCTAGTGACAAGGCTTGTGCAGACCCGTCGTCCCGGTGCAAGCCGGGACCCCGTGTCTGCTGCCATGCTCATTCAAGCGGCTTGGCCAGTTTGGAATAAGATTACAGCTTCTAGTCATTGGTCTTTCAACTCATGTTCAGCCGCCTCAGAGAAGACATCGCCAGCATCAGGGAACGCGATCCCGCTGCCCGTAGCAGTTGGGAAGTGCTGACCTGTTACCCGGGCCTGCATGCGATCGCGATGCACCGGATGGCCAATGCCTGCTGGCTGGGCGGCTTCAAGTGGCTGGGGCGCTTCATCTCGCACATCGCACGCGGTCTGACCGGCATCGAGATCCATCCGGGCGCGACCATTGGCCGCCGGGTTTTCATCGACCATGGCTTTGGCGTCGTCATCGGCGAGACTGCTGAGGTCGGCGACGATTGCACGATCTACCAGGGCGTGACACTGGGCGGCACCTCGCTCACCAAGGGCAAGAAGCGCCACCCGACGCTGGGCCGTGGCGCCATCATCGGCGCCGGTGCCAAGGTGCTGGGGGCGTTCACGGTCGGCGAGGGCGCGAAGGTCGGCTCGAATGCCGTGGTGGTGAAGGAAGTGCCGCCCGGAGCAACGGCGGTCGGCAACCCGGCGCGCATCCTCGAGAAGGAAGCGCCGAGTGAGCGTGGCGGCGAGCGCGACCAGGCGGCGGCGCGCATGTTTGCCGCCTATGGCATCACGCCCAATGGCGACGATCCGCTGTCGAAGGCCATGCACGGGCTGATCGACAATGCGGCGACGCAAGAGTTGCAGCTGGTGAAGATCGTGCAGGCGCTGAAGGCGGCGGGCATCGCCATTGAATCCGTGCCCGAGCTCGACAAGTTCAACGCCGCCAAGCTCAACAAGCTGGTCGAATAAGCGCCGGCGCGCGACGCCGGTTCAGCCCAGCGTCTGGCGGTGCAGTTGACCGTCGGCCGTGATCGCCAGCCAGCCGCCGCGCGGCTGGCCGTTTTCTGCGTGATCGCAATCCCAGTCAGGCAACACGTGGCGCACGCCGTCGGCAGTCTCATGCGACGCAGGCCGGTGCGTGTGGCCATGAATCAGCGTCTTCACGCCTGAGGTGCGGAACAGTCTCGCTACCTCGCCCTCGTTCACATCCATGATCGCCATCGGCTTGTCGCGCTGTGCTTCGCGGCTGCCTTCGCGCATGCCGGCAATGATTGCCTTGCGCTCGGCGAGCGGCCGGGCAAGGAAAGCCGCCTGCCATTGCGGATTGCGCACTTGCTGGCGGAAAGCCATGTAGGCCTGATCGTCGGTGCAGAGGGCGTCGCCATGCACCAGTACGACAGGCTGGCCGGCAATGACGGTGGTGTGGGGTTCGGCCAGCCGCGTGAGGCCGGCCGCTTGCGCAAAGGCTTCGCCGGCCAGGAAGTCGCGATTCCCGGCGATCCAGAAGATCCGGGTGCCGCCATCGCTGACGGCACGCAGCGCATCGATCACTTGCCGGTTGAAAGGATCGGCGCTGTCATCGTCGCCGGCCCAGTATTCAAAGATGTCGCCCAGCAGGTACAACTGTCGCGCAGGCTTCGCATCGCGGGCGAGGAAGTCGAAAAAAGCTTGCGCCGTTTTTGGCATCGATGCCGTCAGGTGCAGGTCCGAAACAAAAAGCGCAACCGCTGAGGGTTGCGCTTCTGGCCTTGCGACGTCGTGCTGCACGGAGTTCATGCTGCGTTCAGTCACGATCCAGGCGAGGGCAGGGGCCAGTCATGATCCCGGGCGGGATCAGACGATTTCCGCTTTCTCGATCACGACGTCTTCCACCGGCACGTCGCCGTGGAAACCCTTGCTGCCGGTGCGGACCTTGCGGATCGCATCGACGACGTCGGTGCCATCGGTGACCTTGCCGAACACGCAGTAGCCCCAGTTGTCCGGGCCCGAGTAGTTCAGGAAATCGTTGTCCTTGACGTTGATGAAGAACTGCGCGGTCGCCGAGTGCGGGTCATTGGTGCGCGCCATCGCCAGCGTGTAGCAGTCATTGGTCAGGCCGTTCGCTGCTTCGTTCTCGATCGGCTCTTCGGTCGGCTTTTGCTTCATGCCGGGCTCGAAGCCGCCGCCCTGGATCATGAAGCCATTGATCACGCGATGGAAGATCGTGTTGTCGTAGTGGCCGGCCTTGACATAGGCGAGGAAGTTTTCGACGGTCTTCGGCGCTTTCTCGGCATCGAGTTCGATGGTGATCTTGCCGTGGTTGGTGGTGAGTACGACTGCCATGGTGGTTCCTCTATGAAATCAGGTGGAGCAAAAAAACGGTGCTGCGTGCTGCGGATTATTCGACGATGGTCGCCGACTCGATGACGACCGGCGTCAGCGGCATGTCGCGGCGGCCGGTTTCAACGGCCTTGATCTTGTCGACCACTTCCGTACCCTTGATGACCTTGCCGAACACCGCATAGCCGTAGCCATCCTGCCCCGGGTAGTCGAGGAAGCGGTTGTTGTTGACGTTGATGAAGAATTGCGAGGTGGCCGAATTCGGGTCGCCGGTGCGGGCCATCGCAATCGTGTAAATCTGGTTGCGCAAGCCGTTCTTCGATTCGATGCCGATCGGGTCGCGGGTCGGTTTCTCGTTGCCTTTAACGTCATAACCGCCGCCTTGGATCATGAAGCCGTTGATCACGCGGTGGAAGGTCGTGCCGTTATAGTGGCCGGCTTTCACGTATTGCAGGAAGTTGTCGACGGATTTCGGTGCCTTTTCCGGATTGAGTTCGAGCACGATTTCGCCGAAGCTGGTTTTCATGGCGACCTTGGGCAGGTCTTGCGCGTGGACGTTGCCGGACAGGGGCGCCAGCGAGCTCAGGGCGACAGCGGTGATGAGGCTGAGAAAGTTGCGACGCAACATAGGTGATCCTGGTGAGTGAAGTCTGGCCTGCGATAGGTGCTGGGTGGTGCTCAGCGCTGCCGGAGCGCACAGGCTTCGATGTTATACTTCGGCGAAACTCGCATTTTATCAAAACATGACGCGCTGTTTTCCGGCTCCCGCCTGCGGGGCAGGTGACGGCAAGTCCATCGGCAGGGCGGTGTTGCAATGCCTTCCGCCGTCGCCGCATCTTCTCATCCATGAGTGCTTTAAGAATCTACAACACGCTGGTGCGTGACAAGGTGCTGTTCACGCCGATGGAGCCTGGCAAGGTGCGCATGTATGTCTGCGGCATGACCGTGTATGACTACTGCCACCTGGGGCACGCGCGCGTGATGGTGGTGTTCGACATGGTGCAGCGCTGGCTGCGCGCGCAGGATTACGCGGTGACCTATGTGCGCAACATCACCGACATCGACGACAAGATCATCCGTCGTGCGGTCGAGAATGGCGAAACGATCGGCCAGCTGACCAACCGCTTCATCGAAGCGATGAACGAAGATGCCGCCGCGCTTGGCGTGCAGCGCCCCGACCATGAGCCGCGCGCGACGGCCTATGTGCCGCAGATGCTGGGCCTGATCGAGCAGCTGGAAGCCAAAGGCCTGGCTTACAAGGCAGCCGATGGTGATGTGAATTATTCCGTGCGCGATTTCCCGGGCTACGGCAAGCTGTCCGGCAAGTCGCTCGATGACCTGCGTGCCGGCGAACGCGTCGAAGTCGCCAGCGCCAAGCGCGACCCGCTCGACTTCGTGCTGTGGAAAGCCTCGCGCGCGTCCGAGCCGGAAGAAGTGAAGTGGGCCTCGAAGTGGGGCAGCGGCCGCCCGGGCTGGCACATCGAGTGCTCGGCGATGGCCTGCGACCTGCTCGGCGAGCAGTTCGACATCCACGGCGGCGGGCAGGACTTGCAGTTCCCGCATCACGAGAACGAGATCGCGCAGTCCGAAGGCGCCAGCGGCCATGCTTTCGTCAACGTCTGGATGCACAACGGCTTCGTGCGCGTCGATGACGAGAAGATGTCCAAATCGCTGGGCAACTTCTTCACCATCCGCGAAGTGCTGAAGCAATACGATGCAGAAGTCGTGCGCTTCTTCATCCTGCGCGCGCACTACCGCAGCCCGCTCAACTATTCCGATACCCATCTGGATGATGCGCGCGTCGCGCTGTCGCGCCTGTACACAGCGCTGAAAGAAACCGCGGCCGATACGCAGCCGCTGGACTGGAACGAGCCGCATGCGCAGCGTTTTGCCGAGGCGATGAACGATGACTTCAACACGCCGATCGCGCTGGCCGTGTTGTTCGACCTCGCGACCGAGGTCAACCGTCATCACGACGCAGCGCTGGCGCGCCAGCTGAAAGGGCTGGCCGCCGTGCTGGGCCTGCTGGGCCGCGAGCCGCATGCCTTCCTGCAGGGCGGCGCCCCGGCAGCCGGTGGCATGACGGATGGCGATGTCGATGCGCAGATCGCCGCGCGCGCGCAGGCCAAGAAAGACAAGAATTTCGCCGAGGCCGATCGCATCCGCGCCGACCTGCTGGCGAAGGGCATTGTGCTCGAGGACAAGCCGGGCGGCGTGACCGAGTGGCGCCGCGCCTGATCCCGCGCCCACACTGAACGGCAGAGAACAAGACATCCATGGCGAAGAAACCCGAAGCCCTGCACGTGCCCGATTACTGGGAAGAGGCCAAGGCCGAGCTGATGAAGCGCGACCGCATCATGCGCAAGCTCATCCCGCAATTCGGCGACCTGCACCTGGTGCGCCGGGGCGAGCCCTTCGTCACGCTGGCACGCTCCATCGTCGGCCAGCAGATTTCGGTGAAGGCTGCGCAATCGGTCTGGGAGCGGCTACTGGAGGCGTGCCCGAAGATGACGCCGGCCGCCGTGCAGAAGATGGGGCTGCCCAAGCTGCAGTCCTGCGGGCTGTCCAAGCGCAAGGCCGAATACATCACCGACCTGGCGCTGCACTTCCGCGACGGCAGCGTGCACGAGAAGGATTGGTCGTCGATGGACGACGAAGACGTGATCGCCGAACTGATACAGATTCGCGGCATTGGTCGCTGGACTGCCGAGATGTTCCTGATTTTCAATTTGCTAAGGCCGAACATCCTGCCGCTGGATGACCTGGGCCTGCTGAAGGGCATCAGTATCAACTACTTCTCCGGCGAGCCGGTATCGCGCAGCGATGCCCGCGAGGTATCGGCCAACTGGGAGCCGTGGCGCACCGTCGCCACCTGGTACCTGTGGCGCAGCCTCGACCCCGTACCGGTAGAATATTGATTTACTTGATGCAAGATAGACACTATCCTTGGCGCCGGCGGCCACGAGTCGCCCAGCGATGCCAGGATAACAAGGAGTTACCGTGAGCAAAACCACCTTCCTCAGCTTCGAGCAACCGATCGCCGAGCTGGAGTCCAAGATTGAAGAACTGCGCTTCGTGCAGGAAGACTCCGCCGTCGACATCACCGAAGAAATCGACCGCCTCTCGCAGAAGAGCCAGCAGCTGACCAAGGACATCTACGCCAAGCTCACGCCCTGGCAGGTCTCGCAGATCGCACGTCATCCGCAGCGTCCGTACACGATGGATTACGTGAACGAGATCTTCACCGACTTCCATGAACTGCACGGCGACCGCAGCTATGCGGACGACCAGTCCATCGTCGGCGGCCTTGCGCGTTTCAACGGCAAGGCTTGCATGGTGATCGGCCACCAGAAGGGCCGCGACACCAAAGAGCGCGCGCTGCGCAACTTCGGCATGCCCAAGCCCGAAGGCTATCGCAAGGCGCTGCGCCTGATGAAGGTCGCCGAGAAATTCAACCTGCCGGTGTTCACCTTCGTGGATACCCCGGGCGCTTTCCCCGGCATCGACGCCGAAGAGCGCGGCCAGTCGGAAGCGATCGGCCACAACCTGTATGCGATGGCCGAGCTGAAAGTGCCGCTGATCGCGACCATCATTGGCGAAGGCGGCTCCGGTGGCGCGCTCGCGATTGCGGTCGGCGACGCGGTGCTGATGCTGCAGTACGCGACCTATTCGGTGATCTCGCCGGAAGGCTGCGCATCGATCCTTTGGAAGACTGCCGAGCGCGCGTCCGATGCGGCCGAAGCGCTGGGCCTGACCGCGCATCGCCTGAAGGCGCTGAACCTGGTCGACAAGATCGTCAATGAGCCGCTCGGCGGCGCGCACCGCGACCCGAAACAGATGGCCGTGCTGCTCAAGCGCGCGCTGGCCGACACGCTGCGCCAGTTCGAAGGCGTGAAGACCAAGGACTTGCTCGCGGCGCGCCATGAAAAGCTGATGGCCTATGGCAAATTCAAGGAACTCAACTCCGCTGAATAAACGCCTGTCTGGCGAGGCCGCTGGCCGCGTTGTGCCTCCTTGCCGTACAGATCGTACTGTCTGCGTCGGTGCGTCTTGCCATCGACCTCGCCAGACAGGCTCGACACCGTGAGTAAAGTCGACGCGACATTCAAGCGCGCGCTGGAAGCGATTCCGGCGCGCGTTGTCGTTTCTGGCGCAGCGAGCGGCCCGCAGCGCATCGCAGTCGCCTATAGCGGCGGGCTCGATTCATCGGTGCTGCTGCATCTCGCTGCACATCATTGCCAGATTGCCGGCATCGACCTTTTCGCCTTCCACGTCCATCACGGTCTGAGTCCGAATGCCGGGCAGTGGCTGGCGCACTGCCGCACCGGCGCAGAGGCCTTGGGTGTGCATTTCGATGCGCTTGAAGTTGACGTGCAAGACATTGCCGACCACGGTACCGAGCAAGCCGCGCGTCTGGCGCGTTACGAAGCGCTGGCTGCCATGTGCGAACAGCACCAGGTCGGCATGCTGCTGACCGCGCACCATCAGGATGACCAGGCCGAGACCGTGTTGCTGCAGCTGTTCCGTGGTGCCGGGCTGCGCGGTCTTGGCGGCATGGCTGCGCTGCATGAAGAGCACGAACTGCTCGAGGCGGGGATTGCCGTGCTGCGCCCCTTGCTCGACTGTTCGCGTGCCGAGCTCGAACAGTACGCACAAGCGCAGGCGATCGCCCATATCGACGACGAATCCAACGCCGACACCCGCTATCGTCGCAATGCGATCCGCCGGCGCATCGCGCCCGTGATCGAAGAACACTTCCCCGGCTTCGCAGCGACCGTCAGCCGCAGCGCGCGCCACCTGCAGTCGGCGCAGCGCCTGCTCGATGAACTGGCTGCGATCGACCTTGCCACGTGCGCGCAGGGCGGTTCGCTGGTGGTGGAGCGACTGCGGTCACTATCCAGTGAGCGCATCGACAACCTGTTGCGTCACTGGCTCCAGCAGCAAGGCGCTTCGCAGTCGCCAAGTGAGGCGCAATTGGGCCAGCTGCGCGAGCAAGTGCTGGGCGCCCAGTCCGATGCGCATCCGGTGCTGACTATTTCCGGCCTCACGGTACTGCGCGAGCGCGGCCTGGTGAGCGTGGCTACGTCATTTCTGAGCGGAGATCCGCCAGTGGATGAGGTGATGTTGGTGTGGCGTGGCGAGCGAGAGCTCGCGGTCCCCTCATGGCATGGCACGTTAGTCATAGAGCAGGGCGCCGATCTTGGCATCGATCCCGGTCTGCTGTCTTCGCAGCCTCTGCGCATCGTTGCTCGTTCAGGTGGCGAACGCCTGAAGTTGGATGCGCGACGTCCTTCGCGGACGCTGAAAAACCTGTTTCAGGAGGCAGGTCTCCCCATGCCGATCCGGCGCTGGCTGCCTTTGATCTATGTCGGTGACCAGCTCGCTCATGCCGCCGGATTGGGCACCGATGTTCGAATCGCCAACCGCGAAGGCGGCATACGCTTTGGTTGGCATTTGTCACCAACCGGCATCTCCGTTTGAATTTCTTCGGATCTGAATCAA
>JBDKLN010000113.1:0-6316 GCA_039806045.1 Pseudomonadota bacterium
CGACCTGCGTTACAGCACGGGCGTGGGCATCAGCTGGATTTCTCCGGTCGGCCCCCTCAAGCTCTCGCTCGGTTATCCGATGAATCCTCAGTCATTCGACAGAGTTCAGCGTTTCCAATTCCAGCTCGGCACCGGTTTCTGACGGATAGTGTGCTGAAAATGGCATAATTGACAGGTTTCCGTCACGGAGAGAAGCAAGTGGCATCTGTATTCAAAAAAACAAGCATGTTTGCGGCCGCGCTGATGCTGGTCGCCGGTACCTCGATGGCGGCGCAAGCCCAGGAACTGAAGATCGGGTTCGTCAGCACCGAGCGCATCTTCCGCGATGCCGCGCCGGCCAAGGCTGCGACCGCCAAGCTGGAGCAGGAGTTTTCCAAGCGCGACAAGGACATCCAGGAACTGGCTGCCCGCCTGAAGTCGACCGCCGAGAAGCTCGATAAGGACGCCCCGGTGCTGTCGGACGCGGAGCGCGGCAAGCGCCAGCGCGAACTGGCCGAGATGGACAAGGATTTCCAGCGCCGCCAGCGCGAGTTCCGTGAGGACCTGAACCAGCGTCGCAACGAAGAACTCGCGATCGTGCTGGAAAAGGCCAACAAGGTCATCAAGCAGCTGGCCGAGGCGGAGAAATACGATATCGTGTTCCAGGAAGCGGTGTACTTCAGCCCGCGCATCGATATCACCGACAAAGTGCTCAAGGCACTCAACAAGTAAGCCAGGACCACCGCCATGAGCACTCGACTGGGAGACTTGGTCGAAAGCTTGGGCGGGGAGCTGATCGGCGATCCCGCGCTCAAGGTCGACGGGATCGCTCCGCTGGACACTGCCGGTCCTTCCGACATCACCTTTCTGTCCAACCCGAAGCTGCGCGCGCAAGCGGCAGCCACGCAGGCCTGCGCGCTGATTTTGTCGAAGGCCGAGCATGAGAAACTGGCCGGTTACGAAGGCGCGCGCATCCTCAGCGACAATCCCTACGCCTATTTTGCCTACGCGGCGCAGTATTTCGCGGCCCGCAGGGCCGTGCCGCTGCAGCCCGGCGTGCACCCGACAGCCGTGATCGAGCAAGGGGCGAAAGTCCCTTACAGCGCCCACATCGGGGCGCATGCAAGCATTGCCGCCGGCGCCGTCATCGGCGAGCGCTGCGTTATCGGTGCCGGAAGCCGAATTGGTCGCAATGCGCGCGTCGGCGATGACACCGTCTTCCATCCCAACGTCAGTTTCCTCGATGATTGCCAGATCGGGCAGCGCGGCATCGTGCAAGCGGGCGCCGTGATCGGCGGTGACGGCTTTGGCTTTGCGAACGAGCGCGGGCGCTGGATCAAGATCCCGCAGACCGGCGGTGTGCGCATTGGCGACGATGTTGAAATCGGCGCCAATACCACCATCGACCGCGGTGCGCTCGAGCACACGGTGATCGAAGACGGCGTCAAGCTCGACAACCAGATTCAGATTGCGCACAACTGCGTGATCGGCGCGCATACGGCGATGGCCGGCTGTGTCGGTGTCGCCGGCAGCGCGAAAATCGGCAAGCATTGCACCTTCGGTGGCGCAGCCATGGTGTTGGGCCACCTGACGATCGCCGATAATGTGCACATTTCATCCGGTAGCCTGGTGTCGCGCTCGATTTCCGAGCCGGGTCAGTACACCGGCTTCTACCCGCTGGCGAAGAACGCCGACTGGGAAAAGACGGCGGCTGTCGTGCGCCAGCTCGATGGCATGCGCGACCGGGTGCGCGAACTCGAAAAAATGGTACGCACGCTGGCCGGCAAAGCGGTAGGCACCGGGGACTGACACGACAGGACACAGCCGCGCGCGCAACGCCCGGACGACCAAGAAGCAGTATTCAAACATCAGAGATTAGGCAACCATGACAACCAAAAGCCTCGACATCAACCAGATCAAGGAATACCTGCCGCACCGTTATCCGATGCTGCTGGTCGATCGCGTGCTCGACTGGGAAGCCGGCAAGCAGATCACGGCGATCAAGAACGTCACCGCCAATGAAGAGTTCTTCAACGGCCACTTCCCGAACAAACCGGTGATGCCGGGCGTGCTGATGATCGAGGCGCTGGCACAGAGCGCCGCACTGCTGGCTTTCCTGACCATGGGCCAGAAGCCGGACGAGAATGCGGTCGTCTATTTTCTCGGCATCGATGGCGCCCGTTTCAAGCGGCCGGTCGAGCCGGGTGACCAGCTGAAGATGCAGGTCGAGATCCTGCGCCAGTCGCGCGGGATCTGGAAGTTCAAGGCCAGCGCCAGCGTCGACGGCCAACTGGCTGTCGAAGGCGAGCTCATGTGCACGATGCGCTCGATCGCCGAGCCTGCCACTGCGACTTCGGCAGAGTAAGCGGGAAGCCGGAACCATTTCATGGCCAATATCCATCCCACCGCCCAGGTCGATTTCAAGGCGCATCTCGACAGTACCGTCGAGATCGGCGCATACAGCATCATCGGCCCGGACGTCGTCATCGGCGCGGGCACCAAGGTCGGTCCGCATGTCGTGATCGAAGGCCATACGACCATTGGCCGCGATAATGTGTTCTACCAGTTCGGGTCGATCGGCGCGGCACCGCAGGACAAAAAATACGCCGGGGAGCCGACGCGCCTCGAGATCGGCGACCGCAATACCGTGCGTGAATTCTGCACCTTCAACCGCGGCACCACGCAGGACGTGGGCGTGACCAAGCTCGGCAACGATAACTGGATCATGGCCTATGTTCACCTTGCGCATGACTGCCAGATCGGCAACCACACCATCTTCGCCAATAACGCGCAGCTGGCCGGTCACGTCCACGTCGGTGACTGGGCAATCATGGGCGGCCATTCCGGCGTGCACCAGTTCTGCAAGATCGGCGCGCATGCGATGGTCGGCATGTTCTCCAGCATTACGCAGGACGTGCCGCCATACGTGATCCTGAACGGCAATCCGGCGGCGCCGCATGGCATCAACATCGAGGGACTGAAGCGCCGCGGTTTTTCGCGCGATGCGATCGGTGCGCTGCGCAACGCCTACAAGCTGCTCTACAAGTCGGGCCTGACGCTCGACGAAGCCAAGGCGGCGATCGCAGCGCAGGAACAGAGTGATACCGACAGTGCGCCGCATCTGAAGCTGCTGCGCGATTTCCTCGACGGTGTGACCCGTGGCATCGTCCGCTGATCCGATGGCGCCGCTGACACTGGCCATGGTCGCCGGCGAGACGTCCGGCGACCTGCTGGCCAGCCGCATGCTGTCGGGCTTGCGCCCGATGCTGCCGGATGCCCGCATCCATGGCATCGGCGGCAAGGCGATGGCGGAGTATGGTTTCGAGTCCGACTATCCGATGGACAAGCTCGCGGTACGCGGATTGTTCGAGGTGCTGCAGCACTACCGCGAACTGAAAGCCTTTCGCGATGCATTGCGCGACCAGCTGATCGCCGAGAAACCGGCGGCCTTCATCGGCGTCGACGCGCCGGATTTCAACCTCGACCTCGAACTGGCGCTGAAAGAATCCGGCATACCGACCTTGCATTTCGTCAGTCCGTCGATCTGGGCCTGGCGCCGCAACCGCATCAAGAAGATCAAGCGCGCGGTGTCGCACATGATGGTGATCTTCCCGTTCGAGGAGGCGATCTACCAGAAGGCCGGCATCCCGGTCACCTATGTCGGCCATCCGCTGGCCGAGGTGATACCGATGGACCCGGACCAGGATGCGGCGCGTGACGCCCTCGGCATCGAGCGCGATGCGCGCGTCGTGACCATCCTGCCGGGCAGCCGCATGTCCGAGCTGAAGTACAACTCGCGTGCCTTCATGGAAACGGCCGCGATGCTGTTGAAGCGCGATCCCAAGCTGCAATTCGTGGTGCCGATGGCCGGCGACATGCAGCGCGCGTATTTCGAGCAGATGATCAAGGCGCCCGCGCTCAAGCGCACGCCGCTGACCAAGCTGCCGCTGAAGATCATCGAAGGCCAGTCGCATGACGCCATCGCGGCGTGTGACGCGGCGCTGGTGGCCAGCGGCACGGCGACGCTGGAAGTGGCGCTGTTCAAGAAGCCGATGGTGATCAGCTACCGGATGAATCCGTTCAGCTGGCAGATCCTGCGATTGATGGCCTATCAGCCCTGGGTCGGACTGCCCAACATCATGGCGCGCGAATTCCTGGTGCCCGAGCTGCTGCAAGACCGTGCAACGCCGGCCAGCCTGTCGTCGGCGCTGTGGGCGCAGCTGTCGAACGACCAGAACCGCCAGCGCCTGCGCCGCCGCTTTGTCGACCTGCACCACGACCTGATGCGCAACACGGCCTCGCAGAGTGCGCACGCGGTGATGGAGCTGCTGTCGCAGCATGGCAAGCTCTGATGGCGGGAGTGCGCAGAACTGGCGTTGCGCGGCAGCCCCGCAGCCAGCCACAACCGTCATTCTCGCTGTTCGATACCACCGACGAGCTGGTGTGCGGCGTTGACGAGGCCGGACGCGGCCCGCTGGCCGGCCCCGTGTTTGCGGCCGCCGTCATTCTTGACCCGCAGCGCCCGATCGAAGGCCTGCGCGACTCCAAGAAATTACCCGAAGCCCGGCGCGATGCACTGGCCGAGATCATCAAGCGTGATGCGCTGGCCTGGTCGATTGCGCAATGCTCGGCCGCCGAGATCGATGAACTGAACATCCTGCAGGCGACGATGCTGGCCATGCGACGCGCGATCGAAGGACTGGACGTCATGCCGACGCTGGCACTGATCGATGGCAACCGCTGCCCGGTCTGCACCGTGCGCACCGAGGCAATCGTGAAGGGCGACGACAAGGTGGCCGAAATTTCAGCCGCTTCCATCCTCGCCAAGACCGCGCGCGATGCGGTGCTGGTGCAGATGCATGCGCAATATCCCGATTACGGCTTCGACCAGCACAAAGGCTATCCGACAGCGCTGCACCTCGAGCGCCTGCGCGCGCACGGCGTCACGCCCGAGCATCGCCGTTCGTATGCGCCGGTCCGGCAGCTGCTGGTCGATGCCTGAGTGCTTCGGCTGACAAGTACGCCTCAAACCCTGACGCATCGCTTATGGCCATCCAGTCCATCACCTCGCGCGACAACCCGCAATACAAGCAGCTGCGGCAATTGGCGACCAGTGCGCAGGCACGCCGCAAGGCGGGGCGCACGCTGCTGGACGGTATTCATCTGTGCGATGCGTGGTTGCAGCACCGCGGGTTGCCCGCACTGTGCGTGGCTGGCGAAGGCGCCAGTCGCCATCCTGAAGCCGCGTCCCTGATCGAGCGTTGCGAGCGTGCCGGCGGCACCTGCTTGATGCTGCCGGACGCATTGTTCGCGCCGCTGTCGCAGGTCGAGCATGGCATAGCCCTGCTGTTCGTGGTCGACACGCCGCAGGCGGACGCGATGCCGCTTGATACGAGCGCTGTACTGCTGGATGGTCTGCAGGATCCCGGCAATCTCGGTTCCATCCTGCGCACCGCTGCAGCAGCAGCCGTGCCGCGCATCTATTGCGGGCAGGGCAGCGTCGCGGCATGGTCGCCCAAGGTGCTGCGGGCCGGCATGGGGGCGCATTTCGTGCTCGAGATCATCGAAGATGTCGATCTGGAGGTCTTGATTCGGGACGCTAGCGTGCCGGTGCTGGCGACCAGCCTGCAGGCCGACGCCGGTCTGTACGACGCCGATCTTTCGGCGCCGTCGGCCTGGTTGTTCGGGCAGGAAGGGCGCGGCGTGTCGCCGGCCTTGCTGGCGCTGGCGACGCAGCGGCTGATTATCCCGCAGCAGCCGCAGGTCGAATCGCTGAATGTCGCCGCCAGCGTCGCGATCTGCCTGTTCGAGCAGCGCCGCCAGCTGCTGGCGAACAAGCGCTGAATTCATCCGGATTTATCTGCGGGACTGTCGCGCCAGCAGTTCAGGCGGCAGCGCGCATTCCGCATAGACCAGGCCCGGCGACACCCAGCGCTGATGGCGCTGCAGCCGCGCGGCATCGCAGCGCGGGCAGACGCATTCGAAGCGATAGCCACGGCCGTCGATGACGGCGAATTCATGGATCACGCGGTCGGCATAGCGACCGATCGGCTCGTACACATGTTGGGGCTTGCTGGCCGGTGGCAACGGAGCGGCTGCGGGACGGGCAGGCGGGGGGCCGTGCAGCTCGATTTCCACCCCGTTCAGGCTTTCGCGCAATGCCCATAGCAGCAGACCAAAGCCCAGCCACAGCAGGATCTCGATGATGGCGATCTCCATGAGGCACCTCACGCGCATATATGGCTATCCTCCGTGAGTCATTGCCTTGCCGCCACTCATTCCTGCGCAGTCTTTGATTTTTGTCAGGGTGGCCTGACCGGAAGGGGCGGCCATGGGT
>JBDKLN010000114.1:0-3641 GCA_039806045.1 Pseudomonadota bacterium
ATGTCGCCGGCATCGCGATGGGCCTGATCAAGGAAGGCAACAAGTTCGCCGTGCTGTCCGACATCCTCGGTGATGAAGATCACCTGGGCGACATGGACTTCAAGGTGGCCGGCACTGCCGCAGGCATCACTGCGCTGCAGATGGACATCAAGATCCAGGGCATCACCAAGGAAATCATGCAGGTCGCGCTCGCGCAAGCGAAGGAAGGCCGCGCGCACATCCTCGGCAAGATGCAGGAAGCGATGCCGCACGGCCGCACCGAGCTGTCGACCTTCGCTCCGCGCCTGATCACCATCAAGATCAACCCGGAAAAGATCCGTGACGTGATCGGCAAGGGCGGCGCAGTGATCCGCGCGCTGACCGAAGAGACCGGCACCCAGATCGACATCACCGACGAAGGCGTGGTCACCATCGCTTCGGTCGACGCTGCCGCCGGCCAGGAAGCGAAGCGCCGCATCGAAGAGCTGACCGCCTCGGTCGAAGTGGGCAAGATCTACGACGGCGTCGTGCTCAAGCTGCTCGACTTCGGCGCGATCGTCCAGGTCATGCCGGGCAAGGATGGCTTGCTGCACATCAGCCAGATCGCCAACGAGCGTGTGAACGCCGTCGCCGACTACCTGAAGGAAGGCCAGCAAGTGCGCGTCAAGGTCCTCGAGACCGATGACCGCGGCCGCCTGAAGCTGTCGATGAAGGCTGCTGCCGCCGAAGACGCGGGCGAAGCCGTCCAGCAGTAAACGGCATGGGTTGCAGTCCAGTGCTGCACCCGTGACGACAAGTGACAAGAAAAGGCCGCCCGCGAGGGTGGCCTTTTTGCCATGGATGGCAGACACACCGATACCCGACAAGAAAAAAGGAGATGACATGCGCGCAATCGAAATCATCAAGCCCGGCGCCCCCGATGTGCTGGTGCCCTGCGAACGGCCGATGCCGGTGCTGAAAGCCGGTGAAGTGCTGATCAAGGTGCACGCGGCCGGCGTGAATCGCCCCGATGTGCTGCAGCGAACCGGCAACTATCCGGTGCCGCCCGGTGCGTCCGACATCCCGGGGCTGGAGGTGGCGGGCGAGATCGTCGACGGCGAGTTCGGCCATTCCAGTTTCAGGAAAGGCGATCTCGTGTGCGCGCTGGTGCAGGGCGGCGGTTATGCCGAGTACTGCGCTGCGCCCATCGAGCAATGCCTGCCGGTGCCCAAGGGCTGGACGGCCTTGCAGGCCGCGTCGCTGCCCGAGACCTTCTTCACCGTCTACAGCAATGTGTTCGAGCGTGCAAAGCTCGCGCCCGGTGAGACGCTGCTGGTGCAGGGCGGTACCTCCGGCATCGGCGTCACCGCGATCCAGATCGCCACGGCGCTCGGCCATCGCGTATTCGCCACCGCCGGAACCGACGACAAGTGCCGCGCCTGCGAGGGCCTCGGCGCTGAGCGCGGTATCAATTACAAGACCGAAGATTTCGTCGAGGTCGTGAAATCCCTGACCGACGGCAAGGGCGCCGACGTCATCATCGACATGGTGGCCGGCAGCTACGTGAACCGCGAAATCGCTTGCCTCGCCGACGATGGCCGCCTGGTGGTGATCGCCCTGCTGGGCGGTGCGAAAGGGGAGGTGAATTTCGGCGAGATCATGCGCCGCCGCCTGACCGTCACTGGCTCGACACTGCGGCCGCGTCCGGTCGCATTCAAGCACGACATCGCACAAAAGCTACGCGCGAAGGTCTGGCCGCTGCTCGAGTCCGGCGCGATCAAGCCGGTGATCTTCAAGAGCTTCCCGCTGGCGCAGGCGGCCGATGCACATGCGCTGATGGAAACCAGCACCCACATTGGCAAGATCATGCTTGAAGTGGCATGAGTGGCCGCCACTTGCCATGATAAAATCTTGGGTTTTCTGTCGTTCTTAATCGATTCGCAACGTCATGCGCCGTAAACTGATTGCCGGTAACTGGAAAATGAATGGCAGCCTCGCAGGCAATGCGACGCTCCTCGACGGCATTCGTGCCGGCGCCGCGAACCTGAATGCCGATCTCGCTGTCTGCGTGCCCGCGCCTTACCTGGCGCAGGTGCAAGCCGTGCTGGCCGGCTCGGCCATTGGCTGGGGATCGCAGGATGTGTCCGTGCATGAATCCGGCGCATATACCGGTGAAGTGTCGGTCGGCATGCTGAAGGATTTTGGCTGCCGCTTTGCGATCGTCGGTCATTCGGAGCGTCGCAGCTATCATGGTGAAAGCGACGAGCTGGTTGCGCAAAAGGCGGCGCGTGTGTTGGCGGCGGGTCTGGTGCCCATCGTCTGCGTCGGCGAAACGCTCGACGAGCGCGAGCAGGGCCAGACCGATGCCGTCGTTACGCGCCAGCTGAAGCCGGTACTCGACGCCGTCGGTGCGCAGCTGTCCGGCATCGTCGTGGCCTACGAGCCGGTGTGGGCGATCGGCACCGGCAAGACGGCGACGCCCGCGATGGCACAGCAAGTGCATGAACGGATCCGCGCCAGCCTTGCCCAACGCGATGCGTCGGCCGCTGCCAGCGTGAAGATCCTGTACGGCGGCAGCATGAAGCCCGACAACGCGAAAGAGTTGCTGGCCATGGCCGATATCGATGGCGGACTGATCGGCGGCGCAGCACTGAAGGCGGTCGACTTCCTCGCGATCGCACAGGCTGCATAAGCGGCGACAGCGGCACAAGCGGAAACAACCCAGACAACCCATTCATCTATCGTCAACGGAAACTGAGTGACATGAATTCTTTATTTGCAATCGTGATCGTGGTTCAAGTGGTCGCAGCTCTCGTGATCATCGGCCTTGTGCTGCTTCAGCACGGTAAAGGCGCCGACATGGGCGCAGCCTTTGGTTCCGGCGCCTCCGGCAGCCTGTTTGGCGCCAGCGGATCGTCCAACTTCCTGTCGCGCTCGACCGGCATCGCCGCTGCGGTGTTCTTCGTCGCGACGCTCGCGCTGTCCTTCATCAGCAGCCGTCCGAGCAGCGGCGTCAGCGGTGCGGGTGTGATGGAGCAGGCCCCGGCCGTGAAATCCGACGCTGCACCGGCAGCACCGAACGCGCCCGCCGCCGTGAATGCACCTGCGGCACCGGCAACGCCGGCGGGCAAGTCCAGCGAGATTCCAAAATAAATTCGCGATCAGCCTGATGTGCAGGCAGTTTTACGGCGAGCGCTGCCAAAACTGCATTGAATCAGGCCATCAAAGCAGGTTAAAATAGCGTGCTTTGGCCGACGTGGTGAAATTGGTAGACACGCTATCTTGAGGGGGTAGTGGCGCAAGCTGTGCGAGTTCGAGTCTCGCCGTCGGCACCATAATGGGATATGAGTATAAGCAGGCCAGCACAGGGGGTCCTTTGCTGGCTTTTTGTCGAAATGGCAGAGTTGTCTTTTTGACTCTATATTTGATTTTTTTCCATCGCAAAATCAAATTTTTGTATTGCGAAATATCGTGAATCTCGAAAATTACCTTCCTATTCTGTTGTTCATTTTTGTGGGCATCTTAGTCGGAGTCGCACCGCAAGTGCTGGGGCGATTGATGGCACCTTACAGACCAGATTCAGCAAAAACTTCTGCTTACGAATGTGGATTCGAAGCGTTTGAAGATGCGCGTATGAAGTTCGATGTGCGCTACTACCTGGTCGCAATTTTATTTATTTTATT
>JBDKLN010000115.1:0-5928 GCA_039806045.1 Pseudomonadota bacterium
TCACTTCGCCGGCGTGACCCCGGTGCTCGGCGCGCGCGTGACGCAGCAAAAGCTCGAATCACTCGATGAGCTCAAGCCCTACAAGATCGGCAATCGTCCCGCTGCGATCGGTGACCTGATCGCGATGGCGTACAAGCAGGGCCTGCTGGTGAAGAACACGATGCACGTCGATATCCAGTCCGAGCCGCTCGATGCGCTGTCCAAGGGCGAATTTGATGTCACCATCATCGAGGCGCACAAGTTCGACACCTATCGCGCCGAGAATCCGCAGACCACATTGCGTGCGTCGGGCCTGGTGCTGCCGGTCGGTTTCAATCTCGGTTTCGTGACTACCGAAGAGCATGCCGAGTTGCTCAAGGCCGTCAGTGCCGCGATCGATGCGCTGGCGAAGTCGGGCGAGATGGAGAAAACGGCGCGCGCCGCAGGCATCACTTATATCGCGCCGCAGCAACCGGCTGTGCATTCCGGTTTGGGGCTCGAAAAGATCGCGCAATAAAAAAGTTGTACCAGCATGGCGCAGAATCTTGTGTGACTTGCAATGAAATTCCGAGGATTTCATCCTAAATTTCATCTGATGGAAATGCGTGCAGGACACTTGCAAAGTTCACTAAATGTCACTTGGCAACCCTGTTTGTGATGCACAAACGCTATTCATATTCGCTTTCTTGATTTTGCGAAATAAGGATGTTATATAGTCACACGGACAAAAATTTGGCCTGAAAACACAAGGGTTTTCGGGCTTGAACGACCAAAGCGGGAGTACAAAACGTGTACCGAAATTCGTCGAAAGAACGGATGCGGGAACACACACGAGACGGCGCTGCATGGTGCCGGATCGGTAACAAAAACTAATGAGTAATCATTGGCTCAACTTGCAGTGAAACCAAGAAAGAGGAGAGTAAAACCATGGCAATCAGTTTCAATCTGAACGGCTCGACGGTGAACGTCTCGGCCGAGCCGGACACCCCCCTGCTGTGGGTGATTCGTGATGAAGTCGGTCTGACCGGCACCAAGTTCGGCTGCGGCGCAGCGCTGTGCGGTGCTTGCACCGTGCACCTGAACGGTTCCCCGATTCGTTCGTGCCAGACCCCGGTCTCGGCAGTCGCCGGCAAAAACGTTGCGACCGTTGAATCGCTCTCCGCTGATAACTCGCACCCGCTGCAGAAAGCCTGGATCAAGCACCAGGTGCCGCAGTGCGGCTACTGCCAGTCCGGCCAGCTGATGAGCGCATCGGCTCTGCTGGCAAAGAACAAGAACCCGAGCGATGCAGACATCGATGCAGCGATGAGCGGCAACCTGTGCCGTTGCGGTACTTACAACCGCATCCGTGCAGCAATCAAGGACGCCGCTGCAGAAATGCGCAAAGCTTAAGGTAGAGGAGACAATACAAATGACAACCAATCGTCGTGAATTTCTGAAGTCGACCGCGATGGGCACCGGCGCTGCCGTGCTCGGCATGTATCTGCCGGGCCTGGGTGGCGAAGAAGCGAATGCTGCCGGTTCCGTGCACACCCCGAACGCATGGGTGCACATCGCTGACGACAACACCATCACCCTGATCTCCTACATGTCGGAGATGGGCCAGGGCGTTTACACCTCGCTGCCGATGCTGATCGCCGAGGAACTGAACGTTGACATCAACAAGGTGCAAGTCGCGATGGCTCCGGCCAACCCGGCCTACATCAACGGCCTGCTGGGCGCGCAGATCACCGGCGGCTCGACCTCGATCCGTGATGCGTGGGAAAAACTGCGTATCGGCGGCGCGCAAGTGCGCACCATGCTGGTCCAGGCTGCTGCCAACAAGTGGGGCGTCGATGCATCGACCCTGACCGCTGAGAACGGCATCGTGTCGGGCGGCGGCAAGTCGGCTACCTACGGCGAACTGGCTGCGGCTGCCGCCAACGTGCCGGTGCCGAAAGAAGTCAAGCTGAAAGACGCTTCGGAGTTCAAGATCGTCGGCAAGCCGCTGACCCGTCTGGACATCCCGTCGAAGACCAACGGTACGGCCAAGTTCGGTATCGACACCAAGCTCGACGGCATGGTGTACGCATCGATCGAGCAGACCCCGGTCATCGGTGGCAAGCCGGTGTCGTTCGACGCCGCCAAGGCCAAGAGCATGCCGGGCGTGATCGACGTGGTGCAGATCTCCGACGGCGTTGCTGTCGTGGCTGACACCTACTGGCACGCGGTCAACGCACGCAAGAAGGGCCTGAAGGTCCAGTTCGACGGTGGCGCTGGCGCCGGCCTGTCGACCGCTGGCATCTGGAAAGCCATCGCTGATGCTGACAAAGAAATCAAGCCGATCAAGATCCGTCCGGACGTCGGTGACGCTGCTGGCGCCATCGCTGGTGCGAAGAAGATCGTCAAGGCCGAGTACCGCACTCAGCTGATCGCTCACCAGCCGCTGGAGCCGATGAACTTCATCGCCAACGTGATGGGCGACAAGTGCCAGCTGGTCGGTCCGACCCAGTTCCCGCAAGGCGCACAGGGTACCGCTGCTGCCGTTCTCGGCATCAAGCCGGAGAACGTCACCGTCGAAACCACCTTCCTGGGTGGCGGCTTCGGTCGTCGTATCGAGCTGGACTTCATCTCGCAAGCCGTTCAGGTCTCCAAGGCCGTCGGCAAGCCGGTCAAAGTCCTGTGGACCCGCGAAGACGACATGAAGCACGACTTCTATCGTCCGATGGCCCTGAACCGCATGGAAGCCGGCCTGGATGCATCGGGCAAGCCGGTTGGCTACAAGCTGCAACTGACTTCGCAGTCGATCACCCAGCGTGCCTTCGGCCTGCCGAAGAACACCCTGGATCCGTTCATGGTCGAAGCGGCCGTCGCTCCTTACGAGATCGGCAACACCGCTCATGACCTGATCATCCATGACACCGGCTTCCGTGTCGGCTACCTCCGCGCTGTGTCGCACACCATGAACTGCTTCGCTAACGAATGCTTCATGGACGAACTGGCACACGCCGCTGGCAAGGATCCGGTCAAGTACCGCCTGGACCTGCTGTCGAACGAGCCGCGCTTCGCCAACGTGCTGAAGATGGCCGCTGACAAAGCAGGCTACGGCAAGAAGCTGCCGGCAGGCCACGCTTACGGCGTCGCCCTGATGGAAGGCTACGGCACCTACATGGCGCAAGTGGCTGAAGTCGCTGTCAAAGGCGGCGAAGTCAAGGTCGTCAAGGTCCACGTCGCTTGCGATTGCGGCCGCATGGTCAACCCGGAGATCGTCCGCCAGCAGCTCGAGTCGGGCATCATCTACGGTCTGTCGCATGCTCTGTACGGCAACATCACCATCAAGAACGGTGTGGTCGAGCAGAACAACTTCAACGACTTCCGCGTGATTCGCCAAAACGAATCGCCGGTCATCGAGGTGCATCTGGTTGACAGCACCGAGAAGCCGGGCGGCGTCGGCGAGCCGTCGACCTCGCTGATCGGCGCGGCCGTTGGCAACGCGATCTTCAATGCCACCGGCAAGCGCGTGCGTAGCATGCCGCTGGCTGCAGGCCTGAAGTCGGCGTAATGCAGTGAGCCTTGAATGCTCCCTGCCCGCGAGGGTAGGGAGCATTTTTTGTTTGTGCTCTGGTTTTATTTGCGAGCGTCTTGCAGGATGCCGCTGGCTGCATGTGAAGGACTTCTCTTCATGCTGCTGCCGACAGCCTGCAAGACGCTCACGGAAGTCACCGAAGTAGCGAGTCATCGGAATGGACAGCATTGACCTCGAAGTCCTGAAGACCTGCGGCGACTGGATCGCCGCCGGCAAGAAGTGCGAACTCGTCACCGTCATCAAGACCTGGGGCTCGAGCCCGCGTCCCGAAGGCGCGACGCTCGCCATCTGCGAGGACGGCCGCGTGGTCGGCTCGGTGTCCGGCGGTTGCATTGAGGATGACTTGATCGACAAGGTGCGCACGCATGGCATCACGCGCACCAGGCCTGAGGTCGTCACCTATGGCATCACGGCCGACGAGGCGCACCGCTTCGGCCTGCCGTGCGGCGGCACCATACAGTTGTCCATCGAGCCGCTGTCGGCCACCAGCCAGATCAGGGAACTGACCGCGATGCTGGGGCAGGGCGAGCTCGTCGCGCGCCGGGTCGATCTGCAGTCTGGCGCTGTCACGCTAGGCCCGGCCAGGGCCGGCATGAGCCTGCAAGTGTCCGAGACGGCGCTGACCACCATCCACGGCCCGCGCTGGCGACTGCTGATCATCGGCGCCGGCCAACTGTCGCGCTTCCTCGCGCAGATCGCTGTCGGCATGGATTACGCGGTCACTGTTTGTGATCCGCGCGAAGAATATCGCGATGGCTGGCATGTGGACGGCGTGAATGTCGTGCACGCGATGCCGGATGACCTCGTGGTCGAGATGAAGCTCGACAGCCGCTCGGCCGTTGTTGCGCTGACCCACGATCCCAAGCTGGACGACCTCGCGCTGATGGAAGCGCTGAAATCGGAAGCCTTCTATGTCGGCGCGATCGGTTCGCGCTCGAACGACAACAAGCGCCGCGAGCGCCTGCTCGATTTTGATGTCTCGCCCGAGCAGCTGGCCAAGCTGCACGGCCCGATTGGCATCTATATCGGCAGCAAGACGCCCTCCGAAATCGCGATTTCCATCCTGGCCGACATGACCGCCGCCAAGAACGGTGTCGCCTTGCCCGAGGTGATGCAAGTCGGCAAGGCCAAAGAAGCCGCCAACATCGAAGCGACGTCGGACGTGTGCCTGCTCGAATTCGGGCAGCGGACCGTCTGAGTTTTCTTCTATAATTTTTTCCTTTCACTGCACGCGGCCGCTCCCCACCGGCCGCGCATTTTTTTGTGCAAGATTCCATCTGGTTTTCGGACAAACGCCCTGACACGCCCTGCGTGGCTGTCTGCTCGACCACCTTTGACGATGTCTGCCGCGGTTGCGGGCGAACTGTGGCCGAGGTGGCTGACTGGGTCTTCATGAACGCCGAGGAGCGGGAAAAGGTCTGGACGCGCATCCTGGCCGAGGGTTATCCGCGGCGTAATACCTGAAGTCCCTGCATCGGCATTAACGCTCTCGCCGGACGCCGCTTCGCACCGACGCCATGCCAGCCATCATCGCGCCGTTCACGGAGGCCCTGAAATCACCGGCGGCTTTCATCGTCCTGCTGATGATGTCGAATGTCTTCATGACCTTCGCGTGGTACGCGCACCTGCGCAACCTGTCGGACCGGCCCTGGTGGATCGCCGTCCTCGTCAGTTGGGGTATTGCGTTTTTCGAGTACCTGCTACAAGTCCCGGGCAATCGTATCGGCTTCCAGCATTTCGATCTTGGCCAGTTGAAGATCGCGCAGGAGGTGATCACGCTGGCCGTCTTCATTCCCTTCGCCGTGCTGTACATGGGGCAGCCGCTGAAGTGGGACTTCCTGTGGGCTGGCTTGTGCCTGCTGGGGGCCGTGTACTTCGTGTTCCGCGCGTAATCTCTCCCGAACTCCGTTCCCGCGCCGGTATCGAAAGGGCGGAGGTGCGGACATGGCGGTTGGCGCAATACAACGTGCGGCATAAATGCGCGCCTTGGGCATGCAGCGGATGGCAAACGCCTCGCTGGCGGCGATGGCGCTGGTCTTGGTGCTGGCGCGCCTGCTCGAAGCGCGGCATTCCGGATGGGGGTGGGTGGGTGCCTTCGCTGAAGCGGCACTGGTCGGTGGACTGGCCGACTGGTTCGCCGTCACCGCGCTGTTTCGCCATCCGCTGGGCCTGCATATTCCGCATACCGCGATCATCCCCGCCAACAAGGATCGCATCGGCGACGCTTTTGCCGATTTTCTCGAACGTCATTTCCTGACGCGCGAGGTGTTGGCTGCTGAACTGGCCGAGACCGATATTGCGGCGATGGTTGGCAACTGGCTGCACGACCCGGTGCAGCGCCAATGGCTGGCCGCGCAATCCTTGCATGCGCTGGTGAATGCGTT
>JBDKLN010000116.1:0-4517 GCA_039806045.1 Pseudomonadota bacterium
CTCAAGCGACTCTGGACACGCAAGCCACTGATTTATAATCAAAGCTGCTTGCGCTGTTTCTTTTTTTGCATCCGAGGTCCGGCCCATCATGCGCAACGGAGGATGACATGCACGTCTTGTCAGTTGCAGACATACAGTTGATCGTCGACCTGTACGAAACACAGGACGTCGTGCGCGACCCTGCGGGTCGCGAGCGCCAGATCGACCGCCTGATCCACATGGGTTACCTGCGCCCGATGCGCGGCATCTTCACGCTCACGGAGCTCGGCGAAAAAACAGCACATTCGCTGCAGGCACGTCGCTTCGTGCCGTCGCGCTCGCAAGACGCGCGACCGGCAGCGGCCGCACTGGCCAACGGGGAGGCAAGCACCGCCGAAGCTGTGGCCGAAGAAGTGGCTACGGTCGAGAGCGAAGCCGCCTGACCCCGGCAGTCTGACCCCGGCGGTCAGCCGCTCAGTTTTCCTCGTCCACGCTCGCCACGAGCTGCTCGAACGGCATCGGCTCCTTCACCAGCACCACCGTGCATGGCGCATGCATCGCGACCTTGATCGGCACGGTTGCGACGAAACGCTGCATCGACAGCCCATGCGTCGCGGCGCCCATGATGATCAGGCTGACGTTGTTGCCCTCGGCATAGCGCAGCAGCGCATTGGCGACATCGTTCGATTCGATCACGTGATACGACACCTGATGGCCTGACAAGTCGAGGCCATCGGCCCATTTCCTGAAGCCGGCCAGGTGCTGGCGCTGCAGCCAGGTCTCGCTCCTGTCCTTATGCTCGCTGCCAGCCATGAAGCCGGTGTTGACGACCGTGACCACCGCCAGTTGCGCCCCGGGCCGCGTGCCGAGTGAACGTGCCGTCGCCTGCCGCAGCGCGTACATCGTCACGTCACTGACATCGTAGTTCGGCACCGCGACCATCACGATCGGCACTTCGGAAATCTGCTGCGACGGCAATGGGCTGGGTTCATATTGCATGCCGGCCGCGCGCAGCCAGCGCTTGAAGTGCCACCAGAAACCCTTGCCCCTGATGCGCTTGCCGCGCTCGGTCACTATCACCTGCCCCGGATTGCGCAGGTCGAACATCAGGTGCGCGGCCGATGGATAACGCTGGCTGGCCTGCGGCTCGAGGCAACGCAGGATCACCTCCTGCAGCCATTCGGGCACCTCGGGGCGCCAGGCGCGCGGCGGCTTCGGGCTGGCCCACAGCCGCTGGCGCAAGCCACCGGTGGTGGTGGGCGAGCCGAACGGGGTTTCGCCGGTCGCCATCTCGTACAGGATCACGCCGATGGCGAAGATGTCGGAGCGCAGGTCGCCACGCATGCCGACCACCTGCTCCGGCGCGATCCAGGTCGGCGAGCCGACCGCCTTGCGGAATTCTTCAGCCAGCAAATCCGGATAGTCCGCATGGCAGGACAGGCCGAAGTCGAGCAGCACGATGCGCTCGCCATCGACGCCGATCGCGGCCACCATCACATTGGCCGGCTTCAGGTCGAGGTGGCAGACATTCTGCTGGTGCAGGCTGTGCACCGCCTGCGCGAGGCCGGCGCCAAGGCGCACGATCGCTTCCACGGGAATGGGCTCCCGTGCCTGCGCGAAGCTCTGCATCCACGCGTCGAGCGTGATGCCGTGCACATGCTCCATCACCAGATAAGGCACCCGATGCAGGTCGCCGGCGGCGACGAAACGCGGCACGTGCGCGCCGTGCAGCACCTGCAACAGCTGGTGTTCGACTTCGAAGCTGACGATGTTCTCGCTGCCGTCGCCTTCGCGCATCAGCGGCACCTTCATCACCATCGGGAACGGCGGATCGCGGCCGTCCGCATAGCTGACCTCGTAGATGCGCGCCATCGCCCCCGCATGGATGCGGGTACCGATGCGGAAGCCATCGAGTTCGTCGCCCTCGGCAGGCATGGTCATCGGCCGCTCTCCAGTCGGGTGGCCAGCACTTCGGGCAGGCCGGCAATGCGCATGTCGCGCACCACGGACAGGTGGTTGTATGAAACGCGATGGAAGGTCAGCACGCTGGCATCGAGGTCGAGCAGCGCGTAATTGGCGCGCGTATCGCCATCGCGCGGCTGGCCGCAGGAGCCGACCGTGGCCAGCCAGTGCCGGTGGGGACTGACCGGAATGGCGACGCCCGCGCGCGGCTTGAACGGCATCAGCTGGCGGCCGGTGCCACGGTAGTACAGCGTCTGCTGGTGCACATGGCCGCCGAACACGTAGCGTATCGCCGCATCCTTGCTGGCGGCGTCGAGGCTGCGCGACGCCAGCCGCTCGTCCAGCACGTAGTGCCACTTGTCGGGAGCATCGGCGGTCGCATGCACGAGATAGACGCTGCCGCGGGTCGCGGTCAGCGGCAACTGCGCCAGCCATTCGCGCTGCACGTCGTCGATATGCTTGAAGGTCCAGGCGGCTGTCATGTCGCCCCAGGTGGAGCCGGTCAGCACCGGGTTCACCGGCAGCACGTCATGGTTGCCACGCAAGACGATCGCGCCTTCATGCTGCATCTCGCGGCAACGCTCGACGACTTCGGACGGGTGCGGGCCATAGCCGACGATGTCGCCAAGGATGGCGAAATCGGTGGCCCCCTGTGCGCGCGCATGCGCGATGCACGCATCCAGTGCGGGCAGGTTCGCGTGCAGGTCGGAAAGCAAGGCGAGCTTCAACGGACGGTCTCGTCATCCATCAGCGGGACGGCTTGATGGCCCTCCCTGTTGTTATCGAAACCGGAAGCACGGCCCCCCTGTCGGCGTCCCCGTGACCGGTTTTCTCGCAGTTTACTCCGTGGCGAGGCCGTTGCGCGCACCGGCGCGCCCGCGATGCGTCAAATAGTAAAGCAGCGGCAGCACCAACAGCGTCAGCGCGGTTGACGACAGGATGCCGCCGATGACGACCGTGGCCAGCGGGCGCTGCACCTCGGAACCGGTACCGGTCGCGACCGCCATCGGCAGGAAGCCGAGTGACGCGACCAGCGCCGTCATCAGCACCGGTCGCAAGCGGGTCAGCGTGCCTTCGCGTACCGCCTCCAGCAGCGCATGGCCATCGTCGCTGAGCTTGCGGATAAAGGTGATCAGCACCAGCCCGTTCAGCACCGATACGCCGGACAGCGCGATGAAGCCGACCGCCGCCGAAATCGACAAGGGTATGTCCCTCAGCCACAGTGCCAGCACACCACCGGTCAGGGCGAACGGAATGCCGGTGAACACCAACAATCCATCCTTCAGATTGCCGAACATCGCGAACAGCAGCACGAACACCAGGAACAGCGCGGCCGGCACGACGAGCTGCAGGCGCTTCGATGCCGACTGCAGGTTCTCGAAGGTGCCGCCCCAGCTGATCCAGTAGCCGGTCGGCAGCGGCACGTCGGCCAGCCGCTGCGTGGCCTCGGCGACGAAGGAACCGACATCGCGTCCGCGCACATTGGCCGTGACCACCACACGCCGCTTGCCGTTTTCGCGGCTGACCTGATTGGGCCCTGGCGACAAGTGCAGGTCGGCCACTTCGGACAGCTGGATGAAACCACTGCGGCCATGGCTGCCGGCAGGCAGGTGGATCGGCAGGCGACGGATCGCATCGATGTCGGTGCGCAGCGATTCGGGCAGGCGGACCACGATGTCGAAGCGACGGTCGCCCTCGAACAGTGTGCCGGCCTGGCTGCCGCCGACCGCGGCCGCGACCACGTCCTGGATATCCGTCACGCTGAGGCCATAACGCGCGGCCTTCTGGCGATTGATGTCGACGGCCAGCACCGGCAGGCCGGTGGTCTGTTCGACCTTCACTTCGGACGCGCCGGGCACATGCTGCAGGCGGCCCGCGATGTCGTCAGCCAGACGGTTCAGCTGATCCATGTCATCGCCAAAGACCTTGACGGCCACGTCACTGCGCACGCCCGAGATCAGCTCGTTGAAGCGCAGCTGGATCGGTTGCGAAAAATCGTAGTTGTTGCCGGGGATCTGCCAGACCGTATCGCTGATGGCCTGCAGCAGTTCGTCGTGTGTCTTGCGCGGTTTGGGCCATTCGTCCATCGGCTTCAACATGATGTAGCCATCGGACAAGCTGGGTGGCATCGGATCGGTTGCAATCTCGGCGGTACCGATGCGGGTGAACACGCGGTCGATCTCGGGGAACTTTGCCTTCAGCGTGGTCTCGATCAGCTTCTGCATCTCGACCGCCTGCGTCAGGCTCACGCCGGGCGCGCGTATGGTCTGCACCGCAAAGTCGCCTTCGTTCAGGTTGGGCACGAACTCGGTGCCCAGTCGCGTCATCAGCAACGCGCACAGCACGACCAGCACGCCGGCTGCGGTCAGCACCGTGGCCTGCATGGCCATGGCCTTCTCGTACAGCGGCACGTACCAGCGGCGCGCGGCGCGCATCAGCGCGATTTCCTTCTCTTCGACACGGCCGGTGACGAACAGTGCCACTGCGGCCGGCACGAAGGTCACCGACAGCAGCATCGCACCGAGCAGCGCGGCGACGACGGTGAAGGCCATGGGATGGAACATCTTCGCTTCGAC
>JBDKLN010000117.1:0-2965 GCA_039806045.1 Pseudomonadota bacterium
CACGAATGCCACTTCACATTCGACGCGCGGATGGACCATGTCATCGGTACGCACGACCGAGCCATCCGGGCGCGCCATGCTCGCCAGCAGGAAGCCAATGGAGGGCACGTTGACGCCCATCTGCTGCATCTTCGCCTTCGAGGTCAGGCCGGCCTTCCAGCCGGTCTGCCGCTGGCCCTCGTCCAGCCAGCGCTTGCGCAGCGCCTGCTGCACCGCGTAGCCGTCGGCTAGCGTCATCGCCGGATAGTCGTCGGTCAGCTTGGGCATCGCACGCGCGCCGCGCTGCGCCTGTTCGACGCGGTCAGTCAGCTCGGCCACCTGAGCGGCATTCAGAGTGAGATTCATTGCGCGCTCCTTCCGTGGAAGCGGATGCTGCAGCTGCCCAGCCCGCCAATACGGCAGCTCAGCGTGTCGCCGCCGACCACCGGGATCAGTGCCGACTGCGAGCCCGACAGGATCACTTCGCCGGCACGGAACGGCAATCCCAGACGGCCCAGCGTATTGGCCAGCCAGACCACCGCATTCACCGGCGAGCCCTGTACTGCCGCGCCGACACTGGTCGAGTACAGCTCGCCATTCTTTTCGACCACCATGCCGGCCAGTGCGAGGTCCAGCTTGCGCGGGTCGGCCTTGGCTTCGCCGAGCACGAACACGCCGCACGAGGCATTGTCGGCGACCGTGTCCTGGATCTTGATTTTCCAGTCCTTGATGCGCGAATCGACAATCTCGAAGCAGGGTGACACGTAATCGGTCGCGCGCAGCACGTCGGTGGCCGTGATGCCGGGTCCGACCAGGTCGTGCTTGAGCACGAAGGCCAGTTCGGCTTCGGCCTTGGGCTGGATCAGCGTGTTGAGGGCTATGCCATCGGCCTCGCGGCAAACCATGCCCGAGGTCAGCTGCCCGAAATCGGGTTCATACACGCCGAGGAAATCCTGCACCGGCTTGCTGGTCACGCCGATTTTCTTGCCGATGATGCTTTCGCCGGCAGCGACGCGCCGGGTCACCATGCGCAGCTGTATCGCATACGCCTGTTCGGTCGTGATGTCCGGGAAGCGCTCGAGCAAGGGCAACAGCACCTGCCGTGCCTTCCATGCGTCATACAGCTCGTCGCCGCACTGTTCGATCTGGGTGGGGTTCATCGCGTGCTCACTCGTTGATCACAGCTTGATGCAGATGTTGCGCAGCTCGGTATAGAACTCCAGCGAGTGCACGCCGCCTTCGCGGCCAATGCCCGATTGCTTGGAGCCGCCGAACGGCGTGCGCAGGTCGCGCAGGAACCAGCTGTTGACCCAGGTGATGCCGACTTCGATCGCGGCGGCGACACGATGCGCGCGGCGCAGGTTCTCGGTCCAGATTGTGGTCGACAGGCCGTAGCGGTTCGCATTGGCCAGTTCGACCACTTCGTCTTCGGAATCGAAGGGGCGGATATGGCAGCAAGGGCCGAAGATCTCTTCGCGCACCACCGAGGCGGACTCGGGCAAGCCGGTCCAGATCGTTGGCTGCACCCAGTGGCCGGCGGCGAGATCGACCGGCATGGCCGGTACGCCACCACCGGTGACGAGGGTCGCGCCTTCGGCTGCGGCGCGCTCGTAATATGACAGCACCTTGCTCTTGTGCTCGGCGCTGATCAGCGGGCCGTAATTGGCGCCGGCGTCGCCCGGGCGGCCGTAATGCACGGCTTCGCAACGGGCCTTCAATGCAGCGACGAAGCGCTCGAAGATGGAGCGTTCGACATAAACGCGTTCAGTGCCGAGGCAGACCTGCCCGGTATTCATGAAAGCCGAGCGGAAGATGCCTTCGACCGCGGCCTCGAAATCGCAATCGGCAAACACCACACCCGCATTCTTGCCGCCCAACTCGAACGATACGTCGCGGATGCCGTCGGCTGCGGCCTTCATGATGGCCGCGCCGGTGCGTGTCTCGCCGGTGAAGGTGATCGCATTGACATCATCATGGCGGGTCAGGTGCTCGCCTGCCGCATTCGGGCCGAAGCCATGCACGACGTTGTACACGCCGGGCGGCACGCCCACTTCATTCATCACTTCGCCCAGCAGGGTGGCGGTGGCCGGGGTTTCTTCGGAGGGCTTGACCACCACCGTGTTGCCGCAGGCGAGCGCCGGGCCGACTTTCCAGGTCATCAGCAGGAAGGGGGCGTTCCACGGGCTGATCACGCCGACCACGCCCTTGGGCTTACGGATTGCGTAGTTCAGCGCGCCGGTTGCGTCTGGAGTGTCCATCATGAAGGACTCGGCCGGCACGTTCTTGACGATGTCAGCGAAGATCTTGAAGTTGGCCGCGCCGCGGGGCACGAATGCATGCGAGATCACATGCATCGGCTGGCCGGTGTCGGCCGCCTCGGCCGCGACGAAATCGTCGAAGCGGCGCGTGATGCCGTCGGCGACCGCATGCAGCATCGCGACGCGCTTGTCGGTGCCGAGTCTGCCCCAGTCGCCCTTGAGGGCGGTGCGCGCCGCGCCGACGGCGGCATCAATCTCGCGGGCGCCGCCTTCGGCGACTGTGGCGATCAGCTGGTTGTCGACCGGTGCGTGTTTTTCAAAGGTTTTGCCATCCTGGCTGGGCACGAACTGCCCGTTGATGAAGTGCAGGTGAGATTTCATGGGTCGGCGGAAGTCATTGTTCTTGCGGGACTCGCCGAGTCTAGGAAAGCCCGTCGGGGTGATCAAATACCTTTGTCCCCGGAGGGCGATACCGAAGCGGTATCAGGATTTCATAATGGCTAACTGACGGACGGACTAGGCGCGCAGGCGCGATGGCTGGGGGTGCCGGGGATCCCCGAACGGACGCCGGAAAAGAAAATGCCCGCGCAAGGCGGGCATGCATTGCAGGCGGGAAGGCGTGCTTACTCGACTTTCCAGCTGCCTGACTTGCCACCGTGCTTTTCCATCACGCGGACGTCGGTCATCACCATCGTCTTGTCGACGGCCTTGCACATGTCGTAGATGGT
>JBDKLN010000118.1:0-6482 GCA_039806045.1 Pseudomonadota bacterium
GGCTTCCAGTGCCGACAGCTCGAGGTTCAGGTAGCGGTTCGCACCGGGCGAGAAGATGCTGATGCCGAGGCTGCCTGGCGCCGCGCTGTTGATCGAGGCGGCCGGCAGGTTCACAAATTGCGTGTTGGGCACATAACTGCCCGGGGTCGCGGCGGCTTGTAAGGTCTGCTCGCCGACGCCCTGGTAGCCGCCCGTCATGCCCAGCCGCGCGCTGCCCGGCAGATTGATGCCGGCGGTGCCGCCGCGCGCAGCATTAAGATCGAGGAAGCCCAGCTTCACGCCGAGGTTCTTGCTGAACTTGTCGTCGGCCTCGACGATGCGCGCCTCGATCATCACCTGACGCGTCGGCACATCGGTCAGCTGCACCAGCCGCCGCACTTCATCGAGCTTGGACGGCGTATCGGTGACGAACAGCTTGTTGGTGCGCGGCTCCGCCGATGCGCTGCCGCGCCGCGACAGCAGGCCGGCCCTGGCCGCCGTGCCGTCCAACCCGAACACTTTCTGGAAGGCGTCGGCCTTCTGGTAATTGAGCTGGAAGCTCTCCGTCACCAGCGGCTCGAGTTCGGCGATCTGCGCGCGCTGCTCGAGTTCCAGCCGCTCTTTGGTCAGCAATTCGTCCTTGGGAGCGACCCACAGCACATTGCCATTGCGCCGCATGTCGAGCCCGCGTGCCTGCAGCACGATGTCCAGCGCCTGATCCCAGGGCACATCCTTGAGGCGCAGCGTCAGGTTGCCGCTGACACTGTCGCTGGCCACCACGTTAAGCCCGGTGAAATCAGCGATCACCTGCAACAGTGCACGCACTTCGATGTTCTGGAAGTTCAGCGACAGCCGGTCGCCCTGGTAGCCCCGTCCGGACATGCGCTGCTCGGGCTTCACTGGCCTCACTTCGACCACCAGTCGCCGGTCGGTCTGCCAGGCGGTGTGGTCCCACGTGCCTTGGGGCTCGATGCTGAGGCGGACCCTGTCGCCACTGGCCACCGCGCTGACCCATTGCACCGGCGTGCCGAAGTCGCGCACATCGAGCTTGCGCCGCAGCGCGGCCGGCAGCTCGGTCTTCATCAGGTCGACCACGATGGCCTGCCCTTGCCGGCGTACGTCGATGGCGGCCTGCGCTTGCGACAGGTCGACGATCACGCGCCCGGCCTGGTCGTCGCCCCGCCGAAAATCGATGTCGATGACGGCATTGCGCGCCGAGGCGAGGTCGGCCGAACGCGTACCGGCGGTGGACGTGCCGGACAACGAGGAAGCTGCACCCTTGCCGCCCAAGCTGCCTTTGGCGCCCTCATCGGCAACACCCAACGCCAGTTCCAGGTCACGCCCCTCCGAATGCAGTGCGTAGGGGAGGCTGCGCGCAAGGTTCAGCACCACGCGCAGGCGGCCGGGTGCCTGCACCAGGTCCACGCTGCGCAAGTCGCCGACATCCAGCAGGCGACGCACCTGGCCGGTCGCGTTCGTGGTATCGGGCAAGTCGAGTACCACGCGCGGCGGCATGCTGGTGGCAAAGCTGATCGGCGAGGCGCGCAAGGCCTGTTTCAGCCGCAGGCGCAGCACCTGCCGGCCTCCCTCGCGCAATGCATCGACGGCCTGCACGGCATTGGCGGCACTGACCGCAGCGACGGCCATCGCGTCGATGTCTGCTACGTCCGCCCGCGATGTTCCGAGGCCGAGTGCGGGGAGTCCGGCCAGCAGCAGGGAAAGCAGTTTGCATGTGCTCCCGCCCCTCATTTCGCACCGCCCCGGCGCAGCGCAAGCCGCGCTTCGCGCACTTGCCATTTGCCGGCGCTGTCCTGCACGCGTTCGGCGATGACGATGTCGTCGTCGCTGATGGCCGTCACCTCGCCATAGTCTTGCCCGAGATGATCGCCAACCCGCACCTGATGCAACTGGCGCTCGGCCTGCACCACAGCGACCGCCTTGCCAGCGCGGCGCAAGCTGCCGACCATCTGCAGGCTGTCGAGCTGGAATCCTTCGAGGACATCGCGTGCCCGTCCGGCATCCGGACGCAGCGCCAGATCGGGACCCGACAACTCGGTGGTCAGCTTCGATGCGTCAAAAGGATCCCGAAGCCCGGCGCTGTCATAGACAAAGATGGCCGGTACCGGTGCCGCCCGCGCATCGCCGGCCGGCTCGGGCGCTTCGTTGCGCACCCGCGCGGCCCAGCTGCGCAAGTCATCGCCGACCTCCGGCGCGCAGCCGGCGATGGCCAGCAGCACGACGGCGCACGGTAGTTTTCCGCTGATCCCCTGCATGGCACCCTTATCGCCCTTTGCGCTGTTGGGCTCCGGACGCCGGACTGGTGCGCGTGGCCAGTTCGTCACGGTCGAGATAACGGAAGGTGCGCGCCATGCCTTCAAAGGCCAGCGTCCCGTCACGCCCTTGCATAAGCGCGATACCTTCAAGCGTGACAATGCGCGACAAGTTGGCGACGTCACTCGCAAAACCGGCCAGCGCGTGAAAGCTGCCGGACAGCCTGATATCGATCGGCAGCTCGGCGTAATAGTCGAATACCTGCGCCTTGCCCGGCTTGAACAATTCGAACTGCAAGCCGCGCCCCAAACCGGCCTGATTGACCTCGGATAGCAGCGCATCCATGTCGGCCCGACCCGGCAACTGGCGTTCCATCGTCTCGACCTGGGCCTGTACGTCGGACCGGCGTCGGCGCAGGCGATCGAGGTCGCGTGCGCGTCCGGCGTTGCGCGCGAACGTTTGGCGTAATGTTTGCTCCTGCATGCCGGCTGCCACCAGCTCGTCCCATTGCGGCAGCCACAGCAGGCGCCAGCCCGCGAGCAATACGGCGGACAGTGTCGCCAGCGCGCACAGGGCGCGAGGCAATACCGGCCACAGCGACGGATGGCGTCCGTGCAGGCTGCGGAACTGAGCGCGCCAGTCGAAGACCATCTTGTGCATCGCAGGGCCGGTGTCGATGATGGCCGCATTCATCGCGCAACCTCGCCGGCGTTCCGATGCTGGCCTGCATGTCGATCCGCCTTGGCTTCCGACAGCGGGTTGGCCATTGATGCTGCCGGCTGTAACGTCAGCGTGAATTCGAACAGGCGCCGCGCGTCACGCCCTTGCCCCAGGGTTGCTGCCTTTATTTCGATCAGCTCGGGCGTGCCTGTCATGCCTGGCATGCGATCCAGCTCGCGCAACAGTCCCGATACGCGCGCATTGGATTGCGCCCACCCGATCAGCGTGACTCGGTCGGCCTGGCGCACGCTGCGCAGCGCAATCCCCTCCGGCACCCTGCGCGCCAGTGCGTCGAGCAACTGCACTGCCTGGCCGCGGCTGCGTTGCAAGCCTTCGATGGCTGTACGGCGCGCCTCGAGCAGGGCCAGCGCCTCGTCAAGCTGGCGTATCTCGTCGAGCTGGCTGCCGAGCCTCTGGTTTTCAGAGCGCAGCCATTGATTGCGCGAATCTTGCACGGCGAGCCAGTGTGCCTGCAGAGCGCCGCCCAGCAACACCAGGGCCAGCCCGGCCGATGCAGCCAGCAACAGCAACGCATGGAACTGGCGGCGACGTTCGCGACGCCGGGCCTCGCGCCAGGGCAGGAGGTTGATCGAATTCATGGGCACAGCCCGTGCAAGGCCAGGCCACAGGCGAGCAGGCATGACGAACCGCCAGGGTCGCGGCCTCGCTCAAGGTCACCAATACCACCGCCCCCGCTTGCGCCGGACTGCACGCCGGGCCAGTGCAGAAAAGGCTCCGGCACGCTGACATCAATGCCCAGCCGTCGCCGCAAGCCGTCGGCCAACCGCGGGCCGAGCGCACCGGCACCCGCCAGATGGATGCGATCGATGTCGCCATCCGCTGCAGACGCCGCAAACAACTGGCCGTGCCGCTGCCATTCGAGGCTGGCGGCATCGAGCCAGGCCTCGACCTCGCTGGCATACCAGTCATCGGCCTTGGCGGTCTGCGTCGGCAGCGGCTTGCCCAGCTCGCGCTCGAACAGCACGCGATCGCCGCGCACGAACAGGCAGAGCGTGCCCTCGCGGGAGAAGTGAAGGATGGATTCGGCATGCCGCCTGTCGCCGCAGAGGCGATCGATGGCCGCGACCACGGCCTGCGATTCGACGCCGACCACGACCGGCTTCAGCCCGGCAGCTTCGGCCCAGGCGACCCGTTGTGCGATGCGCTCACTACGCGCTGCCACCAGCAGCACGTCGATCATGCCGTCTTCATTCGCCGCCGGGCCGAGGTTGGCGAAGTCGAGGCTGATTTCCTCGCGCGGGAAAGGCAGGGTTTGCGCGGCCTCGGCCTCGACCAGCCATTCCAGCTCATCGTCATGCGCGGGCTGCGGCAGGCACAGGGTGCGGGTAATCACGGCGCCCGCGGGCAAGGCCAGCGCCGCGCTGCGCAGCCGTGAGCCGCTGGCCTTCCATGTGCGCCTGACCGCATCGATCAGGGTCTGCGGTTCGCCATCGAGCGCCGACTGCCAGGCACCATCGGCCAGGGCCTGCTGCGCATGGTGCGAAATACGTGGACCTTGTGCGGAAGCTTGTAATTCGATGATGCTCACGCTGGCCGGCGCGATATCGACGCCGACCAGCGGTGTCACGCCCGCACCTCGCCACCGCCACCATGAAAGCCAACCCGACCGGTCCGCCACGCGCATTGCCTTTTTTCAAAGAGGTCGCGGATGCTAGCAAGGGGCTTTTCGAAATGTAAATGCCAGCCCAACGCTCCGTTGCCAATTGCCTACGCATCCCGAACTCGCACCGCGTTGACGCCAGCCAATCTCCGCTTGTGCGATCGTCCTCCGCCCCTGCGCAATGGCCCGTCCAGTTGCCCGCCGCCGCATGGCGGCAGCGAAACCGCCGGAAAACGGCCATCACCCCTGCCGGTATAATGACCTGCATCAAGCGCAGCCCACTGACTTCCCCCGCATGAATACGAACACCCCCGATGGGGATGCTTCTTCCGAAAAGCGTCCGAAAAAATTGCCGGCTCCAGCGCGACTGGCGCTCAGTGTGTTCGGTGTCCTGTCTGGCCTTGCGATCATCGGCTTTTTGCTGATCAGCTTCATGCTGATGATGGCCTATCCGAACCTGCCGGACCTCGATTCGCTCGCGACTTACCAGCCCAAACAACCATTGCGCGTTTTCTCGGCCGACAATGTACTGATCGGCGAATTCGGCGAAGAGCGCCGCAGCCTGGTGCGCTACAAGGACATCCCCAAGGTCATGAAGCAGGCGGTGCTGGCGATCGAGGACGACCGCTTTTATGAGCACCATGGCGTCGACTACTGGGGCATCTTGCGCGCAGCGATCCACAATGCGCTGGGTGGCAGTCGTCAGGGGGCATCGACGATCACGCAACAGGTCGCGCGCAATTTCTTCCTGTCCAGCGAACAGACCATCAAGCGCAAATTGTATGAAGTGCTGCTGGCCTGGAAGATCGAAAAGACGCTGACCAAGGACCAGATCCTCGAGCTGTACATGAACCAGATCTACCTCGGCCAGCGCGCGTACGGTTTCGCGTCAGCCGCGCAGATCTACTTCGGCAAGAAACTGCAGGAGATTACGGTCGCCGAAGCGGCCATGCTGGCCGGCCTGCCGAAGGCGCCGTCGGCCAACAACCCGGTGGTGAACCCGAAGCGTGCGAAGGCGCGCCAGCAGTACATCCTGCAGCGCATGTATGACCTCGGCTACATCACCACCGCGCAGTACGAGCAGGCGCGCAACGAGCAACTGAAGATCAAGATGGACAGCAATGACTTTGGCGTCCATGCCGAGTACGTGTCCGAGATGGCGCGCCAGATGGTCTACGACCAGTTCAAGGACGATGCCTACACGCGCGGCCTGAACGTGTTCACGACCATCACCAAGGCCGACCAGGATGCGGCCTACCTCGCGCTGCGCCGCGGCGTGCTCGATTACGAGAAGCGCCAGGCTTATCGTGGCCCCGAGGGCTACATGGATATCCCGTCGGGCAAGACAGAGTCCGAGGCGGCGATCGAGAACGAACTGGCCGAGCATCCGGACAGCGACGGCCTGATCGCAGCCGTCGTGCTGACCACCAGCGGCAAGAGCCTGCGCGCGCTGCTGGCCTCCGGCGAAGAGATCACGATCCAGGAAACGGGACTGGGCACGGCCGCATCGGCGCTGACGGACAAGGTGGCGGCCAACAAGCGCATCAAGCGCGGCGCGATCATCCGCGTGATGCAGGACGACAAGGGCTGGTCCATCATCCAGTTGCCCGAAGTGGAATCAGCTTTTGTATCGGTGAACTCGGAAGACGGCGGCATTCGGTCTCTGATCGGTGGCTTCGATTTCAACCGCAACAAGTTCAACCATGTGACACAAGCCTGGCGCCAGCCGGGTTCGTCCTTCAAGCCCTTCATCTACTCGGCATCGCTGGAAAAGGGCCTGAGCCCGGGCACCATCGTCAATGACGCGCCGATTACCTTCGACGCAGCGCAGACCGGCAGCCAGGCCTGGGAACCGAAGAACTACGACGGCAAGTACGAAGGCCTGATGACG